>DVNY01000132.1 GCA_018714085.1 Candidatus Caccomonas pullistercoris
GCTGTGCCGACCGTGACGCTTTCGTGGCAGCACTCCGCGAAAAGCTCGCCCAGCGCGGACACACAGGAACCGTGTAATTCTCATCGATTTCATCGCATTTTTCCCTTACTTTCCAGCTTCTTTGCATCGCCCGAGGAGAGCGCCTTTCGCCATACCTGCCCATGCGGTTCCTGCACGCGGATATCCACGCGATGCCAGTAAGGCGAACGACGGACGACAAAGATCAAACCCGAGGAGCGACATCAGATGCGGGACGGCTGACAGAAATTCTCAAACGGCTGACAGGACGAACGGGGTGGCTGACTGTTTTTCCTGTCGGCCTGACCGTTTGGACCGTCGCACTAAACGTTTCCTCTTTCTGTTATTATAAGCATCGCGCCGCACACTGTCCCCGCTTCTACACGGCTTTCCGTGATTTTTTTAAGTTTTCTTACATTTTCATTTGCCCATCTCGATTTTTTCTCCTACATTGCCTGCGAAACCAAGCCTACACACGGAATGAAAAACGCCGTCTCCGCCTTCCTCCCCCTCGTGGGGCTCACCTGCATCTGGGCATCGTGCGCCCGAACGCAGCCGGCGCGTCGCCACGTGGCGGCACAAGTGACATGGCAAGAGGGCGATGTGGTGTTCCGCCGCGGCACTGGCGCCGTCGGACAGGCTGTCGTAGTGCTCGACGGGGGCGGCCCATACTCGCACGTTGGCATCGTTGCTTTCCATGAGGGAACACCGATGGTGGTGCATGCCGTCCCGGGCGAGCCGGACTTCGACGGCGATCCCGATCGCGTAAAGCTCGATTCCATCGACGTTTTCTATGCAAACGACCGGGCATCCCGAGGCATCGTCATGCGCCATGCGGACAGCGCAGCCGCCGCGCGGGCAGCGAAAGTGGCCTACCAGGCTTACGAACGGCGAGCGCTTTTCGACCATGACTACGATGACCGTGACACCTCGCGGCTCTATTGCACGGAGCTCATCACCTTTGCTTTCGACCGCGCCGGAGCGCCGCTCCCCGTCAACCAGCACGAGGTCAACCTGCCCGGCGTCGCCGGAGCGGTCACTTTCCCGTCAGATTTGGCCGCCTGTCCACAATTACACCCCATTTATTCCTTTTAATTATTCACCTAACAAACAAAACCATGAGAAAGCTTTTGACCATGCTGACTACCTTATGCGTAGTCTTGTGCTTTGCCGCTTGTTCGTCAAACACGCCTTCGGGCGTCGCCGAGCAATCCATCAAATATCTGATGGAAGAGAAGTATGACAAGTACACCGACCTGCTCTACGTCAGCGACGCAGACAAAGAAGATCCGGAGAAGTTGAAAAAGGACAAAGAGGAGTTCACACAACTCTTGGAGGCCAAGTACAGCGAAACGGTGAAAAACACCGGTGGAATCGACAGTTACAAGGTCACGTCGGAGGACGTCGCTGACGACGGGGAAACGGCCGTCGTACACCTCGACGTCACCTACAAGAACGGAAAGACGGACGATTATGCCGTCAAGCTCCGCAAAGACTCAGACGGCGACTGGAAAGTGACTTTGGGTAAATAAGAAAAGTCCGCAGGGGATTTGCGCATGTGCGCCTCCCCTGCGGATTTTATTCGTTCCTAATAAAGTAGAAGCTACTCCTGAATCTTCTGTGCAATAAGCCGGTTCAGGGAGCTTTCTCGTCGGCGGTCCATTCTTTATAAGGCCGACGGCGCAGGTGGGAGTTATAAAAGCGTTCCTCGCCCGTCACTTCACGCCCCAGAAAAGCCGGCCGCGCATAAGGCTCGTCGGCTGCGCGCAACTCGACTTCGGCCACGACCAAGCCGTCGTTGTCACCGAGGAACTCATCGACCTCGAAGACATGATTACCGCAGGGCACAAGCCAACGGAACTTCTCTACGACCCCCGGCTCGCACAAGCGGAGTAAGGAGAGTCCTTCGTCGGGCGTGATTTCCTTTTCAAATTCATAACGCGACAGCCCTCCCGGCGCCGAGGGTCCCTTGATCGTCAGATAAGCCCGCCCGTCACGCAAACGCACACGCACCGTCCGGCCATGCTCACTGCATAAGTAGCCTTGGGCGATCCGGCTGTGCGATGTGGCCATCGCCTTATATGAATCGTCGGCCACAAGGAATTTACGTTCTATCTCTATGGGCATCTTATCCGGCAACGAGATAATATCCCACCAAAACTACGATCATCAGGACAATCAGTCCGATGAAAATTCCATTGATAATCCGGCGAGCCTGGCGCGCCTGACGCGCTTCGCGGGCCGTGGCTTTCAGTTTACTTCTTTGGCTCATAATATCAGATTTTACTTCTACACTTACTTTTGTTAAGCTGATGCGTTTTCAGCGTTCTGTTCGGAGAATTCCATAAGGTATGCCTTGATGAAACCGTCGATTTTGCCGTCCATCACGCCGTTCACGTCGCTCGTCTGAAAGCCGGTTCGGTGATCCTTGACACGACGGTCGTCGAACACGTAACTGCGAATCTGGCTTCCCCATTCGATTTTCTTTTTACCGGCCTCTATCTTAGCCTGCTCGGCACGGCGTTTCTGCAACGCGCGGTCGTAGAGCTGCGAACGGAGGAGGCGCATAGCGTTTTCACGGTTCTCCAACTGTTTGCGACTCTCGGTGTTCTCAATCAGGATTTCCTCTTCCTCGCCCGTGTCGGGGTCTTTGTATTGATAGCGTAGGCGGACGCCAGTTTCGACCTTGTTCACGTTCTGGCCTCCGGCGCCGCCCGAACGGAAGAGGTCCCAACTGATTTTCGACGGATCGACGTACACCTCAATCGTGTCGTCGACAAGCGGCGTCACGAACACCGACGCGAACGAGGTCATGCGCTTTCCCTGCGCGTTGTATGGCGACACGCGCACCAACCGGTGCACGCCGTTCTCACTCTTCAAGTAACCATAGGCATACTCACCCTCGATCTCCATCGTCACAGTCTTGATGCCGGCCTCATCGCCGTCTTGCAGGTTCGAGATGCTGACTTTGTAACCATGGGCTTCGGCATAGCGCATATACATGCGCATGAGCATCGACGCCCAATCCTGGCTCTCTGTTCCACCAGCACCGGAATTAATCTTCAGTACGCAGTCCATCGAGTCTTCTTCTTGACGGAGCATGTTTTTCAGTTCGAGCGCTTCGACGGCCTCAATGGCAGCCGAATAGGCCGCATCGACCTCTTCTTCGCTCACCGAACCTTCTTTGTGGAAGTCAAAGGCAAGTTCGAGTTCCTCGGTAAGCATGTGGACTTCCTTGTATCCCGAAATCCATTTTTCAAGCGACTTGACTTTCCGCATCTGCTCCTCAGCCCGCTTGGCGTCGTCCCAAAAACCGGGCGCCTGCGTCCGCAGTTGCTCCTCTTCAAGCTGTATGGTCTTAGCGTCTATGTCAAGATACCGTCGCAGTGCTTCCGCCCGTTCTTTGACGGACTTCAATTGTTCAGCAGTTATCATCTGTTCTGTTTTTGGCTGTAAAGTTACAACTTTCAGCCGAAAGGAAAGAGCAGGGGCAGTGCAAAAACCATTACTACACCCATTGCGAGCTGCAAAGGCAGGCCGACTTTGACGAAATCGGCGAACGTATATTGCCCCGCAGGCATGACAAGCGCGTTGGGCGGCGTGGAGAATGGTGAAGCAAAGCACATGCTCGACGCCACGGAGACAGCAAACAAGAAAGCCGTCGGATTGACGCCAAGCCCGAGGGCAGCGCTCAAAGCAATCGGCGCCATCAGGACGGTAGTCACCGTATTACTGATGAACAACGTCATGATCGAAGTGACGAAATAAATACCCGCCAAAAGCACATAAGGCCCATAAGCGCCAAGTCCGCTGACCAAAGATCCCGACATCCAGGCAGAGGCTCCGGTCTTTTCGAGCGCAACAGACATCGGTAACATAGCCGCAAAGAGAACTAAACTCTCCCAATTCATCGTTTTGTATGCCGCTTCTACATTCCTCAGGCAACCACTGACTACCATGAGCACGGCGGCTACCATAACGGCCGTCACGGGCGCCACGGGAATGAAATCGAAGGCCATGGCGGCAACCATGGCGAGCAGTATCAGGCCGGCCAGCGGTGCTTTATAATCGAGTGTCACCCGGGCGGCCTCGTCTTCGGGCTGCCCGAGAACGACCCACTCCTCGCCACCCAGACGCCCCATGCGGGCAATGTTTTCCCACGAACCCTGCACAAGGAGCACGTCGCCGCTATGAAGGCGGACATCTTTCAGGTCGTCGAGGAGATAGTGATTATCGCGGCGAATGCCTAATACGTTGACGCCGTACACTGTCCGGAACTCCGTTTCTTTCAATGTCCGGTTGAGAAACTTCGAGGCATGCATCAGCACGATCTCGGCTATCCCCACGTCGTAGAAATGGAGTTCTGCACCACTTTTCCCGGGCGACACGACCTGCAAGCCATAATCCCGGGCGAAAGCCTCAGTACGTGTGACATCCTGTGTCAGCACGTAAATGACATCACCGGCAGCAAGCGCCACTCCGCTCTCGGCTGCATATTGGCTCACCCGTTTGAGCAGAGGCCCGCGCGACGTGTCCTCGCGTCTCACCTCTATGACGGTCAAACCGTAACGGCGGAACACATCAAGTTGCACGACGGTCTTTCCGACAATCGGCGAACCAGCCGGCACAGCCAGCCGCGTCAGGCCTTCGGCAATCTGATACTCATCGACCAGTTGGCTCAGTGTTTTTCCGCGACGGCGTTCTCCTTTCTTTTTCCGCTGCCCGGAAAGGAACCACCGGCTCAACGGGATGAGTAGCGCAGTGCCGAAGGCTACGCAGATCAAGCCCACGGGCGTAAAGGAGAAGAACGAGAGCTTGCCGTAGCCGGCATGTTCCAATGTGTCACTGATGATGAGGTTGGGCGCCGTACCGATCAGCGTCATCATGCCGCCCATGCTGCTGGCGAAAGCCAAGGGCATCAACAGGCGCGAGGCTGGCACGTTGGCGGTCTTGGCCATGCTCACCACGATGGGAAGCATCAGCGCCACTGTCCCCGTATTGCTGACAAACGAGCCGACAAACGCCGTGACCAGCATGACCAAGAGGAAAAGCTTAATCTCGCTTGTCCCGGCCCAGCGCAGCACCTGGCGGCTCGCCAACTTGGCCAAGCCTGTCTGGAAGATAGCCCCACTGACTACGAACAGGCCGGCCATCATGATGACCACGGGGTTTGAAAAACCGGACAGAGCCTCCTCTGGTGTCAACACACCGAAAAGCACCAAAGCAAGCAAGGCGCACAGCGCCACAAGGTCTGAACGCACGCGCCCCAGCATGAAAAAGACAGCCGACAGGGCGAGCACCAAGAGAGTTATTGTCATAGTGTTACGGTTTGTTAGAAGCGGCTGTTCCTGCCGCCCTGTTGTTTATTTGAATAGCGGGTTCGCAAACACGCGGCAGCGTACCGCATCCCGCGAGCTTCCCCGCATCCCGAACGCCTCTTACTGACGCAAAGGGCCACCACGCAGAAAGGCGAAACGCTCACTGGTGCCCTTCGGCCTCCGCGTCGGCATAGAGTTGCCGGATGTCTGCATCATAATGTTCGTAAACCACCTTACGGCGTATTTTCAGCGTATTCGTCATTTCGCCCTGCTCCATCGTGAATGGCCGGGGCAGGAGCAGGAAGCGCTTGATGCGCTCATAGTGGGCCAAGTCTTGCTGAAGCGTATCGACGCGGTCGGCGATAAAACGAACCACCTGCGGATGGCGGCATAACTCTTCGCGGCTCAGGGCATCCAATCCATTGTCATGCGCGAACTGTTCGAGCAACTTGTAGTCCGGAACGATAAGAGCCGACACGAATTTATGCTCATCCGCCACCACTACGACCTGATCTATATAGCGATCTACGACGAGCTTCGACTCGATCAGTTGTGGAGCGATGTATTTCCCGTTCGACGTTTTGAACAGATCCTTGATGCGGTCGGTCAGATAGAGCTCACCGTCTTTCATATAGCCGGCATCGCCTGTATGGAACCAGCCTTCCTCGTCGATAGCCTCCCGGGTCGCTTTTTCTTTATGGTAATATCCGGGCGTAATCGTCTTTCCGCGCAGGAGGATCTCGTTGTTCGGACCTATGCGGAGTTCGAGGCCGTCGATGATCCGGCCGACCGAGCCTATGTGGTAGGTCATGCCCGGCACGTCGCAAGACACCGTCGCGGTCGACTCGGTCAGGCCGTAGCCTACGACCATGCGGATGCCGGCGGCATGCACAAACTCCTCGACCACGGGGGGCACTGCTGCTCCCGCGGTAGGGAAGAAGTTGCCCCGTTCGAGCCCCAGCATCTTCTTTAAGTAAGCAATGACAGTGCGTTCGTAGAACCTGTATTTCACGGTAAGCGGGAGGGGCGGTACGACGCCGCGCGACTTATAGCTCATGTAGCGCTTGCCGACATCAATCGCTGAACTGATCAGGCTGCGCACGACGGGAGCCCCGTTTTCCATGCGGTCCAGAACAGCCTGGTAGACTTTTTCCCAGAACCGGGGCACTGCCGACATGCACGTGGGGTGGACTTCTTGGAGTGATTGGAGCACATCATTGGGCCGGAGGTTGATGGCCAGCTGCGCGCCCTCTGCCAGTCCGAAATAAGACCAAGCTCGCTCAAACACATGGGTGAAAGGGAGGAAATTAAGCAAGATGTCCTTTTCGCTGATAGGGAGCACAGCGTCATTGGCGCGGAAAGCCTCGTGATACATGGCGGCCGTAAGCATCACGCCTTTGCTGTTACCTGTCGTACCACTGGTGTAGAGGATGTTGATCAAGTCTTCAAAGCGGGCATCAGCCGTCCGGCGCTCCACGTCGCCCTGCAAACCTTCGTCCTCGCCCATTCGCAGGAAGTCGTCGAAGTAAACGGACAGATGGTCATTGGGATTCTTCCGGACTGTCGGGTCAAATATGATTATTTTCTCCAAAGTCGGGCAAAGGGGCATGACGCTGAATGCCACGTCATACTGTTCCTGTTCGCCTACAAAGACATAGCGGATTTCGGCGTCGCCGACCATATAGGTCACCTGTGCGCCGCTGCTTGTGGCATAGAACGGAATAGTTACGGCCCGTATGGCATAGGCGCCGAAATCGACATAGAGGCATTCGGGCTTGTTTTGGGAAAAGACTGCCAGCTTTTCCTGCACACCGACACCCAGTGCCAGCAACGCGCGCGACACCGTCCGGGTCCGGCTCTCGAAGTCGCTCCACGAGACGGGTACCCATTTCCCTTGCGCATAATCGCGATAGGAAAGCGCCGTCCGCTCTCCATGACGTGCGGCCTGCTCCTGGACCAAGCGTGCCAAGTGGCAATTTGTCAACATAGGCGGTCAAGATTTTTTGATGTTACAAAAATACTATTTATTTCCGTTCTACGCGCCCTCCGGCGTTTTTTTCTTCATGCTCGCTCTGTTTTCCGTCGGTTCCGCCCCGTTGGACGGGTTGTCCGTGACAGGATGTGCACACATCCGCCCTGCAACGAAAAAGCTGCGATTTCATCGGCGTTTTTCCAACACCTCAACCACGTTTCCAAGCGCCGTTTGGCTCCTGCCTCCACCCCTGACACAAAAACGTCCAGCAAAAGGGGCACACACGGATGCCCTGACAGGACGGACGGGACGGCTGACAGGATTTTCTATCAGCCGTCCCGTCCGTTCCGTCAGCCGTCCCGTTTTTCAGTCCTCAGCACTACGAGTTGGCGAAAGTTCTTGCATCTTTTCGGAAGATGCGTTAAATTTGCATGACAAAGCTTAGCGCACACTTGTGACAGCCATGCAAACAAACCGAAGTTTTTATCCCGAAGAAGTCAGTGCTTACGCCAGCGAGGCCATAAACCTGCTCGAAAAGCTCATAGCGATTCCCTCGTTCAGCAGGGAAGAGGAGACCGCAGCCGACGCGCTCGAACAATTCATCAAAGCCAAGGGGCTCAATTGCCGCCGGAAAGGGAACAACATCTGGCTCACCGCCGAAGGTTACGACGCCACCCGGCCGACGCTCCTGCTGAACGCACACATCGACACTGTCCGCCCGACAGCCGGCTGGATACGCCCGCCCTTCGAAGCCACCCACGAGAACGGTTGCCTCTACGGCCTGGGCAGCAACGACTGCGGGGGCGGCCTCGTGGCCTTGCTCCAGACTTTCCGTCTGCTGAGCCGGCGCGACCAACCCTATAACCTGATCTACCTGGCGTCGTGCGAAGAAGAGGTGTCAGGCAAACAAGGCATCGAGATGGTGCTCCCGTTCCTGCCGCCTGTCGACGTGGCCATCGTCGGCGAACCGACAGGCATGCAGCCCGCCATAGCCGAAAAAGGCTTGATGGTGCTCGACGTAACCGCTCACGGCCAAGGCGGACACGCCGCCCGCGACGAAGGCGTGAACGCCATCTATGAAGCAATGGAAGACATAGAATGGTTCCGGACGTTCCGTTTCAAGAAAGTCTCACCCATGCTTGGAGCCGTAAAAATGACGGTCACTATCATCCAGGCCGGCACGCAGCACAATGTAGTCCCTGCCGAATGCCGCTTCACCGTCGACGTGCGCAGCAATGAGCTTTACAGCAACCACGAAATCTTCGATGAAATCTGCCGGAACGTCAAAAGCGAAGTGCAGGCACGGTCGTTCCACCTCAACTCGTCGCGCATAGACCCGTGCCATCCCCTCGTGCGAAGCGCCATCGGGCTGGGGCGCATCCCGTACGGCTCGCCCACACTGAGCGACCAAGCCCTGATGCCGTTCCCTTCACTGAAAATGGGTCCGGGAGATTCTGCCCGCTCACACACTGCCGACGAATACATCAAGCCTGCGGAGATCCACGAAGCAATCAGGCTATACCTGAACATGCTCGACGGCTTGCACCTGCGGTGAAAACACCGTCGCCACGTTTGAACGTTTCGGGCGCGGTTTTCCCTGCTGCGGGAGACCGCGCCCGAAACGTAGCCGGGTGTTCCGAACAGTAGCCCCGCCCTACCGGCGCAACCACTGCTCCGGGTTCAGCTTTGTCTTTTCTTTGCGCAACTGGAAGTGCAAGGTACAGTTGCCCGACCCGTCGTTTGCCACGCGGCCGAGCACCTGCCCGGTGCTGACCTGCTGTCCCTTGCGGACGGAGGTGGATTGCAAGTTGCAATAAACGGAGATATAACTGCCGTGACGCACTATGACATTCACCATATTATTATACGGGAACACGGCGGTCACTTCGCCGTTAAATATGCAACGTGCCTGCGCGCCGGCTTTCCCGGTGATGTTGATGCCCTTGTTATCGAGCTGGACGCCTTTCAGGCCAGGAACGGCAAACTTCCCGAAACGGCCGGTCAGGACATAGGGTCCCGTGATGGGCATGGGAAGGCGCCCCTTGTTGGCCGCAAAATTACGGTTCAACTTCACATCGGCAGAACTGGGCTCACGGAACGACGGCGTCGCCGTCTTCTTCGACGCGGAAGCGGACGAAGACGATTTCTTGCCCGACTTTCCTTTCTTGGCACGGGCGGCAGCCTCCGCCTTGGCCTTGCGCTCGGCCTCGCGCCGCCGGCGGGCTTCCTCTTCACGCCTGCGACGTTCGGCGGCCTCAATTTCCTGCTGTATCAGACGGTCGATCTTCGCGTTCAACGAATTGTAGCGTTTCCGGGTCTGGGCGATGGTGTTTTGCAGCTTTGACTGCCTCTTTTTCAACTCGCTGACGATGCCCTCGCGCTCCTTTTGCTGTCCTTCGAGTTTGGCTTGCTCCGTTCGTCCCGCAGCGAGCAGCTGGTTTTTCTGAGCCTTCGTGCTGAGCAACTCGTTTTGTTTGTTCCTCACCGCAGTTTCCTTCTCTCTGATGATTTCGCCCTGAGCGCGTTGATATTTGGCGTATTCCATCATGTACCTCATACGACGGAACATCTGGCTGAAATTTCTTGCAGAAAAAAGGAACATCAGTTTGTTCTGCGTCGACCGGTTTTTGTACATGTACACCATCGAGCGGCTGTACTTTCGTTTGCATTCATTGAGTTCGGCGACCAGCTTTTTGACTTGGGCGGAGAGTTGGACAATGTTGCTGTCCAGCTGTTTCACCTCTGCTTCAATACCCGCGACATAACGGCGCTGATCGTCAATCTGGCCGCTAAGCAGGGCTAGGTTACTGAGCTGCGACTTGACGTCTTTTTTCGTCGAACGCAGCAGTTGTTCGGATTGCGTAATCTGCTTTTTCAGCGATTTGCTTTCCGACTGCAAATTCCGTATCTGGCGGTTTGTCTGTGCAGGAACAACACAAACCGTCACAGCCAGTATGGCGAATATGACTAACCTTCTAACCATCACTTTTCTCAAAGCGACATAAGTTGCCGCATTATGTCATTGACTGTTCGTTGTCTGTATTTCAACGATATTTCAGTTCGCTTCTCCCATTTGTCAGACGTCGAAAGGCGGCTGAGCGTCATGTCAAGCGAATAATTGCCCCGCCGGACCCCCTCCACGGCGAACTGGATGCGGGTAGGAAACGTGTAGCCGGACACGTCGGCGAAGTCGCCATAACGGCCGACGAATTTCGTCGCATCGCCGGGGGTCTTGCCGCTGATGGTCGTCTGGTCGAGCAACCCGTTGCCCTTGACAGTCTGGAAGTCGTAGGTCAACTGCGGCGCGTCGTCTAGCAGGAAGCGGACGTAGTCGCCGTCCTCGCTCACCTTGAAACGTGACAGGATTTCCGACGGCTGTCCGGATTCGCCCGGAACGAACAACTCGTTCCAGAACAAGGCCTGCAAGGCGTCGAAGTCAAGCCGTGCACGTTGCAGGAAATCCACTTCGTTGTACGGGACACGGACATACTGCTTATTGAACCTGTCAACGAGAAGCACATCATGCTGGGTGAACTCCATGCGGCCGACCTCCATTCCCAAGAAAGTGAGCGAGAGCTGAATGACGTCGTCACGCTGCATCCGGAGGCTGCCATTCACGGAAATCTCTTTCGTTCCGGCCTTCAACGACAGGGCGAGCCGTGCCGTCAAAGCCGAAGGCCGCGCCGCACGGGCAACCACGCGGTTTTTATACGCATTGACGTCAAAGGCAGGCACGGCGTCAGGTGTTCTTCCAGACTGCACCGTCTTGCTGGACTTACAGCCCGAAAGCAGCAGCGCAGTCACCAAAAGTAATCCGGCTATCGAAAGAAGATGCTTCATAGGTAGGAGTATTTCTTAATCTTACGTTCAATCTTTTTCTTTTCTACCGACTCTGCCGTCAGTCGCAGCGCCCGTCGCCAAAAGTCGACAGCCTCTTCGGCGCGGCCGCACTTCATGTAAATGTCGCCGGCATGATCGTAGATGCTGGCGTTCTCTTCGGTTTCATCGACATACTTCATCGTTTCGTCGATGTATAACCGTGCCTGCTCGTAGCGCCCTTGCTCGAAAAGGATCCAGGCATACGTGTCCAAATAGGTCGGACTTACGGAATCCGTCTGCAACGTCTTGTATGACATCTGCTCCGCCTCATCGAGCCGGACGCCGTCCAGCGAGAGGAAGTAGGCGTAATTGTTCAGACAGTTGACATTCTCCGCATTGTAGGTCAAGCAAGAATCATAAGCCTCATAGGCTTCGTCTTTCCGCCCGGCCTCGTGAAGCAAATCGCCCAAGATGGCGTAAAGGTCGGAAGTGACTTCGCGCTGTGTGTCGCCGTCCTTGTGTTCAAGGCCACGGCGCACGGCTGCAATAGCCTCCTCCCGACGGTCCTGCTGAGAGAGCGCCAGACACTCATACAAGTAATAATGTAAATGAGTGGGATTATAAAGTTCACCCTCGTGACAGAGGCGAACCAGCGCTGTATCGTTTTCTTTTTCGATAAGGTGGAAGAGCAAACGCGTCCGGGCGGCACTGTTGTCTGGCGTTATTTCCAGATTTTTCCACAGCACCTCCGCGATGGAGTCGGCAGGCTGGCGGGTATAGAGCATATACTGTTCGCAGAGCTCGGCAATGGCACTGTTTTCCTGCGGCTGGGCCAGCGCTTTCCTGAAAAGGTCAAGCATTGTCCTGACGGTCTGTTTCGTCGTGTCCTCGCGCTGTTCGTAAACCAACCCGCCGAGCAGTTGATACCGGGCTGCGTTTTCCACCGTCGGATTGCAGATGAAAGAATCCATCTCAGCCAAATAGGCGGCCGTGTCGTTGCGATCCTTATAATAAGCGATGAGCCACGCCTGCACCATGCTGTTCCCGGGCTCTTTTGCTTGGACCTGGCGGCACAGGGCATAGCCTTCGTCGGCCCGGCCATTGTCGAGATAAAGGCTGGCAAGGAGCATGGGATAGCGCAATTCGTTCGGATTCTCCGCACAAAGGCGTTTCACCTCGTCATAAGCCCGTTCCAACTGCTTGGCGCTGGTATAGAGTCGGATACGTTCCTGATCGAACCCCTCGCTGCTGCCTTCGAGGCGCTCCAAGCGCGACAAGGTGCGCAGCGCGTCGTCATAGTGTTGCTGCTGGTTCTCCAAGCGGTAAAGGAGCCAGAGATCGTCAATCGGGTATTCCTCCTTGTCGATCACGGTGCGGAGCACAGAGATGGCCGAGTCAAGTTCAGATTGTTGAAGATAGCAATAGACCAACTGGCTACGGTAGGTCGGATTCTCGGGCGCTACGGCAATGGCATGCTTCAGCAGTCTCACGACTTCGGCAGTGTCGGCCACGTAAGGCACGAAACGGCTTATGGCTTCCGCGCCGTCTGGATTGAGGTCGAGCGCACGGCGGAGCAGCTCACGGCAAGCCGCTTCGTTCCCATTCAGGCCCTGACGCACGGCTTCGAGGTAGAACGTTTTATATTTCAGCTGGGCTTCCTGCGGAAGCGGCACCGCGTCGACAGCCTCGACCGTAAACACAGGAACGCCTGCCGCAGCCTCTGCCGGGCCACGGCCTGACGAACACGCGGCTGCCGCTACCAAGGCAACGGCCCACACGGCCCATCCAAGCAAGAACTTCACTCTTCGTTGCATATATCGTCGATGGAACAAAGTCATCCTCACTCCACGCCGGTATGCCCGAAGCCTCCGGCGCCACGGTCCGTGTCGTCAAGGGTCGCGACAGGGCGCCACTCCACCGTCTCGTGCCGGGCGACGACCAGCTGGGCTATGCGCTCGCCGTCGTTGACGACGAACGGCTCATTCGACAGGTTAACCAAAATCACACCTATTTCGCCGCGATAGTCGGCGTCTATCGTCCCCGGCGCATTCAGCAGGCCGATGCCTTTCTTCAAAGCGAGGCCCGAGCGCGGCCGTACTTGCGCCTCATAGCCCGCAGGCAGCGCGATGAACAGCCCCGTGGGCACCACGCAGCGCGCCAAAGGCGCCAGTTCGATCGGGGCATCGAGGTTGGCCCGCAGGTCCATACCGGCACTCAGCGGTGTGGCGTATGCAGGCAAAGCATGGTGGGAACGGTTGATGACTTTTATTTCCATCCGTATGTCGTTGACTGTAAGAGTGAACAAAAATACGGAATTCCGCGCATATAGTCCCGGCTTTTCTCGAAAAAGCGAGAAGAACGCTGTATTTTTGCGACACTTAACGCCATGACTATGATTTGGGAAAGACTCATATCCGACAAGCGCTACGGCAAGGAGGACCGCCACGAGACCCGCCGCGAGATGCGTACGCAGTTCCAACGCGATTACGACAGGCTTATCTTCTCTGCGCCTTTCCGCCGTTTGCAGAACAAGACCCAGGTGTTCCCGCTGCCCGGAAGCATCTTCGTGCATAACCGGCTCACCCACAGCCTCGAAGTGTCAAGCGTGGGGCGCTCGCTGGGCAACGATTCAGCCCGCGCCCTCATCGGGCGCCACCCCGAAGTGCCCCGCAGTGTTTTCGAGCCGTTCGGCGCCATTGTCTCGGCGGCCTGCCTGGCCCACGACTTGGGCAACCCGCCCTTCGGCCACTCGGGCGAGCGTGCCATCATCAGTTACTTCAAGGAAGGGCAAGGCGCCCGTCTGAGAGACTACGCCGCACCTGATGGCGACCGCCTGACCGAGGCGCAGTGGAACGACATCATCCACTTCGACGGCAACGCCAACGCCTTCCGGCTGCTGACCCACCAGTTTGCGGGACGGCGCCGGGGCGGTTTCGTCATGACTTACTCCACGCTGGCAGCCATCGTGAAGTATCCTTATGCTTCTTCGCTGGCCCGCAAAAAGGCGAAGTTCGGTTTCTTCGAGAGCGAAAAGGACGCCTATCTCCGCATCGCCACCGAACTGGGCATCCCCGGGAAAGAGGTGGAGCCAGGCCTCTACGCCTATGCCCGCCACCCGCTCGTCTACCTCGTCGAGGCAGCCGACGACATCTGCTACGAGGTGATGGACATCGAAGACGCCCACAAGCTCCGCCTGCTCTCCGACTCGCAGACGAAAGCATTGCTCCTGGCGTTCTTCGACGCCGGGACGCAGGAACGCATTACGCGCGAATTCACCGAAGTGACCGATATCAACGAACAAATCGTCTACCTCCGCTCCTGCGTCATCAACGCGCTCGAACAGGCCTGCGCCGCCGTCTTCGTCGACCACGAGGAGGCCATCTTGGCCGGCACGTTCGAGGGAAGCCTCATCGACCACCTTCCGAGACACTTGCTGAAAGCCTATCGGGCGTGCGAGGATGTCGCGCGGCAACACATCTACGCGTGCAAGGACGTGGTGGACATCGACCTCGCCGGCTACCGAATCATCTACACCCTGCTCGAACTGATGATGGAAGCCATGCTGTCGCCGGACAAGGCGTACAGCAAACTGCTCATTAGCCGCGTGTCGAAACAATACCAGCTCGATGCGCCCCGGCTCTACGACCGTGTGATGGCCGTGCTGGACTACATCTCGGGCATGACGGACGTCTACGCGCTCGACCTGTACCGGAAAATCAACGGCAACTCCTTGCCCATGGTCTGAACTGGCCGACGAAACGGGGAAGATGCAAAAAACGGCGCATTCACCGCTGTTTTTCATTCCGCACGCCACACGAAGAGCGGATGCAGCGACCGACAGGCACAGTCACTGCACCCGCTCTTTCCTGATGTACTGACCGAAAAAACGGGACGGCTGACAGGAATTCCTGTCAGCCGTCTGGTTCGCGCAGGTCGCCGTCCGGTTCTCCCCGTCCGGCCGACCGCATTCTCCGTCGTGACAACCGGCCGACATACGACAGTGGCCCGCAGCCCGGACAACCGGACAACGGGCCACTGTCGGCCGTGACGCCGGCCTGCGGTCAGTTCGCAGGCCGGAAAGATTACTTAAAGATATGCTTGCCGTAGTCGAAGCCGCACAGCTCATACCACTCGGCGTCAGCTTGTATGCGCTGTTTGAAACTGTCGTACGTGCGGCGTTCCTGCGGCGTCCATCCCGCTTCGGCCACAGCTGCCAGACGCGGCAGCATCAGGTATTCGAGGAACTCCGGTTCGATGACATATTCCGTCCAGAAGTTCGCTTGCACGCCTATGTAGTGCGGCAGGAGCTCCGGGGATACGCCGTTGGCCGGCTTGTAGTTATAGACCGCCTCGACCGTCTCGTTGCCATAGCCTTGCGAGAGGGGCTCTGAGGGATCCTTGCTCTGTTTGCGGTTGATGTAGTACGGAATCTGGGGCGAGAGGATGACGTCCATGCCGCGACCCGCCGCCGTCTGGGCAGCCTTGTCTGCACCAACCCACGCCATCACCGTCAGGTCGAGGCCGTCGGTGTTGCTGCCGAGGATTTCGTTCCAAGCGATCAGGTGGCGCTGTTCGGCCACCGGCTTGCTCTGGATGTGCTGCTCGAGCTGGCGATAGAAGTGTCCTTGCAAGTCACGGTAGGTCTTCGCGCCGATCTCGGCATAAAGGGCTTGACACTCGGCGTTCTGCTCCCACGCACGTGTCGGACACTCGTCGCCGCCGATATGGATGTAATTAAAGGGGAAGAGCTCGATCAGCTCGTCAATGACATCCTTCGCAAACTGAACGGCTTTGGGCGAAGCGACGTTCATGACGTCGCCCGAGACGCCCTGACGCAACCACACCTCGTGCTTCTGGTCGGGCGTGCAGCTCAACTCGGGATAAGCGGCAAGGGCGGCCTGGAAGTGGCCGGGCATGTCGATCTCGGGGACTATCTCGATGAAACGCTCGCGGGCATAGGCGACAATCTCGCGAATGTCGTCCTGCGTGTAGAATCCGCCATAGCGCTGGCCGTCGGGCTGGGTGCCTTTCCAAGCAAGGATGCGGCTGTTTCGCCATGCGCCCACTTCGGTCAGGCGAGGGTATTTCTTGACCTCGATGCGCCATCCCTGGTCCTCGGTCAGGTGCCAATGGAAGCGGTTGAGCTTGTAGGTGCTCATGATGTCGAGGACGTGTTTCACGGTCTCCTTGCCGAAGAAATGGCGTCCCTCGTCGAGCATAAATCCGCGCCATCCGAAACGCGGCTCGTCGACGATGGAAACGGCTGGCACCGTCCAGCCACCGGCTGGAGCGTCAGCCCGCTTGCCGGCCACGACATTGCGGGGCATCAGCTGCTTCACGGTCTGGAACGCATAGAAGAAACCGGCCGGGCGGGCGGCACTGATGCGTATGCCGTCCTTGCTGACGTCGAGGCGGTAAGCCTCGGGGGCCAATTCGGCGTCGAGGGTGAGCACCACAGCGCCGCGCCCCTTCTTCGCCATGCGCAATTCGACACCGGTAGACTGCTGCAAGTCTGCCGCAAAACGCTCGCAGACTTTGCGGATGCTGTCGCCCGGATAGCCGGGACAGACCACCTTCTGCTTATTCTTCCATACGAACTCACCGCTCCCGGCTTCCACGCTTGCGGGCAAAGGCACCAGCGAAAGCGCCGCCGTCCCGGCAGCCTGCAAGCCACAGGCACTCAGCAACAGGGCCAAGCTGAAAACAAGAATCTTTCTCATAGTCTTTTCAATTACTGTTTTGATACATCTCGACTGCAAAGATAGATTTTTGTTCCGCTCGGGCACAACAAATCTGCGGTATTCTTAAAAAACTTTATCCCGGTACTCCTTTCCCGAGGGAAAACACTATTTTTGTCTATCTGTATTCATTAAATCTCATATCTATGCGACAAAAAAAACTAATAGCCTTGTGCCTCGGCTGCCTGCTGCCCGGAGCGACATGGGCAGACTCCGTGACGTTCACCACGGCGTACCCCGTCGGCGAAACAGTCACCATCGGCGCCGGTTGCGAGAGCGGAGTCCCTTCGGTCACGTGGCAAGACGGGACAACAGAGACCCTGCCCGCGACAGGTACGCCTTCCGAAATCCGGCTCAAAAGCCAAACCTTTACGATCAATGCTGGCGAAGGACGCCTGACTTCTGTCTATGCACCCAACGCCGGGCTCACCGCGCTCGACTTGACCGATGCACCCCACCTCGAAGCCCTCGTCTGCCCGCATAACCAGTTGGAAAGGCTCAACCTGAACTCCGCCGAACGCCTCACAACACTCGACGTACAGGACAACGCTATCCAGTCGCTCGCCATCCAAAGGACCTGCGACGAACTCACCACGCTGAATTGCGCCTATAACCAGTTGTCGACGCTCCTGTTAGGAAACAAGCCGAAGCTGACAACGCTCATCTGCGCAGGCAACGCGCTGAGCACGCTCACCCTAACGAACCTGACCAAGCTCACTACGCTCTGGTGTCAGGACAACGCACTGAAACGCCTGAACCTTTCTCCCACGACGTCGCTCGAACAACTCTACGCCTTCAACAACGAACTGACCCTTATCAGCGGAGTGCCGACCACCCTCACCGAGCTATGGGTCGACAGGAACGCGCTGACCGAGCTGGACCTCAGGGCTGCCAAAGGTTTGAAGGAAATTGCCATCGACCACAACAGCCTGCATCTCGTCGAGATGAGCAGTGAGAACAGCAACTCGCTAAGCTACTTTTATGGCCACAACAACACCCTGAGCTTCAACTCCTTCCCCACGCTGCGCCGCCTCGACGGCTACGCGGTGGCGCCGCAGGAGCCGTTCGATCTGGGCATAACTCCCGTCGTAGGAAACGAAGTAGACATCAACGACTACTTCGTCCGCAACGCGTGGGGGCAGGCGACCGGTTATGGCGTCAATAACAACTTTGTGTGGTATGACGCTGCCTCGGGCACTCCGCTCACCGAAGGCGAAGACTACGAACGCCGGGCAACGGGCTGCTTCACCTTTCTGAAAGACTTCCCGCAGGGGGTATATGCCACAGCATACTCCTCACAATACCCCGAACCCATCCGCACCGCCACAGCCGCCGTGGTGCCCGTCGGCATCAACGACATACAAGCAAGCAACAGCCTGTCCGTCCGCACTGCGACTGGCTTGCTGACCGTAGAAAGCGCCGCTCCCGTCCACGTCAAGGTGGTCAACGCCGAGGGCCGGCTCATCATCGATGCGCCCGCTGTCTCGGGCACGACCAGCTGGCCGCTTGCGAAAGGCGTCTATATCGTCAACGGGCACAAAGTCCTTGTGCCTTAATCCCAACATGACTTCTAAAAGACACAGACCAACTCATAAAGCCACCCAACGATGAGAAAGAAAATAGCCCTACTGGGCACGAGCCTGGCACTTGCCTTTCCGCTGGCCAGCGTCGCGCAGAACACGCTCCGTCTCAACGAGGACGCAGCGAAAAGTACGCACATCGCCACAAGCACCGACACACTCTTCGTGAGCTACAACGAAGGCGTGACGCCCCTCGCCGTGATGAGCAACGCCACCTTTACGGCCGAAGCCCTCGACGCCGACGGGCGCACGCCGGCCACATGGTTCCGCGTGGCCGACAGCCAGCCCGACCGTGTCGTCATAGCCCAGGATTATTCATACAGCCTGAACAGCCGCGACGGCATCCTCCGCCTAACGGCCGGCGACGGCACCGTGCGCGACATCCCCGTCGTCCAGCAATCCAACAACGCTGCCACCACGCTTCAAGGCGACTTCCGCCTCACCGTGACCGGCGAGGCCAGCCAGTCGCAACCCGGCGAAGGCATCGAACGCACCTACGACGGAAACACGTCGACGCTCTACCATTCGCCATACAGCGGGACAAGTTTTCCCGTCACCCTGACCTACACGCTAAGCGGCAGCGACCGGCACGTCGACTACATCATCTACACGCCGCGGACCGACAGCAACACGAACGGCAACTTCGGCGCATTCACCGTCGAATACACCACGACCGATGCGTCCGGCGTCTGGAAGAAACTGGGCGACTACGACTTCGGCGCATCCGGATCGGCGGCACGCATCGACTTTGGCGAAAACGGCACGGACAACGTCGCAAAGGTCCGCTTCACTGTCAATTCGGGCGGGGGCAACTTCGTGAGCTGCGCCGAGATGGGCTTTTATGCCCTGAACGACGAGAACAACGCCGCCATGGACGCCCTCTTCGCCGACCGTCTCTGCACGACGCTGAAACCCGGCATCACAGCCGACGACATCAACCGATGCGGGAACGCCTACTTCCGCCAGCTCGGCCTGTCGCTACTGAACGACTGCTACACCGACTGGCAGAAAAAGTTCCGCATCGGCGAGTTCGACTGCTACGAGACGATCAGCACGCTCCGGACCCGTCTCAAGACGAGCACCTACAACGCCTATGAGAACCCCACGGGCATCCACTTCGTAGCGGGCAAGCCCGTAGTCGTCTTTGTCGACGGCATGGCCGACGTCCACGCCACGCTCATCGTCCACGACTTCTCCAATTTCGGCGGGAACAACGACTCACAATATCCCTTGGCCAACGGCATCAACGTGATCACACCGACCACGACGGGCAATGGCTACATCTCGTATTACGCAGCGCCCGGCCTCTTCGAACAGGCGCCGAAACTGAAAATCCACTTTGCCCTGGCCGACGTGAACGGATACTTCGACCTGGGCCGCGGTGACACCAACGACGACTGGCGCACACTGCTGCTGGGCGCCTGCTCGGACATCATCGACGTCCGCACGCCCCGGATGCAGGTGGCCTTCCCTACGACCGTGTTCCGCCAGCGCTGTCCCAACAACGGCGTTGAGTTAGCCCAGATTTACGACGACGTCATCCGTCTCGAACGGCAGGTGATGGGGCTCGTCCTCTTCGGCGAAGAGCCGAAGAACCGTCAGTTCGCCCGTATTGTGTCGAGCGGCATGTTCGCCGACGGCATCGGAGCCGGCGCCGCCGACGTCTCCGGGTGGGCCACGCCCTCGCGCGCCAATTTCGACTTCTGGGGCTTCGGACACGAGCTGGGGCACGTCAACCAGATCCGGCCCAGCTTCAACTGGACCGGCCTCGGCGAGACGACCAACAACATCTACTCGGCGTGGGTACAGTTCTCCCTGAGCGAAGCACCCGCACTGCGTCTCGAATCGGAGGTGCAGCCGGTCTTTGACAGCAACAACGTCCAAATGTTCCAAGGAACAGGCGGCCGCTTCAACTGCTACTTGCAACAGAACGTCTGCGAAGGCGTCACGTGGCAGTTTGCCAACGGCGGCGACTACCGCTATGCCGAGACCACCGACTACACCGTCACCGACGAGGACGAGGACGGCAACCGCATCGCCGGCGCCACGTTCACCGGGCCGCGCCGCAACTACGACCACTTCGTCAAGGTGGCTCCGCTGTGGCAGTTGCAGCTCTACGGCACGCAGGCGGGCTTCGCCCCTGACCTCTACGGCAAGGTGCTCAAAGGCCTACGCGGCGCCACGGACACCAACAGCGCCGGCCAGAACATGACAAACGGCCAGCAGCTCATGCGCTTCGTGCGCACCGTCTGCGACTCGACGCGCCTCAACTTCCTGCCTTTCTTCGAGAAAGCCGGCATGTTCGGCGTGGTGAAACGGATCATTGAAGACTACACCCCAGGACTGCTCAACGTCAGCGAGAAGATGCTCGGGGAAGTACGGTCGCACGTCGAAGAGGCCGGCTATCCCCTGCCCGAAGGCGAGGTCAACTACATCAGCGGACTCAACTGGGCGATGTATAAGAACCGCGCCGCCCTCGTCGGGGGCGAAGTGAACGAAGGCTGCTCGCGCAACGGGAACACCGTCATCGTCAGCCACGACGTCTGGCAGAACGCCGTAGCCTTCGAGGCCTACGACGCCGACGGCAAGATGATTGCCGTTTCGATGTATGGCCTCGGATACAGCGGCGACCGCAATCAGGTCGAGCGGACCACCGTGCTCTTCCCCGCCGGAGCCGTCGAGGTCAAGGCGGTCGGATGGGACGGCCAGCGCGCCACCTGCTACCGCGACTGAGCCTCATCTCAGCCAACCTCCACCGGCGAACGGGCCGGAACACCCTTCCGGGGCGTTCCGGCCCGTTCCGTCATGCCGCACGGACAGGCGCGAGGGCACAAAAAAGACCGCCACCTCCCTCGACGTAGCGGTCATGGCCCGCGGCGTGACGCCGCATCAACCACAATGCGTTTCACCCGCCCTCAGCCGGACGGCTGGCCAGGCGATAGCCTTTCCCGTGCACGTTCTCGATGCGCAACCCCAGTTTGGGCGGCAAGATGCGGCGCAACCGCGCAATCAAGTTCAGCAGGCTCTGGCCGCGGGGCTCACCGGCCTCGCCCCAGCCAGCAGCCAGCAGCTCGGCGGTCTCCACCGTTTCGTTCATCCGGCCGTATAGCAAACCGAAAACACAGTTTTCCTTGTTCGACAAACGCGCCACCACCGTGCCCGCAAGCAGGAGCTGACGGGCGCCCTCGTCGTAAACAAGGGAACCGTCGCTGACAGCGGGCGCTGCGTGGCTGCTTTTGAGCACATAACGCACGTGAGCCACCAGCTCGTCGGCGGTGAAAGGCTTTTTCACGTAATCGGCCGCGCCGCCGTCGAGAGCACGCATGACGTTCTCGCCCTCGTGGTGCGACGTCACGAAGACCACCGGGACATCAGGCCACTTCCGGCGAAGCCCGGGCAGCAGGTCGAGCAGGTTCGCACCGCCCACCTCGACATCGAGCAGCAGCAACTGCGGACGCCACGCCTTGACCACATCGTCGAGCCCGACGGGCGACGTCTGATAGTGCACGTCAAAACCGGCTTCCTCCATGGCTGCCTTCCCCAACTGGCCGACCAGAAGATCATCCTCGACATATACAATCCGTGGTTTCATCGTTTGTTTGGAATGCGTCTGCGGCCCTCTCCACCCAAAAGCCCGCCGGAAATCCGGCCTCGGCGTCCGAAGCGAACAGGCCGCAGACAGTTAACACTATTGCGAAATTACGGAAAACCATCCACCCGGCCAAATTTTTTCATCCTCCTTCCACACGCTCTTCCGGTTTGGCCGAAAAAACAAGACGGCTGACGGCACAAACAAGTCGGCTGACAGGATTTTCAGACAGCCGGACAGAGATTTCTGTCAGCCGGACAGAAAAACCGGCACCCCGCCCGCCGGGACCGGCGCGGGCGCTGCAACAGCCGCACCCACGGCCGTGTGGCCATGAAACGGCAGCCGGCGGAACCATCTGGCGGCAGTCCCGGCCTACCGGCGCCGGAGGGTCACCGTGAACGTGCTCCCCTCGCCTTCTCGGCTCTCCACCGTCAGCCGGCCGCCCATCGCCTTCATGCTCAACCGCGACTTGGCCAGCCCGATGCCGAACCCCTTGACCTTGCGGCCGTGGTGCGACGAGCGGTAGTAGAGCGCGAACACGCGGCGAAGCTCCGAGCGCCGTATGCCCCACCCCGTGTCGGCCACACTCAGCCGCACGTGGCGCCCGTCGGCCGTGAGGCAAACCGTGACGCAGACACCGGGGTCGGAATACTTCATCGCGTTTTCCCAAAGGTTGCGCACCACGTTCGTCAGCAACATCCGGTCGGCACGAACCGTCAGTCCGTCGGGCAGGGCGTTCTCTATGCGGAAAGTGTGGGGTTGCGCGGCATACGCCTGTTCGTACTCCTCGCACAACGCAGCCACCAGCGCGGCCAGGTCCACCTGTTCCCAACGCAGGGTTGCCCGGCGATGCGACAGCTGGGTGGCGTCAAGCAGCCGCACGATGTCGGCCGCCATCGTGCGGACGCGTTTCATGCCCTCGTCGATGAGCGGTTGCCACGCGGCGTCCCTCTCGCGGCCACGCCATGCTTCCAACAGCATCAACACCGAAGCCAGCGGTGACCTCAGGTCGTGAATGATGCCGCCGACGTGCGTCTCCTGCAAGCGCAGCCGACGTTCCAGCCGTTCAAGCATGCACCACTGCACAACCAAAATCACCACCACAAGCACCATCATCCCCAACGAACCCAACAACGTCCCTCCGTCAGACATCAGAAAGGCCTTAACAGGTACGTTCATTGCTATTTCTAATTTCTGTCCGCCTCGAAGACCAAGTGGATAAGTCTCAACCCAATCCATCTGCCGCATAAGGTCTGCGCCGGCATGCGCCAGTATTTCCCCATTGGTATTCCGGAGCACAAAACGCCACTGCAAATCCCTCAGTGAGGAATCAGCACGAAATAAACTGTCTAATAAATTCACGTTTAGGAAGTCACCGCGCTCAATACAAAAGTCCTGACGAATTTCGTTGATGGCATCGGCATAAGTCATGTAGCGACCGGATTTTATCAAGCTGTCTGTGTTCTCACGAGGAGAGTTCGCCACTTTTGGGTCATTTCGCATCTCTTCCGGCATCAAGTCTTCGGCTATCGGCATAATGATACGGTATTCCTGCAAAGGGTGATCGCGCCCTAAATCTGACCTACTTCTCAGCTCTATCTCTATTTTTTGTTTTATTAACGGTTTGAGAATAATAACATTTTCGCTTATAAAATTGTTATATAAGCTCTCTACGTAAAACACTTGTAACGTAAGTGTTGCCAAAATGGCCAAGGGGAAAATATAACGAAGTCTCTTCATTTTTCTGTCGGTTTTTGTTATAATTCGGTCGGTAAAGTTATAAACTTGTTATATTTTGACAAAATTGTTTTTTTGCTAAGTAGATTTTTTTATATTACTTTGCAGACGAAACAAACAAATCAATCATAAAAACAAAAGCTATGATCGACTTCCTTACACACTTCGACAACCCCACGGATGACGACAACGGCATCTGGGTTTGGGATGGTGAAAAATGGATACGCATTCCTATTTCTAACGATGCCCCCGAAGAAGACTGGTAACAAACCGATTTAACCATTCCCCAGCGGCCGCAGCATAAGGCGCCACCCTGCGGTCGCACCGGGAACCTCAGCCCTGAAACTCAGGGTTGCGATAATAACAACCATAACACATCACAAAATGAAGAAAAGTGAATTCATCGTCCTCAGAAAGGACGAACAGGTGAACGACCTTTCGATGAACGAACTGAAAGGCGGTTTAGGTGGCAACGTTGGTGACATGAGCTCCACAACCGCACCCGCTTTCTGAAAGCCACGGGCGAGGGGACGTACCAAGTCATCCTCCGACACATCTCCGACCCCGCTTGCCGCTCGTGCAGCGTATTCCCCATATGCGACGGCGGTTGTGCCAACTACCGTTACCGCAACCGCTTCGAGGGAAAGCACTACGAAATCTGTACGGGCTTCCGCCACGAAAACCTGCTCCGCCAGACGCTCATCCGGTCGCAGAAACCGCAGGAAAGCACGCTGCCAGCGCTCTTCGTCTGACTTTTTTCGGATTTTCTGAAAAAAAGTACGTAAAAACATGTCACATTTCCGTAACTTGTGTGTCATATATAATGAGAACAGTTAAACATATCGTACGTAACCTCAATCCTACTGCTATGAGAAACACACTTTCCATTCGCCTCCGCAGCCTCGCCGTGGCCAGCCTTGCCCTCACCAGCCTCACGGCCGGGGCGCAGGTCATCACGGGCCGCGTCACCGACACGGACGGAAAGCCGCTGGCCTTCGCCAACATCGTCGCCCTGCGTGCGGCCGACTCCACCTTCATCGCCGGCACGGTCACCGACGCCGACGGGCGCTACCGCCTCGACACCAAGGGAGGCGGGCTGTTGCGCGTGTCGCTCATCGGCTACGGACAGACGTTCCGCACGGTCGCACAAGCTACGGCCATGAACTTCGCCCTCGCCGCCGACGCCAGGCTGCTCGGCGAGGCCACCGTCACCGGAAGCCGGCCCTTTGCCTACATCAAGGACGACGCCCTCGTGACCAACGTCGAGGGAACCGTACTCGCCCGCATGCCCCGCGTGAACGACATGCTCGGCCGCATCCCCGGCCTGACCAAGACGGCCGACGGCATCGAGGTCTTCGGAAAAGGCGCACCCGTCATCTACATCAACAGCCGCAAGGTGCGCGACGC
>DVNY01000133.1 GCA_018714085.1 Candidatus Caccomonas pullistercoris
TGTCTCACATGGGCCGCCCGAAGAAGAACCCCGACCCCAAGTTCTCACTCCGCCAGATCGTCGGCCGCGTGAGCGAACTGCTCGGTGTCGAAGTGCAGTTCTGCGACGACTGCATGAAAGCGCAAGAGCAGGCTGCCGCCCTGCAAGACGGCCAGGCGCTGCTGCTTGAAAACCTCCGTTTCTACGAAGAAGAAACGGGCAAGCCCCGCGGCGAGTTC
The DNA here is from genome assembly GCA_018714085.1 of Candidatus Caccomonas pullistercoris. Lineage (GTDB taxonomy): Bacteria > Bacteroidota > Bacteroidia > Bacteroidales > Bacteroidaceae > Alloprevotella > Alloprevotella pullistercoris. The sequence goes on from DVNY01000133.1 coordinate 219, forward strand.
GCCACAGACGAAGAGAAAGCTGCCGCCAAGAAAGCAGTCAAGGAGAAACAGAAGGAGTTCACCAAGACGCTGGCCTCGTATGCCGACATCTACATCAATGACGCTTTCGGCACGGCTCACCGCAAGCACGCTTCGACAGCCATCATCGCCGACTACTTCGACGCCGACCACAAGATGTTCGGCTACCTGATGGAGAAGGAAGTGGCTGCCGTCAACAAGGTGATGAACGACATCAAACGTCCCTTCACCGCCATCATGGGCGGCTCGAAAGTGTCGTCGAAGATCGAAATCATTGAGAACCTCCTCACGAAGGTGGACAACCTCATCCTCACCGGCGGCATGACCTACACGTTCATGAAAGCCCGTGGCGGCAAGATCGGCAAGTCGATCTGCGAGGACGACTTCCTCGGCTTGGCCCTCGACATCGAAAAGAAAGCCAAGGAAAAAGGCGTCAACCTCGTCTTGGCCGAAGATGCCAAGTGCGGCGACGACTTCAAGAACGACTGCAACGTGCAGTTCTGCCCCTCGAACGACATCCCCGACGGCTGGGAAGGCATGGACATCGGCCCGAAGGCGATGGCCTCGTTCGCCTCGGTCATCAAGGAAAGCAAGACTATCCTTTGGAACGGCCCCGCCGGTGTCTTTGAGATGGACAACTTCATGGCTGGATCGAAAGCCGTGGCCGAAGCCATCTGCGACGCTACTGCCAACGGCGCTTTCTCGCTCATCGGCGGCGGCGACTCGGTGGCCTGCATCAACAAGTTCGGCATGGCCGACAAGGTGTCTTACGTCTCGACTGGCGGTGGCGCCCTGCTTGAAGCCATAGAGGGCAAGACGCTCCCCGGCATCGCTGCCATCAAGGGCGAAGCCTGAGATGCGCGCATACACATTTAATTAATTAAAAAGACCATCCGGGGCGGGCAATGTTTTTTTCGGCCTGCCCCGGTTTTCTTTTCCCCGCACGATGAAGAAACTCCTTTCCGCGGCTTGCGCCTTCGTCCTGCTCGTGGCCTGCTCGGGAGGCGGCAGCCCCCAAACGCAGACCGGCGCCGCGACCGACTCACTTGCCGCCGACACGGCTGTCCTGCGCCTTGGCCTGATGCCGACGCTCGACTGCCTGCCTTTCTACTACGCCCGGAGAGCCGGGATTTTCGACTCGCTCGGCCTCGACGTCGAACTGCTGACATTCACGGCACAGATGGACCTCGACACGGCGCTCGCGGGCGGCTCAGCAGACGGCATCTACTCCGACCTTGTACGTTCAGTCTTAATGGCCCATCGAGTGCAGGCTCAACCCACCATCGTGATGGCCACGGACGGAGCATGGAACGTGGTCGTGACCGCCTCGCTGCGACTGCGGAACGCTTCGCAGCTCGACGAACGCATGATCGCCGTAGCGCGCCACTCAGCGAGCGACCTCGTCTCCGACCATGTAGCAAAAGCCGGAGGGCTTCGCCCTGACCGCATCTACCGCCCGCAGATCAACAACGTCAACCTCCGTGCCGCCATGCTCACGAATGCGCAAGTCGACGCCGCCGTCCTGCCCGAGCCACAGGCCACCCAAGCGCGAGCTCGCGGACATAAACAGATTTACAGCACAGCCAGCGAGAAACTGCACCTTGGATGCTTCACGTTCAACCGCCAACGGCTCAACTCACCTCTAAAAGCCGCCCAGGTGCGCAGCCTGATCAAGGCCTATGACCTAGCCGCCGCGCAGATCAACCGAGGCGGCAAAGCCGTCTGCGACTCCGTCCTGAGCCGCGACTTCGGACTGACCGCCGCCGAGGCCGACACCCTGCGCCTGCCTCGCTACGCCCCGGCCCATGGCCCCGCTCCGTCCGACATGGAAGCCGCCATCGGTTTCCTTGCGTCGAGACGCCTCGTGCCGAAAGGCTTTGCCGCAGATTCGATTGTCACGACCGTTTACCTGAAATAGGATGAAAGAAGAAACTTTCGCCCCCCTCCTGCACACCACCCGCGAAGCGCTCGACCAGTCGCGCCTTGCTGATGCCCTCGACGGGCTGAAAGCCCTTGCAGAGGCCACCGCCGACTGGGACCTCAGAACTGCCGTGGACAGTATGGCCGAAGCCTACGCCATGATGCTGCGATACTTCCGCACAGGTGCGCCCGACGCCAGCCGACACAGCATGTTCCGCTCCTTCCTCGACCAAAGCTATGCGCTTTGCGACCGAGCCGAGCGGCTGGGACTGACGCGGACGTCGACCGACCTTTATTATTCTACCCTGCGCACTGTGCAAGCCATGGGCCTAACGATGGCCGAAGCAGTCAGCAGCCTCGAAGAAGCCGGCCGCCAGCTCTCGGCCCTGCCTCCGACAGACAGCTCCGCCCCAGACCCCCGACGCGCCCCCGTCGACAGGCAGCGCGCCGAGGCCGGCCGGCGGATGTTCGACGTGGTCTGGACGTCTTCACCGTGGACACCAACCGACACCGAGACAGCACGCAGCCTCACGGCTTCACCCTTGGTGGCCGAGGCAGACGCTGCCCTCTTTGTCAGCGCCCTGACGATGGCCTTGCTTCATCAGTTTGACGCCGTAAAGTTCGGCCTTCTGCTCGACCTGCTCACAGACGGTCGCCCGCAGGTGAGCAGCAGAGCGTGGGTAGGCCTCGCCCTGATCACCCTGCGCCACGACCGGCGCATCCAGCTCTGCCCCCCGCTGGCATCAAGACTGAGACTCCTGACCGACGACACCGGCGCCATAGCCACCTTACGCAACCTGCAAATCCAGTTGCTGGCCACCCTCGAAACACGGGAAATCGAAAAACAGCTGCAAGAGGACATCATCCCCACGATGCTCCGGAACCCACAGTTCAGCCCCTCAAAACTCGGTCTCGAAACCCTCGACGAGATGCTGCACGGCGACGATCCCAACCCCGAGTGGCGCGAGAACGAAGCCGTCAAGCGGATCGAAGACAAACTGAAACGCCTGGCTGAGATGCAGGCCGCCGGCGCGGACGTCTATATGGGCACGTTCGCCGCCATGAAGCAGCAGTTTCCCTTCTTCGGCGTGATGTCCAACTGGTTCCTCCCCTTCGACGGGCACCACCCCGATGTCGTGGCCTCCTTGCGCGAGCTGCCCCGCTTCATGCGCCCGCTTTTTACGTCCGACCTGCTGTGCGATTCAGACAAGCACTCATTCGCCCTGATGCTGTCCGGCATCCCTGCGGCGCAGCGCCGCCTGATGGAGCAACAGTTCGAAGCCATGGGCATCGACAGCCAGTCACACTGGGACGACGCCCTTTCTGCCTCCACCGAGGGTGAGCGGCAGCGACGCGTCTACCTGCAAGATCTCTACCGCTTCTTCCGACTCTTTGCCCAACACCGGCAGTTTGCCAACCCATTCGAGCAGAACCTTGTCCTTGCCGACACCGCCTCGCTCGCCCCCTTGCTCTCCGACGACGAAAGCACGCTGCAAGTCGCCGAGTTCGCTTTCCGCCACAAACTCTACGCCAAGGCCTTGCACCTCTATGGCAAGCTGGCCGCTCCATCGGCCGACGTCTTTCAAAAAACCGGCTACTGCCATCAGGCCGCCGGACAATATGACGCGGCCGTCGAGGCCTACGCCAAGGCTCTTCTCATCGACGGCGACAATGCGTGGACCCTGCGCCACATGGCAGGGTGCGCCATGCTCAGCGGGCATTTCGACCGAGCCCTCGACTGCTGGACGCGACTGGGGTGCCTGTCGCCTGATGACTTGCAGGTCGAATATCGCCTCGGCGAAACGCTCGTCCATCTCAGACGTTATGACGAAGCCTTCAAACACCTCTACAAGGTGGACTACCTCACGCCCGACCAGCCCCGCACGCTGCGCGCGCTAGCCTGGTGCTCATTCATGGCGCAAAAGCCGGCTGGGGCCGAACGCTTCTACGCGAAACTGCTTTCCGGTCGCCCCACAGCCGACGACTACATGAACGCCGGGCACGCCGCCTGGGCTTCCGGCGACATCCCCACGGCCGTCAAGCGCTACCGGGCCTGCCTCAAAGCCCGGGCGTCCGACCGCATGCCCGACGACTTCTTCGACGCCGACGCCGGCGTGCTGGCAGCCTATGGCCTGACGTCCGATGACTTCCGCCTGCTCATCGACGCTATCAACCGAGCAGAATGACGCCACGCCACGGCGCGGACCCACACAAAATGCCCCATACTGGCAGGATACCGGCATGGGGCATTTGTTTTTAGGAGCGAAGACCTTTTATCAGGCATCAGCCATCGCTGTATGCCGCGATTGATTAAACCGTTCGTTGGCCAGCCATCCCGTAAAAGCTGTCAGCCGACTTGTTCGTCCTGTCAGCCGACTTGTTCTCTCCGGCAGCCGTCCGGCAGTCGGAACGTCCGACGCCGGCCCCGCTTTCATCTGACGCCGCGGCGATTGAGCGCCTCGGCATAACGCTGGGCGTTCTGCATGTGCTCGGCGTAGGTCCGGGCAAAGCGATGTGTGCCCGAAAAGTCCTCCTTGGCACACATGTAAACATAATCGTGGCGTGCAAAGTGCAGCACAGCCTCAATGCTCGACAGCGCCGGAATGCAGATGGGGCCGGGTGGGAGCCCTTCGTAGCGATACGTGTTGTATGGGCTGTCCGTCAAGAGTTGGTCGTGATAGATGCGCCGCAAGTCAAAGCGTTTCAAGGCGAACTTTACGGTCGGATCGGCTTGGAGTTTCATGCCCTGATGGAGGCGATTGAGGTACATGCCTGCGATCATGGGTTTCTCCGCGTCGTTGGCCGTTTCCTGATCCACAATCGAAGCCATGACGATCACTTCGTCTGGTGTCAGACCCGCACTGTCCGCCAAAGCCAAGCGCTCTGGTGTCCAATAGGCTTCACTCTCGCGCTGCATCCGGCCGAGCAGCCCACGCGGCGTGACGTCCCAGTAGACTTCATAAGTATTCGGGATGAACAAGCATGGCAGAAGGGCAGTGTCCGTCCCGAAAGCGGCAAGCGTGGCCGAGTCCCCGAAACAATGGGCCCAAGCGGCTGAGTCCGCCATCAGCACTGCGCCCAGTCGAGCCGCAAGGCGGTCCATCGTGCGCACGTTGGGGATGGTGAGGCGCACGGGAGCCTGGCTGCCATTCCTGAGCCGGCGCAGGAGACCGAGGGTCGACACGCCGCCGCCCGCGTCGTAGCGCCCCGTGCGCACATGGTCGCCGTAGCCCGTAGCCACGGCCAACAGACGCAAACCCGCAAGCTGGCGTGTGCCGGCGGCAGTGTCGAGCTTGGCACAGACGGAGTCGAACGAATCGTCCGCGTCGATGTAGAGGTAGGACGAGCCGCCCTGAGTGTTGAAGGCAGAGAAGAACAGATAATAGGCCACTGCGCAAACCGCGGCCGCCGCGGCCGCAAGACCGATAAAAGCGTACTTACGTTTCATAGGGAGAGGGGATACGTGCGTCACATCATATAGAAAAAGATGCTGCAAAAGTACGCTTTTCCTGCTGCGCGTCAAAAAAAACAAGATACTTTAAGCCACGCGGGTGGGGGACACCGCCTAAAAAATCATTATCTTTGCAGATGCAGGGTGCATGACGAGCTTACGCGCGGCGCCGCCGCAGGGCTATTCCCGCCTGACACGCCCGCACGCCTCTTCCCCATAAAAAACAAAGAAAAAACGACAACGATGAACGAATATGGTAGTCTGATTGGGCTCATCGAAGAGAGCCTGAAAACGAATTGGGACCTCGACGCCCTCACGGACTACGAGGGGAGTACATTCCAGTTCAAAGACGTGGCGCGGAAGATTGAAAAGCTGCACATTCTCTTTGAGCAAGCCGGCGTCAAGCCAGGCGACAAAATTGCCCTCTGCGGGCGCAACTGCGCCAATTGGGCCGTGGCCCTCCTTGCCACACTGACCTATGGGGCGGTGGCCGTCCCAGTATTACATGAATTCAGGGCCGACCAGGTGCACCACATCGTCAACCACTCCGAAAGCCGTCTCCTCTTTGCCGGCGACCAAGTCTGGCCCCACCTCGAAGCCGACGCGATGCCCGCGCTCGAAGGCGTGATCCACATCCCCGACTTTTCGCTCCTTGTCAGCCGCACGCCGACCCTGACCGAAGCGCGCGAACGGCTCAACGAGTTCTTCGGCCGCCGTTACCCCAAGTTTTTCCGGCCGCAACACGTGGCCTACAGGCGCGAATGCCCCGACGAGCTAGCGCTGATCAACTACACCTCGGGCACAACAAGCCGTCCGAAAGGCGTCATGGTGCCTTACAGGGCGCTCTGGTCGAACGTCGATTTCGCCCAAGGTGCCCTCGGGGAGCACGTCGGACGTGGCGGGCGCGTGGT
>DVNY01000134.1 GCA_018714085.1 Candidatus Caccomonas pullistercoris
GTACGGTTGACTTGCCGGCCCGCCTTGTCGTGACAGGCACCGAAGTGCTTGGAATTTTAATCGTTCAGCTTGGCCTTGATGAACTCGCGGTTGAGGCGGGCGATGTTGGCGATGCTTTCGTTCTTCGGGCAGACAGCCTCGCAGGCGCGGGTGTTCGTGCAGTTTCCGAAGCCGAGCTCGTCCATCTTGGCCACCATGGCTTTCGCACGTTTGGCTGCCTCAGGCCGTCCTTGGGGAAGCAGGGCGAACTGGCTCACTTTCGACGACACGAAGAGCATGGCAGAACCGTTCTTGCAGGCTGCCACACAGGCTCCGCAGCCGATGCAGGTGGCGCAGTCCATAGCCTCGTCGGCGTCCTGCTTCGGGATGAGGATGGCGTTGGCGTCCTGAGGAGCACCGGTACGGACGGTGATGTAGCCTCCGGCCTGCTGGATCTTGTCGAAAGCCGAACGGTCGACCATGCAGTCCTTGATGACAGGGAAAGCAGCCGAACGCCAAGGTTCGACGGTGATGACATCACCGTCGTTGAAGCGACGCATATAGAGCTGGCAGGTCGTGGCACCCGTCTCGGTCTTGCCGTGAGGCGTTCCGTTGATATAGAGCGAGCACATGCCGCAGATGCCCTCACGGCAGTCGTGATCGAAAACAAAGGGTTCCTTGCCCTCTTCGATAAGCTCCTCATTGAGGATATCAAGCATCTCCAAGAACGACGTATCGTCGGGGATGTCTTTCATCTCGCGCTGTTCGAAATGGCCAGCGTCCTTCGGGCCATTCTGCTTCCAGTACTTAATCGTGAAACTTATATTCTTAGCCATTGTTTTGTCCTTTCTTGATTTTCGTGCAACTACCGTATTAATTCTTATAGTTACGAGTCTTCACCTCGATGGCCTCGTACTTCAACGGCTCCTTATACATGACAGGAGCTTTCTCGTCGGAGCCTTGATACTCCCAGCACGATACGTAGAAGCAGTTGACGTCGTCGCGTTTTGCCTCGCCGTCCTCGGTCTGGTACTCTTCGCGGAAGTGACCGCCGCAGCTCTCGTTGCGGTTCAGGGCGTCGTAAGCGATAAGCTGACCCATCGTGATGAAGTCGTTCAAGCGCAGTGCCTTGTCGAGCTCCACGTTGAGGCCTTCTTTCGTGCCGGGCACGAAGAGGTTGGTCTCGAACTCCTGACGGATCCCCTTGATGAGCTCGAGCGCCTTTTCGAGGCTCTCTTTCGTGCGGGCCATACCCACATACTCCCACATGACGTGGCCGAGTTTCTTGTGGATACTGTCGACAGACTCCTTGCCCTTGATGTTCATCAGGTGGTCGATGCGGTCGTTCACAGCCTTCTCGGCGGCAGCGAACTCAGGCAGGTCGGTCGAGAAACGAGGCACGGTGATTTGATCGCTGAGGTAGTTCTGGATCGTGTAAGGCAGAACGAAATAGCCGTCGGCCAAACCTTGCATCAGCGCAGAGGCTCCCAAACGGTTGGCGCCGTGATCGGAGAAATTGCATTCACCAATGGCGAACAGACCGGGGATGTTGGTCTGCAGCTCGTAGTCCACCCAAAGTCCACCCATCGTGTAGTGAATTGCGGGGTAGATCATCATCGGATTGTCATAGGGCGAGACGTCCGTGATCTCCTCATACATGTCGAAGAGGTTGCCGTAGCGCTGCTCAACGGCGTCGCGGCCCAAGCGCTGGATGGCTTCCGAAAAGTCGAGGAATACTGCCAGGCCAGTGCTGTTGACGCCATAGCCTTTGTCGCAGCGCTCTTTGGCGGCACGGCTGGCCACGTCGCGCGGAACGAGGTTACCGAACGCCGGATAGCGACGCTCCAAGTAGTAGTCGCGGTCTTCTTCCGGAATGTCGCGGCCCTGGATCTTGCCTTCTTGGAGTTTCTTGGCGTCTTCCAGTTTCTTCGGCACCCAAATGCGGCCGTCGTTACGGAGCGACTCGGACATCAGCGTGAGCTTCGACTGCTTGTCGCCGTGAACCGGAATGCAGGTCGGGTGAATCTGAACAAAGGCCGGGTTAGCGAAGTAGGCACCCTTGCGATAAGCGGCGATGGCTGCGGAGCAGTTGCATCCCATGGCGTTCGTCGAGAGGAAGTAAGTATTTCCATAACCACCCGTGGCCAGAACGACGGCATGGGCTGCGAAACGCTCGAGCTTACCGGTAATAAGATTTTTAGCAATGATACCACGGGCGCGGCCGTCGATAATAACGACGTCCTGCATCTCGTAGCGGCAGAACAGCTTGACTGTTCCGGCGTGAACCTGACACATCAGCGCGGAATAAGCACCGAGTAGGAGCTGCTGGCCGGTCTGTCCTTTTGCGTAGAACGTGCGACTTACCTGAACGCCGCCGAAAGAACGGTTGGCAAGGAGACCGCCGTACTCACGGGCGAAAGGAACGCCTTGGGCGACACACTGGTCGATGATGTTGGCGCTCACCTCGGCCAGACGGTAGACGTTGGCTTCACGGGCACGGTAGTCGCCGCCTTTCACGGTGTCATAGAAAAGACGATAAACCGAGTCGCCGTCGTTCTGGTAGTTCTTGGCCGCATTGATACCGCCTTGGGCAGCGATGGAATGGGCGCGGCGCGGAGAGTCTTGTATGCAGAAATTAAATACCTTAAAGCCCATTTCGCCGAGCGAAGCGGCAGCAGAGGCGCCGGCAAGTCCTGTGCCGACGACAATAATATCCAGCTTGCGCTTGTTGGCCGGATTGACCAACTTCTGGTGTGCCTTGAAGTTCGTCCACTTCTCAGAGATCGGTCCCTCGGGGATTTTCGAATTTATTGTAGCCATATTCTTTTGTTTGTTTTTTTGATTGATTGTTGGGAGGCTGCGCCGACAGGCACGGCCGCCGGATTAGCATGCACCGCCGCAGAACGCGAATTTCAGGGCGACTACGAGGAAGAGGAGCATCAGTACCGTGGCGTACCACATACCTATCGTCTTCCAACGATTGAACCAGATCTTGCCGTTCCAGCCGAGCGTCTGGAAAGCACTCCAAAAGCCATGGGTCAGGTGGAACCAAATGGCGACAAACCAGATGACGTAGAGCACCGTGAAGACGGGGTTGCTGAACGTCTCGACGATGTAACCGTAACCGTCACCGGCGTAGCAGGGACCCATGTAGGGGTCGCCGATGAGTTCGGCAAACATCATGTTGTACCAGAAGTTGTAGAGGTGGAGAAGCAGACCTACGACCACGATGACGCCCAGCACGAACATGTTTTGCGAGGCCCATTCCACTTTCCCGGGACGGTCGGTCACAGCGTAGCGGTTACTGCCGCGCGCTTTCCGGTTTTGGAGCGTCAGGATGATGGCGTAGATGAAATGAATGGCCACCAAGGCTGCCAACACGAGCGTAGCGGCCACGGCATACCAGTTGGCGCCGAGCAGTTCGCACACTGTGTTATAGGCTTCTTCCGAGAAGAGCGCTACGACGTTCATGCACGCATGGAACGTCAGGAACAGGATAAGCGCGACGCCGGTAACCGACATGATTACCTTTCGTCCGATTGATGAATTACATAACCACATAGAGAATTTTTTGAAATTAAGTTATTAATGTTTGAAGTTGTTCTCGTCAAGCGCAGGACTGCGACGCGTTCTCCCGGCCGGTGGTCTCCTCATTTGTGGGGATATGCGGGAGGATGTTGCAAAAGTAGTCCATTTCGCGGGAGTAGCCAAGAAAACGCCGGGGTTTTACGACCGCCGGCACGCCGGCTTCAACCGATTTGCGTTCCAGCCGACTGGCCGAGGGCGTCGGCACGGGTGATGATGACGCGCCCTACGCCTGCCTCGACGGCTTGCAGGCTGTTTTCGATCTTGGGCAGCATTCCGCCGCTCACTGTGCCGTCGGCGGCCAAGCGGGCGAAGTTCTCGCGCGTGATGCGGGGGATGACGCTGCTTTCGTCGTCGGGGTCGGAAAGGACACCAGCGTGCTCAAAACAATAGACCAGCGTCACGTCGAACCGGACAGCCAACGCCTTGGCGGTCTCGCCCGCAATGGTGTCAGCGTTGGTGTTGAGCAGCGAGCCGCAGCCGTCGTGCGTCAGCGGAGCCATAACGGGCACCACGCCTGCGTCCAAGAGCACAGCGAGCATGTCGGCATCCACGCGGTCCACGTCGCCGACAAAACCATAGTCCACTTCGCCGCCCGTGCGGCGGTGCGACCGGATGACGTCCATGTCGGCTCCCGTCAGGCCCAACGCGTTGACCCCGTGTGCCTGCAAGCCGGCCACGACGTTCTTATTGACCAATCCGGCGTAAACCATAGTGACCACGCGGAGCGTCTCGGCGTCAGTGACGCGCCGGCCGCCCACCATCTGCGTAGCGATGCCGAGACGGGCCGCCATGTCGGTAGCCGTACGCCCGCCGCCATGGACGAGCACTTTCAGCCCCGGCAGGGCGGAAAAGTCGGTCAGCAGACGGGCGAGCGCCGAAGGCTCTTCGACGATTTTCCCGCCGACCTTGACCACGGTGAGTTTCTCTTTCATGTGACTGAGAGGTTGTTTTTCGATTTAGGGGTTCTGTCTGCAAAATTACGTTTTTTTCGATAAAATCTGCAAACGCAGTGCAAAGAATTGCGGCGACCGCTCACGACCGGACAGACGGCGGCCTGCTTCTGACAGTCAGCCGTCCCGTTTTTCCTGTCGCAGTGACTGAAATTTCTGTCGCAGTGACAGGATTTTCTGTCAGCCGTCCCGTTTTCACGGCCACGGATCCAGCCCCGACGCACAGTTCCGAAAGAGTTCCTATAATTATACAATGTGTCCTTTGCCGCCTGGACGGCCATTGGCGTCGGCCGACAAGGAACTTTGTCATCGTCCCGTCACGGCTCTGCAAACGTTTCGTCACATTCTATCCCTACTTTTGCACCGTCCGGGCAATCGATTTTCCAGGCATCTCCTGTGGCCAATGGACCGGGAAAGCATCTTTCCATCAGGCAAAGGCAAAGCGGACGACGACAACCGGCCACGGGCCGGCCCGGCACGAAACGAGAAAACTCCACGGCTGTCCCGACCCTTGTGGACAGCACAACCATCAGTGTTAGCGAAAGCCCCGTTCCTTGTGAAAGGCGCGGGGCTTGTTTTTCATGCCGTGGGAAAAAAATAGGCTGCGGCGACGGCGGCCCCAATCAGGCCGTCAGACTAAACGGTATATGCTGCCGGGCATCATGCGCACTATGCCGCGCATTTCCAGATCGAACAGGATGTTGCCCACCTGCTGCACCGGTATGCCCGAACGCACGGCCAGCACGTTCAGCTGCACGCCGTCCGTCCCGCGGAGCAGCCGGCAGAGCGCGGCCTCTTCGTCCGTCAGTTCGGCAAAGAGTTCGCGCTGCACCGGCTTGCCTTTCTCTTTCTTCACAGCCCACCCCATGGCATCCGCCAAAGCCTCCCCGCCGGTCAGGAGCTGTGCCTGGTTGGAGGCAATCAGGCGGTTGCAGCCTTCGGAGTAAGGATCGGTCACCCGGCCGGGGAAAGCGAAGACCTCGCGGTTATACTCGCCCGCCAGGCGCGCCGTGATGAGCGCGCCGCCCTTGCTGGCGCTCTCCACGACGACGCAGGCGTCCACGAGCCCTGCTACGATACGGTTTCGCCGCACGAAGTTTCCCTTGTCGGGCACAGTGCCCGTCATGTATTCCGTAACGAGGCCACCGCGTGCCAGCATCTCTGTCGCTGTCGTCCGGTGAACAGCCGGATAGATACGGTCGAAGCCGTGGGCCAGCACGGCCACCGTCCGCAGCCCTGCCGCCAGCGCGCCTCGGTGAGCATGGATGTCCACGCCGTAAGCCAGTCCGCTCACCACGACTACGTCGGGCACCGCTTCGGCCAGTTCGTCGCAAAAGCGCCGGCAGGCGTCCTTGCCCTGCTCCGTCACGTGGCGGGTGCCCACGACGGCGACCACGTGACGCTCCGACAGGCACGACGCCCCTTTGTGGAAGAGCACGAGCGGCGCGTCGGGACAGTCGCGCAGCCGGGCAGGGTAAGCCTCATCGTTCAAACAGCTCACACCGATGCCCTCGCGCTGACACAACTCCCACTCCGCCTCGGCGCGCAGCAGGGCGTCGTCGCTCTGCCGCAAGGCAGCCGCGACGCGCGGATGAACGTCGGGCAGGAAAGCGCGCAAGTCGTCACGGGCCGCAAAGAGAGCAGCTGCCGAGCCGGCGGCTTGGTAGACCTGCGATGCGGCCGCAAAGCTCAATCCTTTCACCCGGGTAAGCGCCATGACGCACACCGGTTCGGGAGGCAGCGTCGTCATAAGCCGAGCAGTTTTTCAAGCTCCGCGCAGGCCGAGAGGCGGCCGTCGACCACGCAGACGGTGTCCACGGTCGAACGGATGACGGGTTTGTTGTCCGGAAAGCGGTAGATGTCCTGCACGAACACGATACGCAGGCCCTCCTTCCGCACTGCCAGACGCGACACGAAGCTGTCGCCGCTGCGCAGAGGGGTCTTGAAAGCCATTTGAAGGCGTGCCACGACGGCGTCGATGCCTCGGGCGTGCAGGTCGGCAAAGCTCACGCCGCGCGTCAGCAGGAACTCGTGGCGCGTATGTTCGATGTAGTGTTGATAGTTGGCGTTGTTGACAATTCCTTGCAGGTCGCACTCATAGTCGCGCACCTTCATCGTAAGTTCGAATACGTATTCCATAATTCCTATCGTTTTGTCTGTCCAGCCGTCAAGGGCGGCCGGCGTTTTTCAGATACTCATAACCGAAGCGGCAACGCAGGCAGTCTTTGCGGTCGCAGTAATTGCGCCGCAGATGGACGAGCGCCTGGCTGTCGGCGGCGTTGGCCGCACGGACGCCAGCGTCGCGCCACGCGCGGACGATGTGGTTGTTTTCCGCTTTGAGCTGTTCGAGCAAACTGACAGCGTGTTCACAGAGCCCGTCGTCCATGCGCCATCGCCCGTAGGCAAAGCTGAGCGGAACGACCGTATTGATGATCAGGAGGTCGAGCGAAGCCGCGCGCAGCGTCTTGCTGCCTCGCGGGCTGGCATGGCCGAAGGCGTAGTGCGTCTCCCAATACGTGCCGACCGAAACCGCCAGGCATTCACGCAGCGCGGCGACAGAAGCGGCCGCCAGCAGGCGGGCAAACTCCGCCCGGCCTTCATGATAGAGGCGGGCCAGCTGGGCGAGGCGCACATAGGGGAAGTTCTGCGGTCTGAGACGCAGGAAGCGCCAACGGACAGGGTCCATGGGCGTCAGCCCGAACTTGTGGGCCAGGAAAGCATACTCCCTGCGCAGGCGGTCGAAGTATTCGTCAGGCTCAGCCGGCTCCCTCTCGAGCAGGCCGGCCTGCCCGAAGAAATAGGCTTCGACCTGGAAGAGCGAGTCGCGGTGTTTGCCGATTTGCTTCAAGTCGATGTGACGCGCCCACTCCTCAAAGGCGTCGCCATTGACGCCGAAGCCGAAATTGCGGGCCAGCGTGCAGAAACAGACATACTCCCAGTCGGCCACGGTGGCACCGACGAGCGTCTGGATACGGGCGGCCTTTTCTTCAAGACGCTCGGCGGCCAAAGCGCTCAGCCAGCTGTCAACCTCGAAACGGCTGACGTGGGGAAGCACCCGGCGGCATGGAGGATAGCGGTCGGCGGCCAGCAGTTCCTCATAGCCCGCCAGGAGCGACGGCGGAACGGCAAGCACCATCTGCGGCAGCCTCCGCCCTTTCGAAGTGGCGGAGGCCGCGTCGGCCTCGCCCACAACGTGCAGCACCACGTTGTCATAGGCGGGATCGGCGTCGTGACCGTGACGGCGCCAGTCGCTGGCGCGTTCGTGGAGTTCGACGTTGCCCACCCAGAGGGTGCCGCCGATGTTCACCTTGGCGTTGAAGAAATCCGGCCCAGCGTCACGGTTTGACAGGCCGGGGTCTATGACCTCCACGGGCAGGCCGTCCGTCGTCAGAAGCGGGGCAAGGGGATAGAGGCGGTGCTGCCAGACGTAGTGCAAGAGCTTTTCCATATTTTCAGGCGGTGGATGGAAGTTTATGGGGCAAAGATAATGTTTTCCCGGAAGCTGCGACAGAACAATCCTCCGTCAAAAAGTCCCTTCCGGCTGCTTTGGCCTGCAAAACCGCCGGGCAGCCTGCAAAAACAGGTTGCCCGGCGAACGAATACGGAGTTTATGCCTGCTGTTCAGGTCCGGCCTCCGGACACCTCGCCTCGCCAGACGGTGTGCAGCCGCAACCTTTCGCGTGAAACCGCCAGCGGTTTAGAAATACACGTTGACGGGAAACAGGCTCACCCATGTGCTGCCGTCTTTTTCGGCAAAGAAGATCTTACCCTCACGAGCCAGCCAGCCCATTGCAGCATAGAGATCATGGTCAGAAAGGCCGGCCTGCTGCTTCAGTTCAGGGATGGTCAGAGGGACTTCCGCGGCGTTCAACAAGCGCCAAACGGTCCCGGCGTTTTCGCCAATAGTTTCCAATATCATCATAACGCACCAAGATTTGAAAGGTTAAACCGCAGGCAAGATAATCATTCCGATTGAAAAAAACAAAAAACCGAGCAAAAAATCAACTGCTTCTTTGATTTTTTTAGCATAAACAACGCCGCTCCCGGTTGGGGCGCGGCGTTATACGAACATGGACATAACAATTTTTTCTTATACTTTTCTCTGACGCGACAGGCATCGTCTTCGCGACGGCGGCCTCATCCGTCTTCCCGCAACGACTCGCGTCGGTTCAGGCGGGCGGAAAGTGGTTGCTGTAATCATTTGCAAAGATACAGGCACGGCGACTGTGCCGCAATACCCACATGTAGGGATTTCGGCAACTCCCACAGCGCCCCGTGCCTCCTCGCCTACCCGTCCGGAAGCACATGGTGAGAAAACAAGCCAGCCGACAGGAATGACAAGTCGGCTGGCGGAAAATCCTGGACGGCTGACAGAAAAAACGGTCGCAGTGACAGGATTTTCTGTCACTGCGACCGTTCATACCGGCAGACCGCCCGCTGCGTGAGGACGGCTCAGTCGGCCGAAAAAGTGTAGGTCAAGGCGACCAGCCCGGCCACATTGCGCCCTCCCCCGCTGCGGAAACGCGTCAGGGAGAAGTCGCCCTCGAGCGAGAGAGTGAAGTTGCGGCTGAACTGATAGCCGGCGCCCACCTGCCATCCGGCATCGAAACGGCGGACGCCGTCGAGGCTGAACGTCTTGGCGTCGTAGTAGAGTTTCTCGCTGCCGGGGCGGTCGGCGTCGCCGCGCGTCTTTATCTTTCCGCTGACACCGCAAGCCACATAAGGCCCGGTGTAGAGGTTGACATACTGGCTGTCGTTCGTGCGGATATAATAGTGCACGACGACAGGCAGCTCGATATAATTGGCAGTGGCCGAAGTGCTCCGCACACCGACAAGGGGATTTCCGTCTTCGTCATAGAGTTGTTCGCCCTCGTCGTCGCGGATGGCGACTTGCTCGTCCGGCTCTTTCCATCCCTTGCCGTAGAACACGAGCGAGGGCTCCACGGTCCAATGCTGGTCGAGCTCGAATTCATAGCCCAGCCCCAGCTTGAACGCACCTACCGGGCGGCAGTCCTTATAATGCGACGCGAGGCCGCCGCCCACTTTCAGCATCAGGTTCTGCGCCGCCGCCGGCATCGCACAGGCCGCCAGCAGGATCATCCAGCACCACAGTCGTTTCATAGCCTCTCGGGATTTTACGGGTCAGTCTTCGAAAAATTGCTTCCAGTCGTTCTTCTTTCCCCGGCGTGCTGCGGAGCGGTCCTTGGCGGCACGCTCCTTCTTCGGGCCATAGCCGCCACGGCCACGCGTCGGGCGCTCGAAACCTCCGCCGCCCTGTTCGCGGTCAGCGTAGTCCACGACGACTTGCCGCTTGCCCACCATGGCGCGCGACATCTTGCGCATGACGAGCTGAGCGTGCTCTTCGGGAACCTCGAAGAAGGAACAGTTCGTCAGGAGGTCTATGCGGCCTATCTCGATCTGCCCTTTGACGTAACGGTTGACGAGGTTGATGATTTCGCGGGCGTAGAAGTTGTCGCGCTTTCCCAAGTTGAGGAAAAGCCTCGTATATCCGGGTTCAGCCTCACGGGGGCCACGCTCGTGCTGACGGCGGGCCGGACGTTCGGCCACCTCCTTGCGTTTGCGCCCGTCGGCCGGTTCGACAATCTCGGGAGCATTGGCGTAATACTGCAAGAAACGCCCGAACTCCCGGCTCACGATGCGTTTGATCAGGTCCTCCTTCGTGAGCCAGTCGAGCTTACGATAGATTTCAGGGAGGAAGGGGGCGATCTGTTCCTCGTCTACGGCAATACGTTCCAGTTCGTCCATCACGTGATAGAGTTGCTTGGTGCAGATTTCCCGAGGCTCCGGCAGGACGCCGCGGTCGAACGCCTTGCCGATCGTGCGCTCTATCTGTTTCACCTTTCCCTTCTCGCGGAGGTGTATGATGCTGATGCTGGTTCCGCGGCGGCCGGCCCGGCCTGTACGGCCGCTGCGGTGAGTGTAGTTCTCGACGTCATCGGGCAGGCCGTAGTTGATGACGTGTGTCAGTTCCTCTACGTCGAGGCCGCGTGCGGCTACGTCCGTGGCCACGAGGAGCTGCGTGCGGTGTTGCCGGAACTTCTGCATGGTCAGGTCTCGCTGCGCCTGCGAAAGGTCGCCGTGCAACGACTCGGCGTTATAGCCGTCCTGGATCAGCTTGTCGGCCACCTCTTGTGTCTCGGCGCGCGTCCGGCAAAAGATGATGGCGTAGATGCCGGGGTAGTAGTCGACCACGCGCTTCAAGGCGAGGTACTTGTCTTTCGCATGAACGAGGTAGTAGACATGGTTGACGTTTTCGGCGCCCTCATTGCGCGACCCGACGACGATTTCCTTGTGATCGTGAAGATAGTTGGTAGCGATGGACTCTATCTCCTTACTCATCGTGGCGGAGAAAAGCAGGGTGTTGCGGTCGGTCGGTACGCCGGCCAAAATTTCGTCTATGCTCTCCGAAAAGCCCATATTGAGCATTTCGTCGGCTTCGTCGAGCACCACGTTTTCCACGGCGTCGAGTTTGGCTACGCCGCGTTTCATCAGGTCGATGAGGCGACCCGGTGTGGCCACGATTACTTGCGCGCCGCGTTTCAGGGCGCGGATTTGGCTTTCAATACTGGAACCGCCGTAGACGGCAACGACCTGCAAGCCGTCGATGTACCGGGAGTAATCTTTCAGGTCACCTGCGATTTGCAGGCACAGTTCGCGGGTCGGGCTGAGGATGACGGCTTGCGTGTGGTGCTGCGAGGGGTTCACCTTTTGCAGCACGGGGAGACCGTAGGCCGCCGTCTTGCCGGTGCCGGTCTGCGCCAGAGCGATGACGTCGTTGCCCGAACCGAGCAGATAGGGAATCACTTCTTCCTGTACGGGCATCGGCGTCTCGTAGCCCAGTTCTTTTATTGCGCGGCGCAGCTCCTCGCTGACGCCCAGCTCTTCAAATGTTTTCAAGTTGTTTGGGAATTAAATATACAAGTGTGACTGCAAAATTACTGTTTTCCAAAGGAATAACGGGAGTTTCGGCCGAAAATCGTATTTCTCGGGCAAAAATCAGGAAACCGGCATGGCGGACGCGGCGCAGCCATCGCGAAGCACAAGGCGGGCTTCGGGCCCCATGTTGAAAAGCAAGTCGACAATGCTCAGGTTAGGCAGGAAGCCCTGACGCTGTGCGAAGACCTGATAGTAAGGCACGGCGGAAAACGCGGGGTCGGTCCCGTAAGGCTGTTTGGGGCGGATGGACTCGCGCAGGTCTGTGACAGCGAAACCGGACGCCGTGGCCGTTCCTCCAGTCAGCCGTCCCGTAAATTCTGTCAGCCGTCCAGAATTTTCTATCAGCCGACTTGTCATTTCTGTCAGCCGTCCCGTTCCGGCCGACGCGTCGAGGTAAGCCTCGGTCGGTATGACTGGCGTTTCCAGCCCCAGCAACGCGCAGACTGTGCGCCGCAGGCCATCGTTGAAGTCGACGAGGAAGTCGAACCGCCGCTCATAGAAAGGACGGAAGTCGTCGGCATAGTATTCGAAATAGGGACTGCCCTCGTACGCGCTGGTGAGGGCTTGCCAATGAAGGTGGCGCCAGTTGCCGTGGTCGCTGATCCGCACGTCGCAGGTCGGCGTATGGGGCGACGGACGGCTCTCGACGGGCACCGTGAGGGGGAGCGGGCCGTCAGGTCCGGCTATGACGCAACGGTTGCGGTAGGTCTGCTTGACGTAATGGTCGTGACGCTCCTCAACAACGCAGTCGGCGGCGTAAATCTTGGTGTAATACTGCACCGGGGCCAAGTAGGCCGATGTGAGCAGGACGGCATTTGTCATAACGGGAGGAAGAAACGGTCCGCACGGAAACGACGCCCCACACGCAGGCTGTCGTCGAGAGAATAGCTCACACAGAAGGCGCGCCCCACAAGAGCCGACGCGGGAACAAGGCCGTAGCCCAGGCTGCCCGAGAGCCAGTAGTAGTCTTGTTGGAAACCGACACTGTCCAGGCGGTGGCTGTCAAATCGCAGCGCGGTGTCGGACACAAGCACCACGTGAATCCCCTCGTGGCGTCGGAGGGTGTTCCAGAGCAAACGGGCGTTCCATGGCGTCACGCCGATGCGGCTGCCGGTTGCCGGAACCGGTATGGGGCGGGCGTCTGCCGTCGTACGCCCCGGAAGCAGCGCACGTCGCCGGGCGTCGAGCCAGAGCGTGTCGCCGGGCACGGCCACCACCCGTCCGACCCGGACGGGACGACGGTCGGCCGGGCCGTAGAGCGAAGGATCATAGAAAGCCACATATTCGCCACGGGCCGGCTGCCCGGAGCCTACACGGCAGTAGCCCCACCACCGTTCGCCCGGCACGCGCCAGCCATAGGCCATGCGGTTGACAAGGACACGGTCGCCCGCACGAAGCGCGTCGCCGTCCGTGTCGGTCACCCGGTATTGCGTGACAAACAGGCAGCGCACCACCACGGCCAAAAGCAGGGCCGTAAGCAACAGGGAGAGTATCGTCAGCGTGCGGCGCATTGTCTTTACGGTTTGGTCGGTACGGGGAGAGCAGGCCTCAGCCGCCGGGAAGGGCGGACGGGGCTACACGTCGCCCACCCACTTCAACAGGCGGTCCCAGCGTACGTGGCCATCGAACCAACCATAGTCGGGGTCAAGCGAAAGCCAGATGAAGAGCGGCTTGCCGACGACGTGGTCCTCAGGCACGAAGCCCCAGAAACGGGAGTCGGCCGAGTTGTCGCGGTTGTCGCCCATCATCCAATAATAGTCCATGCGGAAGGTGTAGCTGTCAGTGCGCTGGCCGTTGATGTATATCTGCCCGTCTTTCACTTCGAGGCGATTGCCTTCATAAACACGGATGGGGCGTTCGTAGATGGGCAGGTTGTCGAGCGTGAGACGGAGGGTCTCGCCCTTGGCAGGGATCCAGACGGGGCCGTAGTCAGCAGTGGTCCAGCCCGTCACTTTGTTCTGCGGATAGAGGGCTACGCCATATCCGACTGTGGGTTTGATGGAAGCCACGAGGTCAGTCCGCGATTTGAGCGTCGCCAGGTTGGCCTTGGTCAGCGGCATGACGCGCGTCATGCCGTCGGCTGACGCCGGACGCGAAAGGTCTTCCATCGAGATGCCCAGGCTGCGTATCATTTCTTCGGGCAGTCCGGCGCGGAACGTCACCTCGTAGAAATACTGCACGTCGGCATGGTCTGGATTGAGCCGGCCGTCGAGATAGACGGCGTTGTCCTTGATTTGCAACGTCTGGCCGGGCAGGCCCACGCAACGCTTGACATAGTTTTCGCGGCGGTCTGTCGGCCGGCTCACCACCTCCCCGAACTCGACGGGGTTCTGCGCGATGTAGTCGCGGCCGGCGGCGTAACGGCGCCGGAAAACCTCCTGTTGCGCCTCATAGAGCATGGCGGCTGTCACGGTGTCGGGCACGAGTTCCGCGCCTATCTGATAGACCATGCCATAGAAGTCCTGGTCCTGATAGTTGAGCGCCACGGTGTCGCCGGCTGGGTAGTTGAACACCACGATGTCGTTGAGCTTGACCTTGCCCAGCCCTTCGACGCGACGGTAGTCCCAATGAGGATGTTCGAGGTAGCTCTTGCAACCGAGCCCGGGTATGGTGTGTTGCGTCAGGGGGAGCGACAGGGGCGTCTGGGGTATGCGCGGGCCGTAGCTGAGCTTGCTCACAAGCAGGTAGTCGCCGGTGAGAAGGGTCTTTTCGAGCGACGAGGAGGGGATGACGAAGTTCTGGAAAAAGAACTGGTTGAGGAAGTAGATCGCCACAAAGGCGAAGACAATCGCGTCGACCCATCCCATCGCCGCGCGAGCCGTTTTGTTTTTCAGGTTCTTCCACCACGACCACGGGATGAAGCGCGTGATGTAAGCGTCAATGATGAACGGCACGACGATCAGCCCCCACCACGATTCAACCCAGTAGAGGAAAAGAAGGTAAAGGGCTGTGTAAACGACGCACTTTACGATGGAGGATTTCTTGACAGGTTTCATCGATTCGGTCGGGGTTAGAAATTGAACAAATCGCTCATCGTGAGCAGGCCGGAGCGGCCGGCGGTGAACTCGGCGGCCAAGACGGCGCCCAAGGCAAAGCCGCGGCGCGAATGGGCGTCGTGGGTGATGGTGATGGCGTCGGCTTCGCTGTCATAGCAGATGCTGTGGATGCCCGGGACCTCGCCCCGGCGGATGCTGTCAATGCGCAAGGCGTCGGCGGGAGTGTCTTTCGTGCCCTCGACGGAGCCGTCGGCATGGCGGAACTCGCCCTTGACCCAACGGTCCTTGCGGTCGAGGCGAGCGACGATGTCCTCGGCCAGCGTGATGGCCGTGCCGCTCGGAGCGTCGAGCTTATGGACGTGGTGCACTTCTTCCATCGTCACGTCATACTCGGCGAAACGATTCATGATCGAAGCGAGGTAACGGTTGACCGCACTGAATATGGCCACGCCCAGTGAGAAGTTGGACGCCCAAAAGAGCGTGTGCCCCTCCTCGGTGCAGAGGCGGCGCACGTCGTCGCCGTGTTCGGCCATCCAGCCGGTGGAGCCGCTCACCACCTTCACTCCGTGCTGAAAGGCACGCAGGTAGTTGGCGTAGGCGGCCGTCGGAGTGGTGAACTCGATGGCGACGTCAGCGGCGGCGAACGCCGGGCTGTCGAAGTCTTCCTGGTTGTCGAGGTCGATGATGCACGCGATCTGATGTCCGCGCGCTTTGGCTATCTCTTCGATCATACGGCCCATCTTGCCGTATCCTATCAATGCAATTTTCATGAGAGTGACAGATTTACCGCACAAAGATAGTTTTTTTTTTCGAGGCGTACTCC
>DVNY01000135.1 GCA_018714085.1 Candidatus Caccomonas pullistercoris
CTCATCGCCGCCTACCGCCTCGACGGCCCCGAGCGCACGTGGGAGCGCCTCGCCGCGTGGTACACCGGGCCGCAGGCCATGGACATGGTGCTCTTTGCCGACCTGCATCCCGACGAGGCCACCGCCCGCGCCGTCGAGGCCGAGATGGCGCGCCACGACGCCTGGGCCGACGCCCACGGCCTCACGGCCACGCCCCACCTTTGGGTCGACGGCCACGAGCTGCCCGCCGGCTACCGCGCCGAAGACGTGGCCGCGCTGGCTTGACCGCAGGGGCACACATTTATATATATGTACCTTAAAGAAACGAATACCATGGAACAACCGATTCCTGTCTATGCCGTCAACCTTCCCGCCCGCACCGATCGCCGGGCGCACATCGAAGCCCAGTTCGCCGGTCGGCCGGAGTTCCGCCTCACGGTGGTGCCCGGACGCGAGGGGGTGAACGGCCCATGGGCCTTGTGGCAGACGTTCTATGACATCGTCCGCCGCGAGGCCGAGAGGGGGACGCCCTACTTCGTCTTCTGTGAGGACGACCACACGTTCACCTCCGACTACGACGCCAGCTTCCTCCTCCGCCGCATCCACGAGGCCGACGCCCTGCGGGCCGACCTCCTCTCGGGCGGCATGGCTTGCGTGCGGCAGCCCGTGCAGGTCAGCCCGCACCTTTTTTGGGTGGCTTGGTTCAATGGGATGCAGTTCACCGTCATTTTCCGTCGCGCCTATGCCCGCATCCTCGCCGCCCAGACGAGCGAGGGCTACGTCACCGACGTGCAGCTCTCCACCCTTTTGCGCAACAAGTTCGTCACCTTTCCCCACATCAGCGAGCAGCGCGAGTTCGGTTACTCCGACGCCACGAGCATCAATGCCGAGGAGGGGCGCGTGAGCCGCTTCTTCCGCGAGGCGCGCCGCCTCTTGCAGAAGCTCGACAAGGTGCGCACGTTCTACGCCTCGGCCGACGCGGCCACGCTCGCCGCCGTCCGGCGGATGGACGTGGCGGACATGTGCCTGCCCACCTACGTCATCAGCCTGCCCGAACGCACCGATCGCCGGGCCCACATCCTGCACCAGTTCGACGGGCGGCCGGAGTTCGACGTCCGTTTCGTCGAGGCCGTGCGCCACGAGGTGGGTGCCGTGGGGCTCTGGCAGAGCATCCGTCGCGTGGTGGAGCAGGCCGAGCGCGACGATGACGACTGCGTGCTCATCTGCGAGGACGACCACCTCTTCACCCCCGGCTACGACCGCACCCGCTTCCTGCACCAGGTGGTGCTGGCCGGCGCCATGGGGGCGCAGCTCCTCTCGGGCGGCATCGGTGGGTTCGGCAACCTTGTGCCCCTCGGCGACGGTCTCGCGTGGGTCGACTGGCTCTGGTGCACGCAGTTCATCATCGTCTACCGCAAGGCCTACCGCCCCATCCTCGACGCCGCGTTCAGCGTGCGCGACGTGGCCGACGGCAAACTCTCCACCCTGCTCACGGCCAAGATGGTGACCGTGCCGTTCGTCTCGCGGCAGGCCGACTTCGGCTACTCCGACGTGACGGACGCCAATAACCGGCAGGCGCAGATCCTGCGCCACTTTGATGACGCCGAACAGACCCTCGCGCACTACCGCTACGCCCACCGGCGCTACCTCGCGGGCCGCCCCGTGGGCGAGGAACCCCTGTGGCGTCCCGCCGACTGCCTCGCCGAGCCCGGGCCGCACCGCCTGCAAATCGGCTGCGGGGCGAACCTCCTCACGGGCTGGTGCAACACTGACGTCGAACCCACCTACGGCGCCCTCTTCCTCGACGCCACGCAGCCTTTCCCCTTGCCCGAAGGGTGCATGGACTGCGTCGTGGCCGAGCACCTGCTCGACCATCTCTCCTTTGTCCGGGGGCGCGACGTCGTGCGCGAGTGCTTCCGCGTGTTGCGCTCCGGCGGCGTGTTGCGCCTTGCCGTGCACAGCGTCGAACGCCTCGCGGCGGCCTACGCCCAGCCCGACGGTGCGGAGTGGCAGGACTATGCCCGGTGGAGCGCGGCCTACTATTCGCCCCGCGCCGCCCGGGCGCTCGTCCCCGACGGCGCCGTGCCGCCTTGGGGGCTGGTGCTGACCAACTTTATGCAGCACAACAAGACCACCGTGCTCTACGACTTCGCCCTCCTGCGCAGCCTGTTGGAGGCGGTGGGCTTCCGCGACGTTGTGCTCCGCCCCATCGGCCAAAGCCCACGCCCCGAGCTTCAAGGCGTGGATCACCCCGACCCCTACCAGCCCCCTGCGGCCTACGCCTTCGAGACCCTCACGGTCGAGGCTGTCAAACCTTGAATTTTCCGCCTGCCCGGCAGGCACTTTTATGTTTCACTATTAAAATTTTAGTCACCATGACAAAAGTCAAAATTCCGGTGAGCACCATGGGAACTCCCCTCACCGAAGAAGAGTTGAAAAGCATTGTTGGAGGTTGTGTCAAAGTAACCAAGACATGCACCTGTACGCTTAGTTACCTTGAACCCGAAGAAACGAAAGTGACGTCAGCAAAGGCAGATGATGAAGATCAATGCCGCATTAAGTGTGAAGCCCAATGCCAGCTTGACGAAGAATGCGTACAATACTTTTACGAATATAAAGAAGAAATACTAACTACCTGACCCTAATGGTGTATTTAGCTGATACTTTTTAATTGTTAACTCGCCCACGTTCGCCTCGCCGTGAGTATCTAACCAATTGACATTATGAAATGCTGTTTGATCCTTGCCATTGTCTGTATCGTTAGTTTCTTTTCCGCGAACGCGCAAACAGATGTGGATAGCGTATTCCTCCATGGAGGAGGTGTGTATGACGGCTTTACTGAGGAAGTGTTGGAAAAAGCCCGCGTAACGATTTATGATGCGGACAGCGTGACGGTGTTGGCTGATTCGCTGGAAGGTGGCTATATGGTGTCAGTGAATGGAAACACAGGGAAAGAAACACGTTATTTCAGAGGTTTCAATGTTCTTGTGCCTCGGCGCAAGGTCTACGTAGTTCGGGCTTCGTATGAGGGTTATGCCCCGCAGACGGTGCGGATTAAACTGCCCGAAAAACGGTATGGCGTGCCGACGGCGAAGTGGGAACTGCCCAAAATGTACCTTTGGCACGCCATGCAGTACGACTTGGGCGAGGCGAGCGTGCAGGGCTCCAAGATTTTGATGGTGATGAAAGGGGACACACTCGTCTACAACGCCTCGGCGTTCAACCTGGCCGAGGGGTCGATGCTGGATAACCTGGTGCGCGCCCTGCCGGGCGTGAAGCTCGAAGACGGCGGGCGCATCACGGTGAACGGCGAGTTCGTCAGCAGCCTCCTTGTCAATGGGCGCGACTTCTTCAAGGGCGACCCGCAGATCGCCCTGGCCAACCTGCCGGCCTACACCGTCGACAAAGTGAAAGTCTACCGCAAGGCGCCCGACTGGGCCAAGTACCACGAACGCCCGGAGGCCGAGAAGAAAGACGACCCGCTCGTGATGGACGTGAACTTGAAGCGCGAGTACGCCCAAGGGTGGATAGCCAACGTGGAGGCGGGCGGCGGCTCGCGCCTCGGGGCCGGGTTCGACCCCGTGTGGATGGGCCGCCTCTTTGCCTTGCGCTACACCAACCATTCCTCGCTGGGCGTCTACGGTACCATCAACAACATGGACGACTACGAGCGCCCCGGCTCGAAAGGCGAGTGGAAGCGTACCGAGCCCGGACAGGGGCGCCGCGTGACGAAGATGGGCGGCGTGGACTTCTCCATCGACGGGAAGAAAACGGGCATCAAGTTTCAGACCGACCTGCAAGCCATGCGGCAGACCATCGACAACGAGGCGCGCACCACGTCGGAGGACTTCCTGCCCTCGGGCGGCTCCCTCTACCGCCAGAGCCAGTCCGCCTCGCGCGAGGGCACGACGGACCTGAAATGGAATGCCGACATAAGTATCCCCAGCCTGACGAGCAAAAAATACGTGGGCGGATACATGTATGTTTATCCCTCGGCCTACTACACCCGCACAACGAGCAACGGCACGAACGATTTGACGCAATTCGAGGCCGACACGGCGCGCACGGCCACCATCGGAGGCGGCGCGTTCCAGCCCCTGACCGACGTGCTCTACCGCCGCAACGTGCTCTCCAACGCCGAGCGCAAATCATGGGGCGGGCAAGTAATGATCCAGACCTGCTGGTTCCTACCGTTCAATCTCCCCAATGTGGACTTGGATGTCTTTGCTGCCTACAACCGCCGGGACCATACCGCGCTTCGTACGGACCAAATCGTTTATGCTGAGCTCGGACAAACAGATTTCGGACAACTCCGTAACGACATGCAACCTGAGATGGATTACACGTTCAGTCTCACCGCAAAGCCCTACAAGTTCGTTTCCTTATTCGAAAAGAGCAGTAAGGCATCGACGCTGGGATTGGATTACCAGTACGAGCAAACATTCCGCTCCGGTCACCGCGACCTCGACACGTGCCGCCTCGATGACGACGGCTTGCAGCCCCCTTCGGCCACCACGCCGGCGCAGTGGCTGGCCGACGAGCGCAACAGCTTCCACACCACGCGCATGGAGCGCACCCACCGGCTCAAACCGCTCGTCTATTCTATACCGATCGGGCCGCTGACCCTCGGCATGGAGTTCCCGCTCGAATTTACAAAGCGTCGCATCCACGACTTCCGGGGCGGCAATGACCGCGTGCTGATGCGCGACGACTTCCGATGGGAAGGCGACGGACGGCTCAATTGGTGGTCAGAGAACGGCAATATCTTCTTTGACGCCAATTATCATTTCAGCCAAGGCCTGCCGGACATCTTCTCGCTGCTTGACGTGCGCGACGACAGCGACCCGCTCGTCATCAGCGAGGGCAACAGCCGGTTGAAACTGTCGCGCACGCACACCGTCACGGCGCGCTTCGATTACAAGGAGAAGGCGCACCAGCGCCTGACCTCCGTTGTCGCTTCCTACCGCAAGGCCGACCGCCAGGTGGCCACCGCGCGGTGGTACGACTTGACGACGGGCGTCACGCGGCTGCGCCCCGAGAACATCGACGGGAACTGGGACGCCTCGCTCGGCCTGCACTACAACCAGGCCCTCGGGCGCTACGACCGCTGGACCATCGAGGGCGACGCCACGGGCCGCTTCCTGCACAGCGTGGACTTCGCCTCGGACAACCTCGACGCCCCGCTGCCCGACCGCGTGGCGGTGGACAATCTCTCGCTCGACGCCTCGCTGCGCGCGGACTACCGCTTCAAGCAGTGGCACGCCGGCGCCAAAATGGAGGTGAAGCACACGCGCCTCGACAGCCGCGACGCGGGCTTCACGCCGATGGACTACACGGACTTCTCGGCCGGCGTGACGCTGACGGCGCCGCTCTTCTGGGGGATCGACTTGGAGACCGACGTGATGGCCTACCTGCGGCGGGGCTACACCGACGCGTCGATGAACACGACCGATTGGGTGTGGAACGCGTCGCTCTCCAAGGCCCTGGGTCGTCGGAAGCAGTGGCTGGTGCGCGCCGTCGGTTTCGACCTCTTGCAGCAGTTGAGCCGCGTGACCCGCACGGTCAACTCACAAGGCCGTACGGAGACGTGGTACAACACGGTGCCGGCCTACGCCTCTCTGCACCTGACCTACCGCTTCGACATGAAGCCCAAGAAGAAAGCCGGGGCGCGGGAGTGACGCCGGCCGCCCCGGCCCGTGAGGGCACAACGGGCGGGCGAATTTTAGCCCGGCCATCCGGGCAACATGAATTCGCCCCTACGGTTCGGGGGCGGCCTGACCGGGATTTCTGTCGCCCTGCCCGTTTTTCCTGTCAGCCGGATAGGATTTCCTGTCAGCCGGACAGAAACGCACGGCCGGCTGACAGGTTTCCCTGCCCGCTTCGCCCGTCCCGGTTATCGGCCACTCGCCCCCGGACACGGCGCTGCCCGTGCCGCTCCTGACGCATGAACAAAGAAGATTGAACGCATGAAGAAGTTTCCCCACTACCCCCAATACAACCTCATGGACTGCGGCCCGGCCTGCCTGCGCATGGTGGCCAAGCACTATGGCCGTCACTATTCGCTCCAAACCCTGCGCGAGCGTTCGTTCATCACCCGCGAAGGCGTCTCGATGCTGGGGCTGAGCGATGCGGCGGAGAGCATCGGTTTCCGCACGGTGGGCGTGCGCACCACGCTCCGCCAACTCGTCGAAGGGAAGCCCCTGCCCTGCATCCTGCATTGGAACCAGAACCATTTTGTGGTCTGCTACCGCATCCGGCGGCGTCGCGACGGGACGCACACTTTCTACGTGGCCGACCCCGCCAGCCAGCTTGTCAAGTACGACGAGGCCGCGTTCAGCCGTTGCTGGCTGAGCACGAAAGCCGAGGGGCAGGATTGCGGCACCGCCCTCCTGCTCACGCCTGGTCCCGACTTTGCCGACCGCGACGACGAGCCCGAGGGCGGCACGGGGCGCAGCCTCTTCTTCTTTGCGCGCTACATCCTGCCCTACCGGGCGCAGGTGGCACAGCTCGGCCTCGGCCTCTTGGTGGGCAGCCTCCTCGGGTTGGCGTTCCCGTTGCTGACGCAGCTGCTCGTCGATGCAGGCATCCGCGACCGCAGCCTCGGCCTTGTCACGCTCATCCTCCTGGCCCAGCTGTCGCTCTTCTTCGCCCAGCTGGCCGTGGGCTTCATCCGCAGCTGGCTTCTGCTGCACATCAACGCGCGCATCGACGTCGCCCTGATTTCAGACTTCCTGATGAAGCTCATGAAACTGCCGCTGCATTATTTCGACACGAAGAAGACGGGCGACATCATGCAGCGCATCGGCGACCACGCCCGTATCAAGTCGTTCCTCCTCGGCAACTCGGTCGACATCCTCTTCTCTGCGGTCAACTTCCTGCTCTTCGCGGCCATTCTGGCCTACTACGATTGGACTATCCTGCTTGTTTTCCTCTTCGGCCACACCCTTTACGTGCTCTGGATCCTGGCTTTCATGAAGTTCCGCCGCGAGCTCGACATCCGGCGCTTCAACCAGTCGGCCGGCGAGCAAAGCAAAATCATCCAGCTCATCCAAGGGATGCAGGAAATCAAGCTCAACAACTGCGAGCGGCAGAAGCGGTGGGAGTGGGAGCGCATCCAGGTCAAACTGTTCAAGATCGGCGTGCGCTCGCTCAGCATCGGGCAGGTGCAGGAGGTGGGGTCGGCTTTCTTCACGCAGACCACGAACATCCTCATCTCCTTCATCGCCGCGCGGGGTGTCATCCGGGGCGAAATGACACTGGGCATGATGATGGCCCTGACCTACATCGTCGGGCAGGTATCGGCACCCGTGCGCAGCTTCATTGGCTTTGCCCAGTCGTTCCAGGACGCCAAAATCAGCTTGGAGCGCCTGAACGAAGTGCACCAGCAGCCCGACGAGGAGCAGGGCATCGAGGCCAAGCTCAGCCAGCTGCCCGCCTACGACGCCATCCGCGTGGAGCACGTCACGTTCAGTTACAGCGGCGCCGACCGCGACTATGCGCTCGACGACGTCTCGCTCGACATCCCCCGCCACCGGGTGACAGCCGTCGTGGGAGCCAGCGGCAGCGGCAAGACGACCCTCGTCAAACTCCTGCTCGGCTTCTACGCCCCGCTGCGAGGGCAGATCCGCGTGGGAGCCACGCCGTTGCAGGCCATCAATCCCCACCTATGGCGCGAGAAGACAGGGACGGTGATGCAGGAGAGCTTCATCTTTTCGGACACCATTGCGCGGAACATCGCGGTGAGCACGGACGAAATCGACGCCGCCCGCCTGCGCCATGCCCTCCGTACGGCCAACGTGGAGGACTACGTGGACAGCCTGCCCCTCGGCCTGAGCACGCAGATCGGCATGGAGGGCTGCGGCCTCAGCGCCGGCCAGCGGCAGCGCCTGCTCATCGCCCGGGCAGTCTACAAGGATCCGGAGTTTTTCTTTTTCGACGAGGCCACCAACTCGCTCGACGCCAGCAACGAGCGCACCATCATGGAGCGCTTGCGCGAGGTGTACCGGGGGAAAACGGTACTTGTCGTGGCCCATCGGCTCAGCACCGTCTGCGACGCCGACCATATCGTCGTGCTCGACCGCGGGCGCGTCGTCGAAGAAGGCACGCACCGCTCGCTCGTCGAACGGCGCGGGGCGTACTATACCTTAGTGAAGAACCAATTAGAATTAGGACGTTGAGATGGAAACAAAGAAGCCACAAGAACCGCTCGACCTGCGCAGCGAAGAGGTGCAGGAGGTGATGGGCCGCGTGCCGCGCCGCATCGGCGTGTGGAATGTCGGGGTGGCGGCTGTGGTGCTTGTCCTGTTTGCTGTGTGGGGCAGTCTGCTCCGTGCACCGGAGCGCACGGCCGTTCCTGTCACGGTGACAGCCTATCCCGAGCCAGTCGCCGTCACGGCGCCCGCAGCCGGCGTTTTGTCTGTCGGTCTCATGTGTAATGGTAGTTATGTGACGAACGGATCGCCTGTGGCCCGCATCGTTCGCGGGAGGGACACGCTCGTCCTCAAAGCCCCCGCCACAGGCACGCTCGAAGCCGAACGGTGGTTCGCCGGCCGGGCGGTGCGAGCGGGCGACACGCTCTTCCGCATCGTCCCGGAGCACGTAGCGCCGCCCGTCTGCTTCGGTCGCCTCACGGCGGAACAGGCGGCCACCGCTCGCCCCGGGCAGACCGTCCGTTTGCGCTTCGCCGCTTATCCCGAGGCGGACTACGGCTTTGTCGAGGGACGCATCGCCTGCGTCTCGCCCCTCTCCGACGCTGGCGGGGGCTACTATTTCGAGGTCTCCCTACCCCCGGCGCTCACCACGAGCGCGGGGCGCCGCATCCCCTTTGCCTATGGCCTCGCTGCCGAGGCCGAACTGGTCAGCCAGGGGCAGCCGTGGCTTCGCCGCCTTGTGCACCTGCCCGCTCCCTGAGCGCCGGGCGCACGCCGCCTACTTCCAAAGAAATATCCACGGG
>DVNY01000136.1 GCA_018714085.1 Candidatus Caccomonas pullistercoris
GCGTCGAGCTGATTGGCCTCATCAAGGAAGAACTGCTCAAAAGCGCGGAACTGACAGGCATCTGGGAAAAAAAGCTGCGGAGCATCGAACGCCGGGAATACGACACGCGCCAGTTCATCGACGAACTGAAAGCGATGGTCGGCCAGCTCGTGCTCGACGTCCTGGCCGACAACACGAGCCGCCGCGTCACTGTCGAGCCCGAAGAAGCCAAGCCGAAACACAAGGCGGCCAAGAAAGAAACGGGAAACGGCCACAGCCTCGCCGCGTCCGCCGAAGGAAAGAAAAAGAAAGCCACTGGGAAAAAGGCCGCAACGCCCCAGAAGGAAGACGCCACCGACACGCCGCCCGCAGTCCCCGCCGCTGTCCGCGAAGGGCAGCCCTGTCCGCTCTGCGGCCGCGGCACCATCATCCGCGGGCACACGGCCTACGGCTGCTCGGAGTGGCGCAACGGCTGCACGTTCCGCGCGCCTCTCGACCCGCACCCGGCGGAACAGGATTGAGCCAGCCCATAAAAAGCCGGAGGGAGGCCGTCATTGCGGCCTCCCTCCGGCTTTCTTCATTTCAGGAGCCTGTAACCCACGGCGCCGCCCACGATCGACGCGGCAAAGATGCCGAGCTTGGCTTGCAGGAGCATCGTGGCGTCGGTGAAAGCCAGCGTCGATATGAACATGGACATCGTGAACCCGATCGACGCCAGGAAACCCAACCCCACGACGCGCCGCCACGTCAGTCCGGCCGGCCGCGCCACGCCCAGCCGCGTGAGCAACAGCGTCGACAGCACAATGCCCAACGGCTTGCCCGCCAGCAGGCCCACGGCGACGCCCGCAGCGACATGGGTCGAGAAGACGGCCTCAGCGTCGAGCCCCGCGAACGACACGCCGGCGTTGGCCAACGCAAAGACAGGCATGACGACGAACGAGACAAAGGGGTGCATCGCATGTTCCAGCCGTTGCGAGGGCGGGATGGCGTCGCGCGTGTCGCCGCGCATCTGTGCCATGACTTCCACCTGCTCCTCGTCGAGCGTCGAGACGCCGTTCGGTTTCAGTCCCGCAAAGGCCCGCAAATGGCGGGCAGCGCGCCGGAGATATTCAGCCTCGGGCAGGCGGGCGTCGGCCGGTATCATGAACGCGGCCAGCACGGCGGCGATCGTGGCGTGGATACCAGACATCAGGAATGCAGTCCAGACGCCGCCGATGCCCAGCAGACCGTAGAAAACGACATTCTTGACACCCATCTTGTTGGCCGTGAACATCACCGCAAGGAAAGCCACGCCCACGCCGAGATTGACGAGCGAAATCTCCGACGTATAGAAAAGGGCGATGACCACGACGCCGCCGAGGTCGTCCACTATGGCCAGCGTCGTGAGGAACACTTTGGCCACGAGCGGGACACGGCTGCCCAAAGCGTAGACTATGGCGAGCGAGAAGGCTATGTCGGTTGCCATCGGTATGCCCCATCCGCCGGCTCCCGGCGTACCGGCGTTCAGCGCCGTATAGAGCAACGCGGGCACGAGCATCCCCGCCACAGCGGCGCCGATGGGGAGGACGGTGTGGCGCGGGTCGGCCAGTTCGCCCCCGATGAACTCCCGCTTCAATTCGAGCCCCACCACGAAGAAGAACATCGACATCAGCCCGTCGTTGATCCAGTGATGGAGCGAATAGTTGAGGTAGGGCTCGCCGTCGACAACGAAGCCGAACTCATGCTCGAAGAGATGGAAATAGGCCTCGCTCCACGGCGAGTTGGCCAAAGCCATGGCCACCACGATGCTCAGGCCGAGCACGACGCCGGCCGACTTTTCGCGTTTGATGAACTGCTGCAACGGCATGACAATGCCGCTGCTGATGCGTTGTCTGTACTTTCCCGTCATGTCTTTTAGGGGTTATGGGTCAATGAAGAGCCGGCCACCCTCGCCCGACCCTCAACAAGGGGAGACAGGCAAGGCGGACAGGCCGCAGGGCGTTGTTCCAGGTCGTGAGGCCGCAGGCTCGGACGCCGCCGCTGGCGTCAGTCTTTGGCGAAACTGCGTTTGGGGCCGAACGAGAGGTCGCCGGCGTCGCCCAGTCCGGGCACGATGTAGGCGGCCTCGTTGAGGGCGGGATCGATGGCGGCGCACCAGAGCGTGACGTCGTCCGAGGGGAAGACGCGGCACAGGTGGTCGACGCCTTCCTGGGCCGCGATGACAGCGCAGACGTGCAGGCGGCCCGGCGTGCCGCCGGCAAGGAACGCCTTGTAGGCCAGTTCGAGGCTGCCGCCAGTGGCCAGCATCGGGTCGACGAGCAGGAAGGTACAACCGTCGAGCCGCGGCGTGGCGATGTATTCAAGGCGGATTTTCAAGTCCTCGCGCCGGCCTTCTTCGCGATAGGCTGCGACGAAAGCGCTGTCGGCCTCGTCGAACACGTCGAGAAATCCCTCGTGAAAGGCCAGCCCGGCGCGCAGGACCGTGCCGACGACGATGTGGTCGTCGGGCGTCGGGACGAGTTTCTCGCCGAGCGGTGTGGTTATCTTCTTGTCCGAATAGCAGAGCGTCCGGCTCAGTTCGTAGGCCATGACGTGCCCGATGCGGCGCAGGTTGCCGCGAAAGAGGGTGCGGTTGCGCTGGTAGTCCACATCGCGCAACTGGGCCATATAACGGTTGAGCACACTGTTCGTGGCTCCCAAGTCAATCACTTTCATCGTACTGCGTTTGTTCGTGTTCAGTCCGTCAGGGCGCCGTCACACCGGCCGATGCGCCACGGCGACAGCCACCCCGATGGTGCAAAGATAGTGAAAGGCGAGAGCAAAGGCAAGGGAAAGCCACGCTTTCTTGGTCACAGAGCACAAGGGGCGTCCCTCGTGACGACCGGATGACTGGATTGGAAATTCGTGCGTCCGTCCGCCAATCCGCCGGCCTCGTTGTGCCGAAACAGGCCGGCTGACAGGATTTCCAGACACACTGACAGAATTTACGGGACGGCTGACAGAAAAAACAGAAAGCCGTCTGCCCAAATTGGCGGCACTCGGGCAAGCACGTGAAAATCCTACGGCTTCTCCCTGTGCTTTCCGCTCGTTTGCACCCTTTGCTTCGCCAAGACAGGCGGCACTCGGGCAAGCACGTGAAAATCCTACGGCTTTTCCCTGTGCTTTCCGCTCGTTTGCACTATCTTTGCACGGAATAACCAATCAGTCATGGAATACAATTTCAGAGAGATAGAAAAAAAGTGGCATGCGGCATGGGCCGAACGCCAGACTTACCGCGTGACGGAAGACCCGGCACGGCCTAAGTTTTACGTGCTCAACATGTTCCCCTACCCGTCGGGGGCGGGCCTGCACGTCGGCCACCCGCTGGGCTACATCGCTTCGGACATCTACGCCCGCTACAAACGGCAAAAGGGCTACAACGTGCTCAACCCCATGGGCTACGACGCATACGGCCTGCCCGCCGAACAATATGCCATCCAGACCGGACAGCATCCCGCAGTCACCACGGTAAACAACATTCAGCGCTACCGCGAACAGCTCGACAAGATCGGCTTCTCGTTCGACTGGTCGCGCGAGGTGCGCACCTGCGACCCGCAATACTACCACTGGACGCAGTGGGCCTTTGAACGCATGTTCAAGAGCTACTACGACCGCCGCCAAGACCGCGCCTGCCCCATCGACGAGTTGGAGGCCGCCTTCTCCGCCCACGGCACCGAGGGCGTCGACGCGGCCTGCTCGGAGGAACTCAGCTTCACGGCCGAGGAATGGAACAGCTGGGACAGCGTGAAACGGCAGCAGGTGCTGATGAACTACCGCATCGCCTATCTCGGCGAAACGATGGTCAATTGGTGCCCCAAGCTCGGCACGGTGCTGGCTAACGACGAAGTGGTCGACGGCGTGAGCGAGCGCGGCGGCTATCCCGTCGTCCAGAAAAAGATGAAGCAATGGTGCCTGCGCGTCTCGGCTTACGCACAACGCCTGCTCGACGGGCTGGACACCATCGACTGGACCGACTCGCTCAAAGAGACCCAGCGCAACTGGATAGGCCGCTCGGAGGGCGCCGAAGTGGAGTTCAAGGTGAAAGACAGCGACACGCACTTCACCATCTTCACCACCCGCGCCGACACGATGTTCGGCGTGACGTTCATGGTGCTGGCCCCCGAGAGCGAACTCGTCGGCCAGCTCACCACCGACGCCCAGCGCGCTGAGGTGGACGCCTACCTCGAAGCCACGAAGAAACGCACCGAACGCGAGCGCATCGCCGACCGCCGCGTGACAGGCGTCTTCACCGGCTCGGAAGCCATCAACCCCCTCACGGGCGAGGCCATCCCCATCTGGGTGAGCGACTACGTCCTGGAGGGTTACGGCACCGGCGCCATCATGGC
>DVNY01000137.1 GCA_018714085.1 Candidatus Caccomonas pullistercoris
GCCGCTTCCTTTTGATTGGAATATGCAAAAAAGAAAAATGTGTGCAGCCAGCCTCTTAGCCGGGGCCTTGCTGCCGTTCTTGCCCGGCCCGGGCGCCATCTCATGCAGGGCGCAAGCCGCGCCCCAGGCCGACCATACCGTGACGCTCGCCGTCTTCTCTGTCAACGACTTCCACGGCAGTTTCCTCGCCGACCCTGCCAAGGGCATACCGGGCGTCGTGGCGGTGTGTCACACGCTTGATTCGTTGAAACGCGTTTACCCCTACCACGTCACGGTGGCGGCTGGCGACAATTTCGGCGGCAGCTACTTCTCGACAGTCACCGAAGCCGCGCTTCTTCCTGTCATGTTCAACGAGATGGGCATCACCGTCTCAGCCGTCGGCAACCATGAGTTCGACAACGGGCCGGACTTCCTGGCACGCCGATGGGCCGGTGCACCGTCGCGTCCGGCTGGCTGGGACCTGACTTATGTCTGCGCGAATGTCACGGACAGCCTTGGCCGGTTGCCGGGCTATGTCCGCCCCTTCGCCGTGAGAGAGGTGAAACTTTCCCCGACGCGGTCAGCAAGTGTGGCTTTCGTCGGGCTCATCACATCGACTACCCCCGAACAGACGCGCGCTTCGAACGTGAAGGGGCTCACCTTTGATGGCCGTTACGACGTCGTGCTCGACAGGTTCAAAGCGGCTCCCAGTTTCGACAGTGTGCGGACAGCCGACGTCCGTCTGCTGCTGACGCACATTGGCACGCGGATGGACGGCGGACAAGCCGCATGGGACGACCGCGACGCCGCGCACCTCGAAACCATCAGCGATACGCTCTATCACGGCATTCTGTCGGCCCACTCGCACCAGCCGGTCTGTGGCCGTGTGAGCCAAGGGCGATACCCTGTGGTGCAGGGCGAATGGCACGGCGACTATATCGGCGTGATGAAAGTGCTGCTCGACACGATGTCAATGCGAGTCGTCGGTGCAGAACCGGCGTTGGAGCGCGTGCCCGTAGGCCGCAGCTACACTGACGCCGAAGCTTTGGCATGGAACCGCCGGATCGACAGCCTGATGGCTTCAACACGCATTGCCGGCGGCTATCCGCTGGGGCGCGTTCTGGCCACCTCGGAAGCGCATCTCACCCACGACCGGGATGACAAGCACACCTTCACAGAACTGGGCACCCTTGTGTGTGAATCCTATGCCGAGGCTTACCGCCGGACTGCCGGAGCTGCCGACGATGACGTCGTGGTAGGCGTCTGCCACTACGGCACGGTGCGCGCCCCGCTGCCCACGGGCGACGTGCGGGTGATGGACGTGGGCGAGGTGTTGCCTTTCTCAAACCGGATACGCACGTTCCGCATGACCGGAGCCGAACTTATGCGCCTCGTGGAGTTCGGCCTGAACAACCGGCGTTACGGCCGGATGCAGTTCAACGGTCTCGAAGTCCTTGCCGACAGTGCCGACACGTTCCGCGTGCACGCGTTGCGTTACGTTCAGCCCGCCACGAACCGTCGTGTGGAGATAAAGCCCGACACGCCGTGCATCGTAGCGGCCGACGAGTTCATGACAACGGGCGGCGACGGCTATCCCGTCAGCCTTTTCCCCGATGCGGAAGAGATCGAAGCCAACCTTCCGACAACGACCGAAGCGTTCATCCAACACATCCAGCGGCTGGGCAAGGTGTGCGGCGACCCTGCCCGCGTCCGCAAGCTCATCTTCCCGAAGTGAACGGCCTGTGGCTGCCACTGACATACACCGCTCCCCGCCTTTCTGGCTATGACCAGAGAGCCGGGGAGCGGCTTTTATTCTTCGTGGCGGCGCGGCCGGGACAGCTGCGCTGACCGTGTTTTCCATCAGCCGGATCGTAATTCCTGTCAGCCGGCTTGCCCGCACGGTTCGGCGACTTGCTTTTCCGGTGTCCGGCGCGGTCACAGACGGTCACTCCGGTTCGGCGTAATCCTCCTGTCCGCCAATGGTCAGTTTCTTTAAGTCGTACATCGAGCCGTTATAGATGTCGAAATCCACAAAGCCATTGATGCCTGGAAGGCGGCCCCTGTCGGTGTGTTGCCAGAACTTCCATTCCCCCTTGTAGGTGAGCTTGGGCACGTAGTAGTGCGCAATCCAATAGGGGTAGTCGTCGAAGACCTTGTCGCTGAGATACTTCTGTTTGAACTTATAATAGGTATAGATGATCGGCTTGACGCCAACTTCTTTCTCCACAAGACGCAGCCACGTGAGGGCCTCGTGCTTGATTTGTGCGGCGTTGAGGTCGCCCACGTTCTCGATGTCGAGCACAGGCGGCAGGTCGCCGTCTTCGAGATGCACTTGTTTGAGGAAGTAGCGTGCCTGGTCGCGCGCCGGCACCGACGGCGAATAGAAGTGATAGGCACCGCGGATAAATCCGTTCTCCCGTGCCTGATAGAAGTTGTCGTTGAAGTTTTCGTCGAGCAGTGAACGCCCCTCCGTAGCTTTGACGATGATGAAACGGACGGGGTTGCCGTTGATTTTGGCGTTGCGCAGCAGGTCCCAGTCGATTTCTCCCTGATGATGGCTGATGTCGATGCCTTGGATGGAGTAGCCTTCGGGATAAGTGGCGTCGCCATAGATGGCCTGCCAGCGGAACGAAAACGGGTCGACGAAGAAGTGGTAGAAGATGGCGGCGTAGATGACGGCAATGCCCAGCCCTCCGGCCCACAGCGCCCAGGACGGCAGGCGACGGAGCAGGCTTTTGGGCTTTCTTCGCCGGCTGGTGCGTCGGATGCGCTTGGGTGATGTTTTACGCGGGGTGGGCGTCGTACGGTTAGCCAAGGTGTTCCGGGTTTATGATTAGCTATAACGAAGCGGGTGGGCCAGACGTAGGTCGGCCCACCCGGCTTCTATGCGTTCATCGGGCAGGGATTATTTCCCTTGTTCGAGTTTCAGGGTTGCCGTGCACTGGTCGCAGACTTCCGTCGGGCCGAAGTACTGGATCGGGCCGGGATAGACGAAGCACGTGTCCTTGGCCCACTCGTCGCGCTGGGCGGCGAACGTCTTGAACGGGGCACCGTCGAGTTTGACGAGGGCTTTCTTGATGACGGGCTTCATCTCGCCGTGACGGCGTTCCATGTTCATCATCATCGTGATGGGCACACCGCCGGCCACCCATTCCTCAGCGGGAGCCGTGGTGTTCTTGACGATTGCCATGTATCCGGTCTTGCCGTTGGCCACGAGCTGGGCAGCGCTGGTGCCGAGGGCATAGCAATAGTCTGCATCGTAGTTCGAGGGAGCGGCGCAGCGTCCTTCGTAGCCGAAGAAGTGATGCTGTGCGGCGAACTTGCCGGTGTATTTTCCTTCTTCCTTCCACTGGGCGAGTTTCTTGCCTACCATTTCGGACAGGAGCTTCTCCGTTTCGATGAGCGACACCTGTACGTTTCCGTGCGGGTCACGCTCCATTGTCAGCTGGCGGGCTACGCCTTCGGGCAGCGAGGCGTAGATGTCGGCGTTCTCCTTGCTGAGGTTCTTCATCACCCATTCGCGTTGCTCGTCGGCGGCCACTTTTGCGGCTTCCGGCTTGGCGAGCAGGTCGTTCAGCTCGGCGATGAGTTTCTTCATGGCGGGGATGAACTCAATGAGGCCTTCGGGGATGAGCACCGTGCCGAAGTTGTTGCCGTCAGCAGCACGCTGTGCCACTACGCCAGCGATGTAGGTGACGATGTCGTCGAGCGTCTGGTTCTTCGCTTCGACCTCTTCGCTGATGATGCAGACGTTGGGCTGGCATTGCAGGGCGCATTCGAGCGCGATGTGCGAGGCGGAGCGGCCCATGAGCTTGATGAAGTGCCAGTACTTACGGGCAGAGTTGGCGTCGCGCTGGATGTTGCCGATGACTTCGGCGTACGTCTTGCAGGCTGTGTCGAAACCGAAGCTGGTTTCAATCTGTTCGTTCTTCAAGTCGCCGTCGATGGTCTTGGGGCAGCCGATGACCTGCACGCCGTAGTTGTTGGCGGCATAGTATTCGGCGAGGATGCAGGCGTTCGTGTTCGAGTCGTCACCGCCGATGATGACTACGGCTTTGATGTCCAGCTCGCGGATGATCTGCAAGCCGCTCTCGAACTGTTCCTTGGTCTCGAGCTTCGTACGTCCAGAGCCGATCATGTCGAAACCGCCGGTGTTGCGATACTCGTCGATGATGTCGCCGGTCAGCTCCATGTATTTGTGGTCCACCAAGCCGCCGGGGCCGAGGATGAAGCCGTAGAGCTTGTTGGCGGGGTTCTGCTTCTTCAATTCATCGTAGAGGCCGCAGATGACGTTGTGGCCGCCAGGGGCCTGTCCGCCCGAGAGGATGACGCCGATGTTCATCGGGGCGTATTCGCGTTTCTCCGACGAGGGGACGAATTCAACCAACGGCATGCCGTAGGTGTTCGGGAAGAGTTTCTGGATGTCTTCCTGGTCGGCCACGCTCTGCGTCGGGGCGCCTTCTTTGATGGTCACGTTGCCGCGCAGTCCTTGGGGAAGTTTGGGCTGGTAGGCGGCTCTTGCGATTTGCAAAGCACTCTTTTTCATAACTAATCGAATTGTCGTGATTAAAATTGCTCCGCAAATTTAGCCCATTTTTTCAGGACTGACAAGCAGCCCGCCCAAAAAATGCGGCACAATGCCCGGAGCGGCCTGTGCGCTGCCGTCGTAAAAACGGACGCCCTGACAGAAATTACGGGCGCAGCGACAGAAATTACGGACGCGGCGACAGGGTTTCCTGTCAGCCGGCTTGTGTTTTGCCCCGTCCTTCCTTTCTTGTGGCGGACCTGCTGTTTAATCAAGGGGCGCAATGGTGCGAATGGCGCAGACTGTGTCCGTCTGCGTCAAGACTGTGGCTTGAATGGCGGCCGTTTGTGGCGAAAGTCGTATATTTGCGGAAATTTATAAAGAAAGACGAAGCATGACACCTATCTTTATCGCCGGTCCTTGCGTCATTGAGAGCGCAGAACTGCTCGACACTGTGGCGCAGCGGCTCGTTGCCCTGAACCGGAAGCATGGGCTCGACATCATATTCAAGGCCTCGTTCGACAAGGCCAACCGCACCTCCATCCGTTCGTTCCGCGGCCCGGG
Organism: Candidatus Caccomonas pullistercoris; assembly: GCA_018714085.1. GTDB lineage: Bacteria > Bacteroidota > Bacteroidia > Bacteroidales > Bacteroidaceae > Alloprevotella > Alloprevotella pullistercoris. The sequence goes on from DVNY01000137.1 coordinate 5,069, forward strand.
GCTTGATCGCGGGCTGCAAATGCTGGCCGACGTGAAGTCGCGCTACGGCTTGCGCCTGCTCACCGACATCCACGAGAGCCAGCAGGCCGAAGCCGTCGGGCAGGTGGTCGATGTCATCCAGATACCCGCTTTCCTCTGTCGGCAGACCGACCTGCTCGTGGCCGCCGCCCGCACGGGCCGCACGGTCAACATCAAAAAAGCGCAATTCCTCTCGGGCGACGACATGCGCTATCCCGTCGAGAAATGCCGCGCCGCCGGTGCGCGCGAAGTGTGGCTGACCGAGCGCGGCAATACGTTCGGGTATAACAACCTCGTCGTCGACTTCCGCAACATCCCCGCGATGAAAGCCTACACGCCGACCGTCGTCATGGACTGCACCCACAGCGTACAGCGTCCC
>DVNY01000013.1 GCA_018714085.1 Candidatus Caccomonas pullistercoris
CGGGGTCGAGGGCGCCCGTCGGGCAGGCCGACAGGCAGGCGCGGCACGAACCGCAGCCATCAGGGACAGGACTGTCGTAGGAGTCGGCAGGGAGCGTGAGGATAAGTTCAGACAGGAAGAAGTAACTGCCACAACCGGGAATGATCAGCTGGGCGTTACGGCCCCACCAGCCCAAGCCGCAGCGCACGGCCCAATAGCGCTCGTCGACAGGACCGGTGTCGCAGAACCCGCGCCCCAACTCGCCGGGCGCGAGGCCGGCGACCGAGGCCAGTTCGGCGAGCAGGCTGCGGAGACGGGCGCGGACTACGTCGTGATAGTCACGACCATAGGCGTAGGCGGCAAAGTCGAAAGCCTGCGGACGGCAGGCCGGGTAATAATTCAACGCCAGACTGACCACCGTGCGGGCACCGGGCACAACCCTGCGGGGGTCAGCGCGCAGGGCGGCATGGCGGGCAAGATAGTCCATCGAGGCATGGCGGCCGTCGGCAAGCCATCGAGCCACGTCGGCTTGGCGGCGGGCGTCGACCGGGGCAGCCTCAGCGAGACCGCAAGCATCGAACCCATGGCGGCGGGCGGCGGCCTTGACGAGGGAGGCGGAAAGAATGGGAACCATGACTGCGACGGGCGGAACGGTGTCAGAAGACCTTCATCGCATAACCCTGCGACTGCAACCACTCGATAGCGCGGGGAAGAGCGTAGAGGAGCTTGTCTTCGCTTTTCAACGAGTCATGGAAAGTGATGATGCTGCCATTGCGGGCGTAGCGCCTGACGTTGAGCAGGACGTCCCTGCCGTTAAGACGTGTCGAATAATCGCGCGTGACGAGATCCCACATGATAACGCGGTAGTGCATACGCACGGCGATGTACTGCTCCCACTTCATCCATCCGTGGGGCGGGCGGAACAAGTCGGTCTGCAAGAGTTCGTTCGCCTTGTCCACATTGCGCAGATAGCCACGGATGCCGTGGCGCAGGCCGCCGATGTGGTTGAACGTATGGTTGCCCAAGCGATGGCCGCGGCTGCGCACCATCTCGAACACACCGGGATGCTTACGTACGTTGTCGCCGACCATGAAGAACGTCGCCTTGACGCCATAATGGTCGAGCACGTCAAGCACCCACGGCGTTACCTCAGGAATGGGGCCATCGTCGAACGTCAGGTAGACTGCCCTTTCGCGCGGATCCATCCGCCAGACCGCCCTGGGATAAAGCCAGCGAAGCCAGACAGAAGGTTGTTCGATAATCATAAGCAGGCTGGACAAAAAAAGAACCAGGTGTGGAGGCGCCGCTCATGCTGCGGGCGCGCACTCCACACCTGGATGGGGTTAGTTGGGCTGTATGGCCATCATCAGCATCGGCCCGATGCGTCCGTCGACCATGCCTTTCACGAATTTCTCATACTCTGCCGCATGTTTCGATCCGCAGTCGCGCAAACCGTTGGTGACGGCCGAGAGGAAGATGTACTGACGATAGCAGTCCGTGGCATAGGTGCGGAGACGCTCGTCGCTGAGGGTGTTGTACCAGTTGACGTACTGGCGGCAGTTCTTGCCTATGGCGAGCAGGATGCGTTCGGCTTCCTGCGGTTTGCCCGCAAGGCGCCATGCGTCGGGCAGCATGAAGCGGTTGTCTGAATAACTGAGGCCGACGCTCACGGGGTCATAAGGCACGTTGTACGATGGGATCATCTTCTTTCCATACTCCAAGAGTTTCAATGCCTCGGCTTTCTTACCCTCGCGGACAAGCTGCATGGCGGTCTGCGCAAGGACGTTGCGGTGCGTGTAGCACATGCGCATCACCGTCTCGTCGAGGTAGAGCCCTTTCTGGTCGATGCCGCCGAACTTGAAGCGGTTCATGAAGTTGTCATACATACGGTCGGCGTCGATGACTTGGCCGCCGGTGTTGAACGGCGTAATGCGCGATGCGAGGCCTTCCTGGATGAGATAAGGCGTCAGGCCGGCGTGGTTGCTTTCTCCTACGGTGATGGAGATGTACAGGGGACGCGTCCATTTGCTTTGGGCGAGCATTTCGTACATCATAGCTTCGGCTTTGGTCACATAACTCTTCGAGATGCGGATCGGCATGACCGAAGGAATGGAATCCTTGCCGAACGGAAGTTTCATACCGGAACGGAGGATGGCTTCCTTGTCGACTTTCACCACGACACTGTCGGTCGGGAAGAAACCTATCTCAGGATTACGCACGAAAGTATCGAGAATGAATTTCAGGTCGTACGGATCGACGTCCGGCGTCATCGACTTCATCTCGTCGAGCTCCGCTTTATACTGGGGCAGGACGCGGAAAATGTCGTGCTGCCCATTGTCCACATACTCGTAGCGTTTCCACGTGATGGGAAGCGAGGGGGAATCATAGGCAGGGCGACGCATCTGGTCGATGTACCAGTCGGTCTGCAAGTAAGAGAGGTTGCAGACACGGGCGTCGGTGCGGACGCCTTCGGAGTCCTGATTGTACCACAGGGGGAACGTGTCGTTGTCTCCGTTGGTGAAGATGACCGGCCCGCCGCTGTCCGGGAGCGACATGAGGTAGTTCGCGCCGAAGTCGCGGCAGGTATAGCGTCCCGAACGGTCGTGATCGTCCCACGTCTGGCAGACCATCTGCAACGGAACGAAGAGACAGACGAGCGAGGCGATGATGGCGGCAGGCATGCGACCGACTTTCAGGCGTTCGAGTCCGCGGGCGACAGCAGCCACGCCGAGACCGATCCAAATGGCAAAGGCATAGAACGAGCCGGCGTAGGCATAATCACGTTCGCGCGGTTCGTTAGGCGTCTGGTTCAGGTAGAGCACGATGGCGATGCCCGTCATGAAGAAGAGGAAGAACACCACCCAGAATTGCTGGATGCCCTTCTCGCCGCGGAAAGCCTGCCAGAAAAGTCCCAAGAGGCCGAGGATGAGCGGCAGGCAGTAGAACACGTTGTGCCCCTTGTTGTTTTTCAATATGTCAGGCAGGGCATCCTGGTCGCCGAGCCGGGCGTTATCGATGAACGAAATGCCCGTCAGCCAGTTGCCGTGCTCCAACTCGCCGCGCCCTTGCAGGTCATTCTGACGACCGGCAAAGTTCCACATGAAATAACGCCAGTACATGAAGTTCAGCTGGTAGGAGAAGAAGAAGCGGAGGTTCTCCAACTGTGTCGGGATCTTGACCGTGTAAGTCTCACCGTTAGGATAGGTGCCCACGACGTCGCGTCCCTCCACTCCGCCAAGCCATGCCTCGTAATCCTTGGCGTGACCGGAATCATGCATACGGGGGAAGAACATGTTCTGGGCGTACTTGTATTCTCCGCGGTCGCCCACCTTTTCATAGCTGTCGGGCTCGTTGGGATCAACCTTCTCATGGCGGACAATAATAGGCGAGCCCTCCTTGCGGACAGGGTATCCGTCGTCGCCGTATTCCAGTTCGGAAGTGTAGGCTTGGCCATAGAGGAGCGGCTTGGAGCCATACTGCTCACGGTTCAGGTAGGAGCCGAGCGTGAAGACGTCCTCGGGCGAGTTCTGGTCCATGGGCGGATTGGCGGTCGACCTGATCACGATGACGGCATAGGAAGAATAGCCTATCATAATCATGAGCATACAAAGCAGCGCCGTATTCATGAAGCGCGCTTTCACCAGATAGCTTTTTGCCTCACGGCGATACATCAGCAGCCAGCCTATGGCGCAAAGGATGAGCAGGCCGACGATGATGCTGCCCACGCTGTAACCGAAGAACGGGATGCCGAGCAGGCCGACTGAAAGCACGAACGAGAGCATCATCCGCCGGCGGTCGCGGCACACGTAGCTCTCATAGACGCCCCAGACGACGCAGGCGGCCGACAGGATGATATAGATGATCAAACCGGTGTTAAAGCTCATGCCGAGTACATTAACGAACAGAAGTTCGAACCAGCCACCCACCTTCACGATGCCCGGGACGATGCCGTAGAGCACCAAGGCAATAATCACGACCGATATGGCCAGAGCGACCAGAGAGCCGCGCGCGGTCGGGTGCTCGGCACGGCGATAGTAGTAGACGAGCACCAAAGCGCAGATACAAAGAAGGTTGAGCAAGTGGACGCCGATTGAGAGGCCCACGAGGTAGGCTATGAGCACCAGCCAGCGGTCGGAGTGGGGCTGGTCGGCGACGTCCTCCCATTTAAGGATGAGCCAGAACACCACGGCTGTGAAGAGCGACGAAAAGGCGTAGACCTCGCCCTCGACGGCAGAGAACCAGAATGTGTCGCTCCACGTGTAAGCCAACGCGCCCACGACGCCGCAACCGACGACGAGCACCATGTGGGCCGCGCTGTCTACGACGCCGCCGGGACACAGCAGTTTGCGCGCAAGGTGCGTAATGCTCCAAAACAGGAACAGTATACATGCGGCCGAGAAAAGGGCAGACATGAGGTTCACCATCATCGCTGCTTTCGACGGGTCGTCGGTGAAGAGCGTGAAGAAGTTACCCATCAACATGAAGAAGGGAGCACCGGGCGGGTGGCCGACTTCCAGTTTATACGCTGTGGTGATGAACTCGGGACAATCCCAGAAGCTGGCCGTCGGCTCGATAGTGGAGCAATACGTGAACGCTGCGACGGCAAAGATAAGCCAACCAACAATGTTGTTGACCAGTCTGTACTGTTTCATAAGCGGGGGTCGCTGTTTTTTTATGAGTGGATTTATGATTTCTGTCGGCGTCATTGCACTATTTCGGGCAAAAGTATAAAGAATTTTCGGGACAGGCGTAGATTTCTGACTTTTTTGAGGATTAGCAGGCACGGCAGGACTAAAAACGGGCAGCCGCCCGGGAATTTCTGTCAGTTATTTAGGAAATCCTGTCAGCCGTCCAGGATTTTCTGTCAGCCGACCCGCTCCGACGGGCAGCCGCCTTACAGGAACAAGCAGCGCCCGCGCCATTTTCCAAGCCCGCGACGTCGTCCATACCCTCACTGTCCGGAAAGCGCTAACCCCATTCCGCCTTGTTCGGTCACCCGGCGGTCGACATGGATGATGCGGCAGGCGGCATAGTTTATGGCGGCGGGATTGTGCGTCACGAGCACCACGGCCTTGTGGCGGCGAAACGTGCAGAGCCGGCCGTAGAGCGCTTCGCGGTATTCGGCATCCAAGTATGTGTCTGGCTCGTCGAGCACGAGCAGGTCGGGCGACGAGACCACAGCCCGGGCATAGAGCACGCGCTGCAACTGCCCGCCGCTGAGCTCGGACACGAGGCGGCCCGACAGCCCGTCGAGCCCACATTCCGCGAGCACTTCGTCAACGCACGCCCGCTGTGCCGCCGAAAACGGTCGCCAAAAAGGCTTCCGGCAGTGGAGACCCGAGAACACGATCTCGCGCACCGTGACGGGGAACTGACGGTCGATGCGCTGATACTGGGGCTGATAGCCCATCACGAGGCCGGGTCGGCGCCACAGCACGCCGCCCGCCGTCTTTTTCAGACCGAGCATCATGCGCACGAGTGTCGTCTTCCCACCTCCGTTCGGCCCGGTCAGGGCCACGAAGTCTCCCTCGGAAATGGCCAGATCGACACCCGTCAACACCGTCCGTGCCCCGTAGGCAGCCGACACGCCGGCAAAGCGGACTAACGTGCCCTCACTTCTTTCCATGGGCTATCTCGTAGGCTACGCGGGCCGTCTCGCCCGGCCAGTCATACGCCAGCGGGTCGACCGTCGCCACACGGGCACCGACGTCGCGGGCTATCTGGCTGACGGCCGAGGGGTCGTATTCTTTCTGCACGAGCACCACTTCAACCTGCTCGCTGCGGCAGCGGCTGACCAGACGGCGCAACTGGGCCGGGGTCGGCTCGCGGCCTTCGCTCTCGATGCTGATCTGCCGCAAGCCGTAGTCGCGGGCAAAGTGGCCAAAGGTCGGGTGATAAACAAGGAAGCTACGGTGGCGCACGCCGGCGAGCACGCGGCGCACCACGCCGTCGACGCTGTCGATGCGTGCCGTCAGGCTGTCAAGGCGTCGCCGATAGTCCGACGCGCCGGCCGAATCGAGTTCGCAGAGGGCGCGGCAGATGTTGCGGGCAATGACGCGGGCTCCGCTCGGCGACGTCCAAGTGTGCGGGTCGGTCAGGGTGACCATCCGCACGGCGTGACGGCGATCCTCGCGGACGGGGTCGATGCCTTCCGAAGTGTCATAGACTTTCAGGCCGGGCGCGTTGTCGACAAACTTGGCCATCCACGTCTGCTCAAAGCCGAGTGTGCCCACACGGAAGTAGGCCACGCTGTTGTCGAGGTCGACGAGCTGTTGCGGCGATGGCTCATAAGTCTCAGGACTGCTGCCGCCCGGAACCATCGTCACTACCCGCATGCGGTCGCCAGCTATCTGCTCTGTGAAGTAGCGCAGCGGTTCGATGCTCACCACGACGACCGGCCGGTCGCCGACAGGCACCTGCTCGCCTCGGCACGCCGTCAAGCAGCACACAAGGAGCAAGCAAAGCCATAGGGGGAGATGTCGCATTTCCTTCATTACTCACACATTTAATATAAAGAGACGAGGAACACCACGGCGTAGTAGCGCAGCCCCTTGCCGACGAAGATGGTCAGCACGGAAGGCAGCCAGCCCACACGCAGATAGCCCATCGCCACGGTGATCAGTTCGCCGACAACAGGCACCCAGCTCAACAGTCCGCCCCAGGCGCCATAACGGTGCACCCACCGTCGGCCGCGTTCCAGCTTGTCGGGCGTGACGCGGGCGAAACGCGTGATCCACTCCTCCCGGCCCAGTCGCCCGATGCCGTAATTGAGCAGGCCTCCCAACGTGTTGCCCAACGTACCCCACAAGACAAGCCCCCAAGGGTCGGCGCCGCCCAGTTGGAGCGCCGCCATCACCACCTCTGAACTGAACGGCAGGATGCTGCCCGCCAGAAAGGCGGAGATGAACATTCCCAGCTGTCCGTGCTGAATCAGAAAGTCGACAAGGGCATCCATGGTGCAAGATGATTAAACACAGTCAGTGAGACAAGCAACAACAGCGAAGCGACGAACCAAGCGTTCATGCCCCACCCGCGCGCCAGAGCCAGGTAGTGGCCGACGATTGGCGCCGACGTCAACACGTAGAGGGGGAAAAGCGCGGCGTAGTGCTGCGGTTGAGCCGCGAGAAACACCGCCATGAGGAGCGCCTGCGTCGTCAGAAGCCGGTGGTACATGCGAACGCGGATCTTGTCGTTGTAAGACGTGCGGTTGAAGTGGCCAGAGGCAATCACGACATAGAACGTGAGAAATCCGAAACTGACAGCGACAGGCAGGGGGACGCTCCCGTAATCCGGGACGGCGAATTCGCCCAACGCAGACAAGAAGCCGAACGCCGTGTCAAAGCGGTTCTGCCACGCGGCATAACCTCCGTAAAGCCAGTAAGGCAGCGTCAGTCCCACAATGGCCGACGACCAAACACGGGGACCGTAAACGCGCAAGCGCACGAGCATGGCGCCCCACAGGACAGGCACGAAGTAGAGCCACTGGGGGAAGAAGAAACTCCCCACGCCGAGAAAGACAAACGCGTGGAATACGTCGGCCTCGGGGCGAGGCTTCTGGTAAGCCCGGAAAAGGCATGAATAAAGCCCCAGCGCACAAGCTGCCGGAACGAGCGCCGTGCCCCAACCGGCCATGAACGGACATGCCGCCGCAAAGGCAAGCATCCACGCGCTGATGAGCCGGGAACGGATGCGCAGCAGCATGAACGCATCATTCCACCAGGCGACGAGAATCCCGACGACGGCCGTCCCCGCGACAGCTCCA
>DVNY01000138.1 GCA_018714085.1 Candidatus Caccomonas pullistercoris
GAGTAGCGGCGGTTGAAGAAGAGCTCCTGCCACTGCCGGACGTTGCCCAGATAATTATTATTGAGCAGGATGATTTTCACGGGGCTGCCCTGTTCCATGATGGTGCCGAGTTCCTCAATCGTCATTTGGAATCCGCCATCGCCAAGAATGAGGCAGACCGTTCGGTCAGGCGCGCCGAACGTGGCGCCGATGGCTGCCGGAAGTCCGAATCCCATGGTGCCCATTCCGCCCGACGTGACGATGCTCAGCGGACGGCTGAACTTGAAATAGCGCGCCGAGAGCATTTGGTTCTGACCGACGTCGGTCACAAGGATTGCCTCGTGGTTCGTGTGTTCCGATACTTTACGCGCCACTTCGCCCATGCGGATCGGCCCGGAGGCAGGATGAATCTCGGGTTGGATAACGAGCGTATCCTCGCGTTCGTCATACGGACGGAACGCCTCCCTCCACGCCGGACGTTCTGCCGGCTTCACCATTTCTGTCACTGCGGCCACCGTTTCCTTACAGTTGCCGAGCACGGCTACGTCGACAGGCACGTTTTTGTTCACTTCGGCGGGATCGATGTCAAAGTGAATCTTCCGCGCTTGACGGGCATACGTGGCGAGGTTGCCTGTCACACGGTCGTCGAAACGCATGCCGATGGCAATGAGCAGGTCGCAACGTTGTGTCATCGTATTGGCGCCCAAGCTGCCATGCATACCCAGCATTCCTACGTTCAGGGGATGATCGCTCGGCAGGGCGGACAGGCCGAGCAGCGTACAGCCTGCGGGAGCGCCTATCTTTTCGATAAACGCACGCACTTCCTGCTGCGCGCCGCCCAGTTCGACTCCCTGGCCGATGAGGACGAGCGGCCGCTCGGCTGCGTTGATGAGTGCGGCGGCCTCTTCGAGCGAACTTTTCGACGTAGGCGGCACGGGCACGTAGCTACGGATGAAATTGACACGAATGGGGTCATATTCGACCGCCTCGGTCTGCGCGTTCTTCGCAAAGTCGAGCACGACCGGGCCCGGGCGGCCCGAGCTGGCTATGTAGAAGGCCCGGCTCACGGCCCAAGCCACATCGCGGGCACTGCGTATCTGATAGGACCACTTGGAGATGGGTTGCGTCATATTGACGACGTCACACTCCTGAAAGGCGTCAGTGCCGAGCAACGAGGCGCCGACCTGGCCTGTGATGACAACGAGCGGCGTACTGTCGAGCATGGCGTCTGCGATGCCCGTCACGGTGTTTGTCGCCCCCGGACCGCTCGTCACGAGGCACACGCCCACCTTGCGGCTGACGCGGGCATAGCCCTCGGCGGCATGCACGGCTCCCTGTTCATGACGGACAAGGATGTGGTTCAGCCGGTCGCGGTAGTCATAGAGCGCATCGAAGACTGGCATGATGGCACCGCCGGGATAGCCGAAGAGCGTCGTCACACCGTGAGCCACCAACGAACGCATCAGGATTTCCCCACCAGTAAGTATTTCTTTCGACATAGGATATCTGTTTTTTCGTTATACATTGAAAAGTGAAGCCGGGGCGGCTGCGCTACGGGGTAGCACTGACCGTTTTTCTTAGTCGGCGACTAGTTTTCCCTGGTCGCCGACCCGTAAATTCTAGTCGCCGACCCGTATTTTACGGTCAGCCGGCTCATATCAGGCGAACACCGCCTTTGTCGGCCGAGCTCACCATTGAGGCATAGGCACGCAGGGCTTTCGACACTTGGCGCTGCCGCGTGACAGGCACCAAGGGGCGGGCGGCCAGTTCCTCGTCGCTCAGGCGCACGTTAATGCTGCGCGCGGGAATGTCGATGTCGATGATGTCGCCGTCCACAATCCTTCCGATGTTTCCGCCCGCAGCTGCCTCCGGCGAGATGTGACCGATGCTCAGGCCGGACGTTCCACCCGAGAAACGGCCGTCGGTGATGAGGGCGCAAGCCTTGCCCAAGTGACGGCTCTTGATGTACGACGTGGGATAGAGCATCTCCTGCATGCCGGGCCCTCCCTTTGGTCCTTCGTGCGTGATGACCACGACGTCGCCCGCGGTGACGCGTCCGCCGAGGATGCCGTCGCAAGCGTCCTCCTGTGAGCAGAACACGCGGGCCGGTCCGCTGAACTTCCAGATACTCTCGTCGACGCCGGCAGTCTTGACGACGCAACCGTCTTGCGCGATGTTGCCGTAAAGCACGGCCAGTCCGCCGTCCTTGCTGTAAGCATGGGCAAGGTCGCGGATGCAACCGGCTGCGCGGTCGGTGTCGAGCGACGGCCAGCGCGTGGCGTGCTGCCCCATCCGATTGCAGAAGTGGCCACAGGGCGCACTGTAATAGATTCGGTCGGCCTCGGGGTCGAGCTCGGGCCGCAGGATGCTGTACCGGTCGATGTCTTCACCCAGCGTGGCGCCGTTGACGCGGCGCACGGCGAGGTCGAGCAAGCCGCCCTTGGCCAGCTCGCCGAGGATGCCGAGCACGCCGCCGGCACGGTTACACTCCTGGACGGAGTACTTCTGCGTGTTAGGGGCCAACTTGCACAGGCAAGGCACGTGGCGGCTCAGACAGTCAATGTCGGCCAGCGTGAAATCGACGCCGGCTTCTTGTGCCACGGCGAGCAGATGGAGCACCGTATTGGTAGAACCGCCCATCGCTATGTCAAGCGTCATGGCATTCAGGAACGCAGCGCGCGTCGCTATGCTGCGCGGGAGCACGCTCTCGTCGCCTTCTTCGTAATACCGCGTCGCATTTTCTACAATCAGCTTCGCGGCGTCGCGGAAAAGCTGCGTGCGGTTCACGTGAGTGGCCAAAATGGTGCCATTGCCGGGCAAGGAAAGCCCCAAGGCCTCCGTAAGACAATTCATGGAGTTGGCGGTAAACATGCCGGAGCAGCAGCCGCAACCCGGACAGGCTCGGTTCTCGATTTCGGCCAGTTCCTCGTCGCTGACGCTGGTGTCAGCGCCCTTGACCATGGCCGAGATCAGGTCAACGTTCTCCCCTTTCCACGTGCCGGCCTCCATCGGTCCGCCACTGACGAACACGGTCGGTATGTTGAGGCGCATGGCGGCCATGAGCATGCCCGGCGTGATCTTGTCGCAGTTCGAGATGCACACGAGAGCGTCGGCCTTGTGCGCATTGACCATATATTCTACGCTGTCGGCGATCAGGTCACGGCTGGGCAGGGAATAGAGCATCCCGTCGTGCCCCATGGCGATGCCGTCGTCGATGGCGATGGTGTTGAATTCGGCGGCGTAACAGCCGAGGGCTTCAATCTCGCTTTTCACCAGCTGGCCGATGTCGTGCAGATGGGTATGGCCCGGAACGAACTGGGTGAACGAATTGGCGATGGCTATGATGGGTTTGCCGAACTGTTCGCGCTTCATGCCGTTGGCCACCCACAGGGCGCGGGCACCGGCCATGCGGCGACCTTGCGTACTGAATGAACTTCGTAACTGCTTTTTCATGCGTATTGTTTCTCTATCTGATGCCCCCGGAAGGGATACAGGATTTACAAACAGGTGTGTTGCAAAAATAAAGAATTAAGTTCACAAGACAAACATTCTGCCACAGAATTTGGACAAAGGCTTCAAATCGCATGGTGGTGGATTTATGGAATTGCGCACAACGACTGCAAACGCGCAAAACCGGGCATGTGTCACTGCGACGCCTACGGCCGAAAACGACGCGGGAGGACTGCCGTCTGGCGTCCTCCCGCTGAATGTCTCGTGTTGACCCGTTCTTACTTGATGTTCGGGTTGAGTTTGTTCCACTCCGAAATAGGAGGCAGGACGCCGAGGCCGATGACCTCGTCGCGTAGTTCGCACAGGTGCTGGTAGCTCTTGTCGAGTGCAGCCTGCTCCTCGGGTGTGCCGTTCAGGGCGGCGCAGTGGCAGCCATCGGCAGTGATCGAAGTTTCCCAAGCCATCATGATGTGGTCATACTTGTCGTTCGACACATACGTACCAGCCGGCCAGCGGAATGCTTTGCCACCCATTGCGGCACCAATCATTTCGATGGAGACATAAGCAGGGCTCTGGAACGACGAACGGCCGCGCAGGTTGATGATATTGGCGCCGCCTTTCGTCACTTTCTGCTGAATTTCAGCCCATTGTTCCTTCGTGAGGGCGTCCGTACCGATCATGTCGATCAGCGGTTTTCCGTTCACCTTGGCCGTCGAAGCGAACACAGCCATCTGCTCTCCGTGGCCACCGTAGGTACGGCAGTTCTCCACGCTGTCGAGGGCTACGCCAAAGTGCTTGGCCAGCTCGCTGCGAAGACGCGTCGAGTCAAGCGCGGCCAGCGTCGTCACCTGCGAAGGCTTCAATCCGGAATACAGGAGGGTGATCAGGCCCGTGATGTCAGCCGGGTTGAAAATCACAACGATGTGCTTCACATCGGGGCAATACTGTTTCACGTTCTTACCGAACTCCTCAGCGATGGCGGCATTGCCTTTGAGCAAGTCCTCACGGGTCATGCCGGCCTTGCGGGCAGCGCCACCCGAATTGACGATATACTTGGCACCGGTGAGGGCTTCCTTGATGTCGGACGTGAACGTCACATTAACACCTTCGAAGCCGCAGTGGAACATTTCCTCGGCCACTCCTTCCAAGCCCGGAGCGTAAGGATCGTAGAGGCATACGTTAGGCGTCAATCCCATCATGATAGCCGTTTGGGCCATGTTGGAACCAATCATGCCGGCTGCGCCGACGATGGTAAGTTTGTCGTTTGTTACGAAGTTCATAATAATAAGACTATTTATGAGTAGTTATTTCGTTTCCTTTACCGGTACAAAATTACGGAAAATAACCACGACTGCGAGGTGCGTGAGCTTCAAAAAAAACAGCGGCCCGGCATTTTTTGATATAATTTAACGACAGCGCACCACAGACGCCCACCCGCAGAAAACAGTCACTGCTCCCGTAGTTTCTGTCACTGCTTCCGTAAAAACTGTCACTGCTTCCGTAAAAACTGTCACTGCTTCCGTATTGCCCCGCGGGCATCCCGAACCATGCCCCTTCCACGCAGGGCGCCGGGGGGGCTAACCAAGAAGAAAGCGGGGCGTTCTCCGGCCTTGCCTACCGCCTTTTCCTATCTTTGCCCTGCGAAGACAGGATGCGGCTCGTCCGAGCCGACGGAAAAGCGGGGCTTTCCCTTGTCTCGTCGCTCGCCTTTCGCTATCTTTGTCGGCATGAACACACCGACCCTCGTTCCGTCCATACTCATTATATATACTGGCGGTACCATCGGAATGATGGAAAACCCCGAGACCGGCGCACTCGAAAACTTCGACTGGGAACAGCTGCGCCACCATGTGCCTGAGCTGAAACGCTTCGGCTACCGCATCGACACGCAATCGTTCGACCCGCCAATCGATTCGAGCAATATGACTCCATGCGACTGGCAGAAGATCGTGCACATCATCGAAGACCATTATGAACAGTATGACGGTTTCGTCGTGCTGCACGGCACGGACACCATGGCCTACACAGCGTCGGCCCTGAGCTTCATGCTCGAAAACCTGTCGAAGCCCGTGGTCTTCACGGGGTCGCAACTGCCCATCGGCCAGCTGCGCACCGACGGGAAGGAAAACCTGCTGACAGCCATCGAAATAGCAGCCGCACGCGACGAAAAAGGTCGCCCCATAGTGCCGGAAGTATGCCTTTTCTTCGAAAATAAGCTCATGCGCGGCAACCGCACCACGAAAATCAACGCCGAGGGCTTCAACGCTTTCCGTTCGTATAACTTCCCCCCTTTGGCCACCGCCGGCATCCACATCCGCTATGAGCGCCAACTCATCCGCCGTCCCGACCCGGCACGCCCGTTCAAGCCACACTATCTTGTCGACACAAACGTGCTCATCCTCACCCTATTCCCGGGCATCAGGCGCGACTTCGTGGAACACGTCGTCCGCGTCAAGGGTCTGAAAGGGCTCATCCTGAAAACCTACGGGGCCGGCAATGCCCCCCAGGAGCCGTGGCTTGTTGACCAATTGAAAGCGCTGCGCAAACAGGGCGTCATCCTCGTCAACATCACGCAGTGCTCGCTCGGCACGGTCGAGATGCGCCGCTACGGAACCGGGCTCCAACTTCTCGAAGCCGGCGTCATCAACGGATATGACAGCACACTCGAAAGCATGGTGACGAAACTCATGGTCCTGCTCGGGCACGGTTACAGCACGGACGAAGTGGAACGACTGATGAACGCCAGCGTGGCGGGCGAAATCACCACCGACGAACTCGCCACGGGTATCCCCGCCATCCACTAAGCCGCCGCCCATGCACACGCCCCCATTCATCGTGGCCGCACTGGCCCTGACGCTGGCCGCCTGCGGACAGCGAAACAAGCCGGCAACTGTCGACGCCGACACGGTCCGCCTCAATCACGCCTCACTCCTGACAATGGTCGAAGCCGACAGCTTCACGCTTGTCGCCGTAGCCGACCCGTGGCACAAAGGGAAGGAACTCCGACGCTACGTGCTCATCGACCGAAACCGCCCGCAACCGGGCGGCCTGCCCGAAGGCACCGTCGTTCGTGTCCCTTTGCAACAGGCTATCGTTTTCTCCACCGTCCACTGTGCCCTGCTCTATGACCTCGGCAAGATTGGTGCTGTAGCCGGCCTCTGCGACAGCCAATACGCCCTGCACGGCGGAGTGCGCGACGAACTCGCCGCCGGACGCCTGCCCGACGCAGGCAGTTCGATGACGCCCGACGCCGAACGCCTGTTTGCCATGCACCCCGACGCACTGCTGGCCTCGCCCTATGAAAGCGGAGGGCAGGGGCAACTGGAAAAGGCAGGTATCCCCCTCATCGAATGCGCCGACTACGCCGAGACTTCGGCCCTGGGCAGGGCCGAATGGATGCGCTTTTACGGCCGTCTGTTCGGATGTGGGGAGCGCGCGGACTCCCTCTTTGCCGCCGTCGAGCAGCGTTATGAGAAACTGAGGCAACAAGCTGACGCCCATGAGCCGCACCCGACGCTGTTGGTGGACAAAATGGACGGCGGGACATGGTACGTACCGGCGGGACGCAGCACGATGGGCCGCCTCTATGCGGACGCAGGGACACGCTATCTCTTTGCGGACCGCGAAGGAACGGCGTCGGTGCCGCTTGGCTTCGAGAC
>DVNY01000014.1 GCA_018714085.1 Candidatus Caccomonas pullistercoris
CGCTCCGCCATCTACGTGAAGTACAAGCCGGGGATGCGGGCGGAGGCCGAGCAGGCCGTGGCTGGGGTGCTGAAAAAGTTTGAAGTGCCCGAGGATCGCGTGGAGGTGACGTCGTTCGACGAGTATATCCGCACGTATTATGAGAAGGAGTTGCGCTATTTCCGCCTCTTCTCAATGCTGATGGTGGGATCGGTGCTCATCACGCTGTTCGGCGTGGTGTCGATGTCGATGTACACCATGCGGATGCACCGTCGCAGCATTGCCATCCGCCGCATCTACGGCGCGGACTTCTGGTTGCTGGCGCGGCATTATCTGGGCGGTTATGTGGGCGTGAGCCTCTTGGCGGCTGTTGTGGCTTATCCCGTGGGGCTGTATGCCATGACGGAATGGCTCAAAGCCTATACGGAGCGCGTCGAGGTGGGCTGGCTGCAAGGCGTGGCCGTCTTGGCCATGGTGCTTGCGCTCGTCGTGGCGGTGGTGCTCTGGCAGGTGCGCCGTGTGATGAACGACGACCCCGCCGACGTCGTTCGCAACGAGTGAACGGCCTTTGTGCCTTTTTGAAAAGCGAGGCGCCCGGACTGTCAAAGTCCGGGCGCCTCTTGTATGGTCGGTGTGGCTTGTGGGCCAGCGAGGGTCACTTCACGGTGAGAAGGAAGTAGTTCTTCTTTCCGCGTTGTACGAGCAGGTATTTCCCGGCCAGGAGGTCGGCGCTCTCAATGAGGCGGTCGGGCGTTTCGAGCTTCTCCTTGTTGAGGCTGACGCCGCCACCCTGCACGAGCTTGCGCATCTCGCCTTTCGAGGCGAAGCACTGCGTGGTGCCGGCCAGGAGGTCGACGGCCTTGACGCCGAGGGCCTGGTCGCGGGCGACCTCGAAGCGGGGCACGCCGTCGAAGACGGCCAGCAGGGTGGCCTCGTCGAGGTGTTCGAGGTTCTCGCGCGTCGAACGGCCGAAGAGGATGTTCGACGCCTCGATGGCCATGTCGTAGTCGTCGCGGCTGTGGACCATGCAGGTCACCTCTTCGCCCAAGCGCTTCTGTAACAGGCGGCGGCCCGGGTCGGTCGAGTGTTCGGCGATGAGGGCGTCGATCTCGTCCTTGGGGAGCGAGGTGAAGATCCTGATGTAGCGGGCGGCTTCGTCGTCGCCGACGTTGAGCCAGAACTGGTAGAACTTGTAGGGCGTGGTGTAGCGCTTGTCGAGCCAGACGTTGCCGCTCTCGGTCTTGCCGAACTTGCGGCCGTCGCTCTTGGTGATGAGGGGGCAGGTGAGGGCGTAGGCCTCGCCGCCGAGGGTGCGGCGGATGAGCTCGGAGCCCGTGGTGATGTTGCCCCACTGGTCTGAGCCGCCCATTTGGAGCTTACAGTTCTTGGTCTGGTAGAGGTGGAGGAAGTCGTAGGCCTGCAAGAGCTGGTAGGTGAACTCCGTGAATGAGAGCCCGTCGCGCGCTTCGCCGTTCAGGCGCTTCTTCACGCTGTCTTTGGCCATCATGTAGTTCACCGTGATGTGCTTGCCGACTTCGCGGGCGAAGTCGAGGAAAGTGAAGTCGCGCATCCAGTCGTAGTTGTCGACCAGTTCGGCGCCGTTGGGCGCTGCACTGTCGAAGTCGAGGAAGTGGCCCAGCTGTTCCTTGATGCAGGCTTCGTTGTGGCGGAGCACCTCTTCGGTCAGCAGGTTGCGCTCTGCGCTCTTGCCTGAGGGGTCGCCGATCATGCCGGTGGCGCCGCCGACGAGGGCGAGGGGCTTGTGGCCGGCACGCTGGAAGTGGCGCAGAATCATGATGGAGCAGAGGTGCCCGATGTGGAGCGAGTCGGCGGTCGGGTCGAAGCCCACGTAGGCCGTAACCTGCTCGCGGGCAAGCAGTTCTTCCGTGCCCGGCATGAGCTGGTGCACCATGCCGCGCCATCTGAGTTCGTCAACAAAATTCATCGTTTCGTATATTATTTATTGAGTGTTTCCCTGTGGTTGCCCGGGGAGTTGTGGGCAAAAGTACGACTTTTTTTTGACTTCCGCCCACAGCTGGCGCGAAAGCGGGTGTCCCGACCCGGAATATGGGCCGCCATAGTGTGCGGAGGGGCTGTGGGGGCTGTTTTTCCGTGTAGCCTGCCCGCCGGAACGGGATGGCTGACCGTTTTTCCCGGGACGGCTGACAGAATTTCCTGTCGCAGTGACAGGAATTCCTGTCGCCCTGACTGTCCCAGCGGGCAGCCGGGGGCATTTTCCGGGCGTCGTGACGGGGACGCTGGACGCGGGGATCGGACTGCCGCAGACTGTGGTGGAGTGTCCCGTCGTCTTTTCCGGATTTTTGGTTTTAACGTTTGCATTATTTGCTTGGCTTTCAGTGGATTATGGTGAAAGTTTTCATACTTGGTAAAACTGCGAGAAAAAAAATATCCGCACTGGTGGGGAATTGTGGGGGAAAAGCCGTAATTTTGGAAATTCTTAGCGAAAGGACGATGCGCTTCACGGGAACGATCAAAGCAAAACTGGACGCAAAGGGCAGGGTCTTCCTCCCGGCGCCGTTCCGCAGGCTCTTGCGGAACGACGAGGTGGAGTTCGTGCTCAAGCGCGACGCGTTCCAACCCTGCCTGACCGTCTATCCGCGTGCGGCGTGGGACGCTGAGGTGGCCGACCTGCGTGGCCGGCTTGACCTGTGGCGCGCCGACCATCGGATGACCTTGCGCCGCTACGTGGCTGACGTCGAGGTCTTCTCGCTCGACGCGTCGGGTCGTTTCCTCATCCCGAAGCGCTATCTCCGCATGGCGGATATCCGGCAGGAGGTCGTGTTCGTCGGGATGGACGAGACCATCGAACTCTGGCCCGGCGAGGGCGACGAACTGCCCTTCATGGGCGACGTGGCCGCCGATTTGGAAAACTTCTTAACCCCATCAGCTTCATGACGACTACGGCTCCCACTTATCATGTGCCCGTCCTGCTCGCTGCCAGTGTGGACGGACTGGACGTCCGCCCCGGCGGGACGTATGTCGACGTCACTTTCGGCGGTGGCGGCCACAGCCGCGAGATCCTGCGCCGCCTTGGCCCTGACGGCCGCCTGTTCGGTTTCGACCAGGACCTCGACGTGCTGGCCAACGTGCCCGACGACGACCGCTTCACCTTTGTCAGGAGCAACTTCCGCTATCTGGCCAACTGGTTGCGCTACTACGATGTGCCCGCGGTCGACGGCATCCTGGCCGACCTCGGCGTGTCGAGCCACCACTTCGACGACCCCGAACGCGGGTTCTCGTTCCGGTTTGACGCCCCGCTCGACATGCGCATGAACGTGCGTAGCGGCCAGACCGCAGCCGACGTCGTGAACCGTTATGACGAAGCCGCGCTGGCCCGCATCTTCACCCTCTACGGCGAACTGCGCACCGGTCGCCGCCTGGCCGCCGCCCTTGTGCGCGCCCGCCGCGAGAAGCCCGTCGCGACCGTCGACGACCTCGTCGCAATCGCCCGGCCGCTGCTCGGTCGCGACCGCGAAAAAAAAGACATGGCCAAGGTGTTCCAAGCCCTCCGCATCGAAGTGAACCACGAACTCGATGCGCTCCACGAACTGCTCGCTGCCGCCGTCGGTGCGCTGCGCCCGGGCGGGCGGCTGGTGGTCCTGACCTATCATTCGTTAGAGGACCGTATGGTCAAGAACTACGTCCGGGCCGGTAATGTAGACGGAAAGGTCGAGCAAGACTTCTTCGGCAACCGCCTTTCACCTTTGCGCCCCGTCAACAGCCGTGTAATCGTGCCCGACGAGACTGAACAACAGGCCAATCCACGCAGCCGGAGCGCCAAGCTGCGCATTGCCGAACGCGTGGAAACTGCCGATGAATCCGAATAAGAATGACGATATGAGACGATATGCCGATATGATGGACCGGAAACGCCGCCGGCACGACGAACCCGGCGACGGGATGCCCCGTGTCGACGCAGAAAGCCCTGAACAGGCCGCTGAGGAACCGAAAAAGCCCCTCAGCGATGAGGAGCACGCCCGGGCGGCGCTCCGAAAGTTCACCGAGGTGGAGACAGACCCCGACCGTGTGGACGTGTCGCTGCGAAGCATCCTCGGAGGCGACATCCTGGCGGGCGCATGGTTCCGCCGGCAGTTCTTCTTCATCCTGATGCTCGTGGCGTTCATTATCGTT
This sequence comes from Candidatus Caccomonas pullistercoris, assembly GCA_018714085.1. GTDB lineage: Bacteria > Bacteroidota > Bacteroidia > Bacteroidales > Bacteroidaceae > Alloprevotella > Alloprevotella pullistercoris. The sequence goes on from DVNY01000014.1 coordinate 4,132, forward strand.
TATGTGAGCAATCGCTACGCCAGCCAGCAGGAACTGCTTGAAATCGATGCCTTGCAGAAGCAACGCATCGACGAACAGTACAGGGCGCTCACTCGGTCGAGCGAGCTGATGGAACTCACACGGCGCAGCAGTGTGGAGAACTACCTGCGCACGACGAACGACAGTACGCTGCAAACGGCTACCGTGCCGCCCTACACGCTCGACGTAGATGAAAATTAAACCATATAAGCGAACCGAACAACTATGAAATTCCCTGGTAAAAAGGTCATGCCGAGGTACTTCCTGATCACTGTCGTGTTGGGCGTGGTGGGGCTGCTCGTCTTGTTCAAGGCGGCTCACATCATGTTTCTCGAACGTGATTATTGGGAGGCCGTGAGCGACCGTTTCGTCAAGGACAGTGTCGAGATATACCCGGAGCGCGGAAACATTTATTCGGCAGACGGACAGCTCCTTGCAGGTTCACTGCCAGAATATAAGATATATATGGATTTCATGTCCTGGGAGAAGGACAGTTTACGGCGGATACGTGACCAGCATCGTCGCGACTCCCTCTTGAACGCTAAGATGGACAGCATCTGTGACGGAATGCACCGCCTGTTCCCCGACATCGACCCGCAGAAGTTCCGCTCCCTGTTGCGCGAGGGCCGTGCGGCGAAGAGCCACCATTGGCTGCTCTATCCGAAACGCATCTCGTACATCGAGTATCAGGAGGTGAAGCGCCTGCCTTATTTCTCGCTCCCTTCGTACCGCGGGGGCTTTCATGCAGAAGAGTTCAAACAACGCAAGAAACCTTTTGGCTCGCTGGCAGCCCGCACGATCGGCGAGATGTATGGCGGCAAGGACACCGCCCGTTTTGGCTTGGAGCTGTCGCTCGACACCCTGTTGCGCGGAAAGCCCGGCCTGACACACCGCCAGAAAGTGCGCCGGCGCTACCTGAACATCATCGACGTGCCTGCACAGGACGGTTATGACGTCGTCACGACACTCGATGTCGGGATGCAGGATATCTGTGAGCAGGCCCTGAACGACAAACTCACCGAGCTGGAAGCCATCTCGGGCATCTGCATCCTCATGGAGGTGCCGACGGGCGACATCAAAGCCATGACCTCGTTGACACGTTGTGCGGACGGAAAATACAAGGAAGTCCGCAACGCCGCCGTGAGCGACCTTCCCGAACCTGGGTCAGTCTTCAAACCCGTGTCCTTTATGGTAGCGATGGATGACGGTTATATCGATATGGACACTCGGGTCAACACGGGGTCCGGAATCATGGAGATGCACGGCCGGCGTATGCGCGATCACAACTGGCACCGCGGCGGATATGGCGAAATCACCGTGCCGAAGATTTTGCAGGTGTCGTCGAACATCGGTGTCAGCTACTTGATAGACAAATTCTACTATGATCAGCCCGGGAAGTACGTTGACGGCGTCTATCGAACCGGTATCACCGAAGACACGAAGCTTCCGATTCCCGGATATGCCCGCCCGCGCCTCCGCCGGCCTAAGGAAGACGGCAGCAACTGGTCGAAGACCGCACTGGCATGGATGAGCATCGGCTACGAAAGCCAGATACCGCCGATCAACACCCTGATGTTCTATAACGGCATAGCCAACGGAGGCCGGATGGTAAGGCCCCGGTTGGTAAAAAGCCTGATGCGCAATGGCGAAGTCGTACACGAATATCCTGTCGAAGTCGTACGCGAGCAGATGTGTAAGCCCACGACGTTGAAGAACCTGCAAACCATTCTTGAACAGGTAGTCAGCATCGGCCTTGGCAAGGCCGCGGGCAACAAACTCTTCCACGTGTCGGGCAAGACCGGCACGGCGCAGGTCTGGACGAGCGCCGGTTTCGCTTCGGAGTATTTCGTGTCGTTTGCAGGCTACTTCCCGAGCGAAAATCCGCAGTATTCCTGCATCGTGTGTATCCGCAAGCGCGGTGTGGCGTCGGGCGGAGGGCAATGCGGGCCTGTGTTCCGAAAAGTGTCAGAGGCCATCATGGCGCAGCGTCTGCGGCCCGACCTCACGGCTGCCCGTGACACCGTTCATGCTCCCGAACCCGAGGTGAAGGACGGCGACATCGCTGCCGCAGTCCGCGTGATGCGCACGTTGGGTGTGAAATTCGAAGCTCCCGAAGCCGTAGCAGGCGAAGCGGCTTGGGGCGAAGCAGCCGCTCATGGCGGCAAAGTCTATCTGGCCACTATGCCGCAAGATACAGGTCGTGTGCCCGATGTCGTCGGCATGGGCGCCCGTGATGCCGTGTTCTGCTTGGAACAGGCTGGTTTGCGCGTGAAGTTGAACGGTGTCGGCGCCGTGACGCGTCAGAGCATCAAGGCGGGTTCGCCTCTCGTTGCCGGTCAGGTCGTTGAGCTTGAACTGAAAGCCAACCGCAAGGCCCGTAAGGCCGAGCCGCGGCCCGCGCCGCCTGCACCGGTTGACACGGTGACGCCTCCCTCCACCGGACAAAAGGCTCGCAGCGATTCGGCTGCTCCCAAAACTCCGGTGAAGAAGCAGTCCGGCACTCCTGCAAAGCAGAACGACCGTCAGCAGGCCTGCCTCTTCGAAGGGCGTCAGCGTCACGTTCCGGCGAAGTCTATCCGCAATGCTTAAACAATAAGAAAGAGAAGATATGAAACTGTCCGAAGTCCTGAAAAAAGTGAGGCCCCTTGAAGTCGTGAACGGGGCCGACGTAGAAATCACGGGCGTATGCACCGATTCGCGCAAAGTGAAGCCCGGTAATCTCTTCATAGCCGTGAAAGGAACGCAAGTAGACGGCCATGACTTCATCGCTGCGGCAGTTTCTCTCGGCGCTGCGGCCGTCTTGCTGGACGCAGCGGTAGAAAAATACGTCGCGGAAGGTGTCGTATTCGTCCGTGTGGCCGACACGGAAGAAGCCGTCGGTCCCGTGACCACGACGTTCTTCGGCGATCCTTCTCGCCACCTGAAACTGGTGGGAGTGACGGGCACGAACGGAAAGACAACGATAGCCACGCTGCTCTATACTCTCTTTCGAAAGCTTGGTTACAAGTGCGGGCTCTGCTCGACGGTCTGCAATTACATAGACGGCGAGGCAGTTCCTGCGGATCATACGACGCCCGACCCTGTCACGCTGAACGAACTACTCGCACGCATGGTGGCTGCGGGCTGTGACTACGCTTTTATGGAGTGTAGCTCACATGCTATTCATCAGAAACGCATCGGTGGGCTTGAATTCGCTGGCGGTATTTTCACGAACCTTACGCGCGACCATTTGGACTATCATAAGACGTTTGAGAACTATCGTGACGCGAAGAAAGCCTTTTTCGACAGTCTCGGAAAGGGGGCTTTCGCCATCACCAACGCAGACGACAGGAACGGCATGGTCATGGTGCAGAACACACAGGCCACCGTGCGCACCTACTCCACCCGGACGGCGGCCGACTTCAAGGGACGTACTCTCGAAGAAAGCATCGAAGGTATGCTCCTCAGCATCGACGGCCGCGAGGTGAGCGTCCATTTTGTCGGTCGCTTCAACGTGTCGAATCTCTTGGCCGTCTATGGTGCCGCTGTCATGCTGGGTGAACCGACGGACGAAGTGTTGCGCGTGCTTTCCGACCTGCGCCCCGTCAATGGCAGGTTTGAAGCCATGCGCGCCCCGGCAGGATACAGCGCTATCGTCGACTACGCCCATACGCCCGACGCTCTTGTCAACGTGCTCGATGCCATTCGCGAGATTGTTCACGGGCGCGGCCGTGTCATCACGGTCTGTGGTGCCGGCGGGAACCGCGACAAAGGCAAGCGGCCGCTTATGGCGCGCGAGGCATCCACCCGCAGCGACCGCCTTATCCTCACCAGCGACAATCCACGCTTTGAAGAGCCGCAAGCCATCCTTGACGACATGCTTGCCGGCCTCGACGAGGAACAGCGTCGCAAGACTCTCGTCATTGTCGACCGCCGCGAGGCCATCCGCACGGCCTGCATGATGGCGCAGCCTGGCGACGTCATCCTTGTGGCAGGCAAGGGACACGAGCCCTATCAGGAGGTGAAAGGTGTGAAGCATCATTTCGACGACCACGAGGAACTGCGCGCGGCCTTCGGATTGGCCCCGATGGTTTGAACACCTCTCTCGTCCAAAGACCTAACCTATAACGAATAACAGACAGCCATGTTATACTACTTATTCCGTTTCTTGGAACAATTCGGAGTGCCCGGCTCGGGCATGTGGTCCTACATCTCGTTCCGTTCGCTGCTGGCCTTGATGCTGGCACTGATGGTGTCGGCTTGGTTTGGCCAATACTTCATCCGGTGGATGAAGCGGCACAATGTGAGTGAGGTGCAGCGCGATGCCAAGGTCGACCCGTTCGGCGTGCAGAAGCTGAACGTGCCTTCGATGGGCGGCATTATAATTATTGTGTCTATCCTTGTGCCTTGCCTTCTGCTGGGGCGCTTGCGTAACATTTATATGATTCTTATGCTCGTTACGACCGTCTGGCTCGGTCTGCTGGGCTTCCTTGACGACTATATCAAGAATTTCAAGAAGAACAAGGACGGTCTTCCCGGCCGGTATAAGATCGTGGGCCAGGTCGCCATCGGGCTTGTCGTGGGCTTGACCCTGTATTACAGTCCCGATGCCGTGATCCGCGAGAACGTCGAGATGCAGCGCAATGGCGCCACTACGGAAATCGTGCATAAGAGTGAGACTGTCAAGTCCACTAAGACGACCATCCCCTTCGTCAAGAACAACAACTTTGACTATGCTGACCTTGTCGGGTTTATGGGACCGTATCAACGGCAAGCCGGTTGGGTCGTCTTTGTGCTGGTGACTATCTTTGTCATCACGGCGGTGTCGAACGGTGCCAACCTGAACGACGGCATGGACGGCATGGCTGCCGGGAACTCTGCCATCATCGGCATCGCGCTCGGCGTGCTGGCTTATGTGTCGAGCCACATAGAGTTTGCCAGCTACCTGAACATCATGTATATTCCCGGTTCGCAGGAACTCGTCATATTCTGTTCGGCGTTTGTCGGTGCGCTCATCGGTTTTCTCTGGTACAACGCCTATCCTGCCCAAGTGTTCATGGGCGACACCGGCTCGCTGACGATTGGTGGCATTATCGCCGTGCTGGCTATCATAGTCCACAAGGAATTGCTCATACCGATCCTTTGCGGCATCTTCCTTGTCGAAAGTCTCAGTGTGATACTTCAAGTGGAGTTCTTCAAGCTCGGGAAACGGCGGGGAGTGCGTCAGCGCATCTTCAAGCGGACGCCGATTCACGACAACTTCCGGGTGTTGCCTTCACAGCTTGACCCGGATTGCCGCTACCTGCTCAAGAACTGGCCGCATGGGGCTTGGCACGAGTCGAAAATAACGGTGCGCTTCTGGATCACTACCATTATTTTGGCCGCCGCAACAATCATCACGTTGAAAATACGATAAAGAATTACGAACGAAAGGAATGATAATCATATGTCAAGGATAGTCATTTTGGGAGCAGCCGAGAGTGGGGTTGGTGCTGCGATATTGGCTCAGAAAGAAGGTTTCGAGGTGTTTGTCTCGGACATGGGGCGTATCAAGCCGGAGTATAAGGCACAGCTCGACGCCCGTGGCATCACGTGGGAAGAGGGGCGCCACACCGAGGCGCTCATTCTCAATGCCGATGAGGCAATCAAGAGCCCCGGCATACCGGAAACGGCCCCGATGGTGGCGGCACTTCGCCGGAAAGGGGTTCCCGTCATCAGCGAGATTGAATTTGCTGGACGCTACACGGATGCCCGTATGATCTGCATCACCGGGAGCAACGGCAAAACGACGACCACGTCGCTCATCTACCACCTTTGTCGTACCGCCGGCCTCGACGTGGGCCTTGCTGGCAACATCGGGCACAGCCTGGCGCTTCAAGTGGCCGAAACGCCGCACGAGAATTACGTCATCGAGCTGTCTTCGTTCCAACTTGACGACATGTTTGATTTCCGGGCTAACGTGGCCGTTCTGCTCAACATTACGCCAGACCACCTCGACCGCTACGACTATAAGATGCAGAACTACGTCGACGCAAAGATGCGCATTCTCCGCAACCAGACAGCCGCCGACACATTTATATATTGGGCTGATGACGACCACATAGGCCGTGAGCTGGCAAAGTATGACACCGCCAGCCGCATCCTCCCCTTTGCCGACGTGCCCGGGCGCGGCGTGGCGGCATACGCCGACGGAGCCGACTTCGTCCTGGAACAGCCAGCGCCGTTCCGGATGCCTTGTGCCGAACTCTCCTTGCGCGGCAAGCACAACCTGCGCAACGAGCTGGCCGCCGCCATGGCCGCCAAGGCCATCGGCCTGCCTGATGACGTGTTACGCCAAGGCTTGTCCAGTTTCCCCGGTGTCGAACACCGTTTGGAGCGTGTGGCTACGGTTGGCGGCGTGACCTATGTCAACGACTCGAAAGCGACGAACGTCGACGCCTGCTACTATGCGCTCGAAGCCATGACGACGCCCGTTGTCCTCATCCTCGGCGGAAAGGACAAGGGGAACGACTACAATGAAATCCGGCCGCTTGTCGAGCAGAAATGCCGCGCGCTTGTTTACCTCGGAGTCGACAACAAGAAACTGCACGACTTTTTCGACGGGATCGGTCTCCCTGTGGCCGACACCCACTCGATGGCCGATTGCGTGGCGGCCTGCCGTCGGCTGGCCCATGAGGGCGACACCGTCTTGCTGAGTCCCTGTTGCGCCAGCTTCGACCTTTTCCGCAACATGGAAGACCGCGGTTGCCAGTTCAAGAGTCTTGTGCATGGCATGGAAACCAGTTACAGTCAACACATGCAGCCATGAAGAAAATTCAAAACGCATTCAAGGGCGACCGGGTAGTCTGGGTCGTGTTCTTCTTTCTCTGCATCATCTCGTTGATTGAGGTGTACAGTGCGGCGAGCACGTTGACGTACGGATCGGGCAGTTTTTGGAGCCCGCTCATCAAGCAGGCCGTTTTCCTCGGCGTCGGGACGCTCATCGTCGTCGGCATACACAACGTGCCTTGCCGTTACTTCAAGCTCATTCCCATCCTCTTGTTGGTGCCCACGTATGCCCTTCTGTTGTTCACGTCGCTCTATGGCGCCATGGTCAATGGGGCATCGCGTGCCATTCCCATCTTCGGTTTCCAGTTTCAGCCGCTCGAATTGGGCAAAGGCGTCACCGTCGTGACCACTGCCCTCATCCTTGCGTCGCTCCAGAACGACGACGGCGCCGACCGTCGGGCGTTCAAGTGGGTGCTGATTACGGCGGGCATCATGTGTGCCCTTATCTTCCCTGAAAATCTCTCTACGTCCGTTCTTCTCTTCGGTGTGGTGCTCATCATGATGTTTGTCGGGCGCGTTTCGCTCATCCAGTTGGGCAAGTTGCTCGGTGTGCTGGTGCTCTTCGCTGCCAGTGCCGTGATGCTTGTCAAGTGCCTTCCGAGCGACAAGGAGAGCGCCGTCTACGACCTTCCGGGGCTCCACCGCCTCTCGACGTGGGTGAACCGCGTCGAAACGCACGGCGAGATGTCGAAGGAAGTGGCTCCCGAGGAGTTCGACATAGACAAGGACGCCCAGATCGCCCATGCCCACATCGCCATCGCAACGAGCAACGTGGTGGGGAAAATGCCTGGAAATTCCGTCGAACGAGACTTCCTGAGCCAAGCTTTTTCCGACTTCATTTTCGCTATTATCATCGAAGAGATGGGCATTTGGGGCGCGGCCATCGTCGTTTTCCTCTACATCGTCCTGCTGTTTCGTGCCGGTCGCATAGCGAGCCGTTGCGAGCATAATTTCCCCGCGTTTCTCATCATGGGGCTGGCGCTGTTGCTCGTCGTGCAGGCCGTGATGAACATGCTGGTGGCCGTCGGCATCATGCCGGTGACGGGCCAGCCCCTGCCGCTCATCAGTCGCGGCGGTACGTCGACGCTGATGAGTTGCGTCTACATCGGCATGATTCTCAGTGTCAGCCGTTACGCCCGCCGTCGCGAGGAAAAGGCGGCCCGGGTGACGCCAGCCGATGAGCCCGACGTTGACCCCAATTACTACAATACGGCAAACCTGATCTGACATATCATGAAACGATTACTGACCCTGTTCATCCTTTTTGCCATGACTTGTACTTCAATCGCGGCTTTCGCGGCCGGCGCCAAGGACACCCGCCAGCGTGTCCGCTTTGAGACCACTGCCGGGACGTTCGTCGTGGCACTCTATGACGACACCCCGATCCATCGCGACAACTTCCTGCGCCTCGTGCGTAGCGGTTTCTACGACGGCATTCTCTTTCACCGTGTCATCGAGGGCTTCATGGTGCAGGCGGGCGACCCCGACTCGCGTCAGGCAAAGCCCGGGCAACGCTTAGGCGAGAAATCGGAGGGCGAGACCCTGCCGGCCGAAATCCGCTATCCCGGCCACTACCATCTGCGTGGCGCCCTGGCGGCCGCGAGGCTGGGCGACGGGCTCAATCCTGAGCGCCGCAGCAGCGGGTCGCAGTTCTACATTGTCTGGGGTGAGCGTATGTCGCAACGCATCCTGGCACCGATTTTCGAGTATGACGCCCAATTCCTGCCCGAAGGCGAAGAACTGCCTTCGAGTGTGCGTACCGACTACGAGACGCTCGGCGGGTCGCCTCACCTCGACGGGCAGTACACCGTTTTCGGCGAGGTGGTCGAGGGGCTGAAAGTGATCAAGAAAATGCAAAAAGCAGACACCGACGCCAACGACCGTCCCGTGACGGACATCCGTATCCTGAAAGCCACGGTGGTCGATGACTGACCCCTCGTTGCCCGGCGCGGCCTGACGGTCAGTGCGATAGGAAAAACGGGCCGGCTGATAGGAAATCCTGTCAGCCGGCCCGTTTTTGCTGTCAGCCGTCCGCTCCTCACGGGCGATGTCCCCGCCGACGGTGCGAGAGCCATGCGTCGAACACGAGTAGCAGGGCGAACGCCAAACCCACCGGCAGCCATGGCGCGAGGCTGGCCGCGTCGGGCAGGGACGCCCTGAGGCTTTCCGCGCAAGCCGGTCCGAACATCCAGCCGAGGATGCCGAGCGCTGCGGGCACGACGACGGCCGCGGCAACGGCCGCCCAGCGCTGGCGCCGCCGCTCGGCCGCCTCTTGCTCAGCGGCGATGCGCTTCATGGTCTGGTGGGCGAAGTTGCTCGGAAGCCGCTTCTCAGGCGTGAGGGCGCGCCTGAGGGCTTTTTGCCGGAGTTCTGGGATTTTCGGGTTCATGGCTCAAAAGTAAGAAAAGTTTTTTACGTAAGCGGCTCAGCCGTGTTCGGATGTTGCCTTCGCTGAGGCCCATGATGGCGGCAATTTCGGCCGTGGGCCGTTCCTCGTCGTAGGCCAGCAGGAGCAGGGTTCGCTCCTCCGGGCGCAGGTGGCCGATGGTCTCGCGCAGGCGTTCCACTTGGTCGTCGTCGGCTTCGGCCATGGAGTCGACGGGCAGGCTGACTTCGTCGCCCAGCGCGTCGAGCGCTTCCTCGCCGTCGAAGAGCAGTTCACGCCGTGGCTTCCTCGCGCAGCGCAGGGCGAGGCGGTAGGCAATGCGGTAGAGCCACGTCGAGAACTGGCAGTCGCCCCTGAACGTCGGCAGTTTCTCGTAGGCACGGATAAAGGCGTCCTGTGTGACCTCTTCGGCGTCCTCGGCGCAGTCCACGATGCCCGCCACCATGCGGTGGATGGCGTCGGCATAGCGGTCGAGGAAGTAGGCATACTCCTCCGTGTGTCCGGCCAGGATGGCTTGGATGCGGGCGGCCTCAGTCATCGTTCGGTGGGTCTTGCTGGGGTTCGTGGACGGGTTGATCGGTGATCGTGCAGCGGGCTTAATATATTAATGTGTCGTTTCGTCCGGCTCGTGGGCTGGCTCGTCGTGCTGGCTGCTTTCGGTATGCTTCTTGTCGCTGTGGTTCTCGACGGCATAAGAGACGATGAGGCCCGCCCCACCGAAGATGAGCACACAGGCGCCGTAGACGGTGCCGACGGCCTGTCGCATCTCCCACGAGGTCTCGCCGCTGGTAAATCCCGGAAGAGCCATCGCGTTGATGAAGAAAGCCACGAGGAGGCCGAGGCCGAGGCCCAGGATGAGGCATCCGGCCCGCAGGGCGGAGAAACTGCCCATCCGTCGCGGCCAGAGGTCGGGCAGGTGCAGGTTGGCAGGGCAGTTGTCGCGCATCTTGCTGATGTACATCATGCGTTCGGAGCGGCGCACGAAAAGCTCGAAGAGACGGTAGATGAAGTAGAAGACGATGGCCGTGGTCAGCGGCGTGGTGATGAAGTCCATCATAAGGCTTGGAGTTTTTGAGGTTATTGTTCGTATTTTTATCGCTGTCTACCCACTTAGAGACACGGCGGGCCGGAATGTTACACTCCCGGCCCGTTTTTTTCCTGCGGTTTACGAAAAAATTTCATGCAGCACGTCGAGCGACTTCAAGTCGGGGAAGGCTGGCAGGTGGAGCCGGTAGTAGTCGTTCAAGGCCGTGAGGAGGCGCTGCCGTTCTTCGCGGCCGAAGCGGAAGAGGTGCATTGTGTCGTAGTTCATCCTCATGAGCAGCGGGAGGCGCGCCGCGTCGGCCGGCATCAGGAAGTGGCTGTGCAGGGGCGCCTGCGTGGTGAACTGTCCCGTTTCGAGGTCGAAGTATCGCCCCGCCCCGCGTTCCGAGAGGTTGGGGTAGATGCCCAGGAAGCGCGTCATGCGCAACAGGAATACCAAGTGGAAATTGGCAAAGGAGCGCTGGCAGAGGTCGAGCCAGACCACGGACGCCCGGAGGTAGGCGAAGAGCGGACGGTCGGGCGGGTTCTCACGCAGGGCGAGGTGGAGAAATTCGGCGAGGAAGAGGGCGATGCTCGTCTTGTAGGGGTCGTAGGGGACTGACGTTTCGATGTAGTCGGGCCGGGCGGCCTTGATGCGCGCCAGCCGGGCATTAGGCTTCTTGTCCCACTCCACGTGGAGCAACGCCATGGGACGGAAAAGGCGCGACTTCACCGCCGCGCGCCGTGAGGCCGACACACGGACGAGGAACGACACCATGCCTTCGTCCTCTGTGTAGACGTCGACGATGTTCTCGTCGTCTTTGTATTTAAGGGTGCGTAGCACCAGTCCTCTCGAACTTGTCAGCATAATTTTTTCGTCGGGCACGATGTGCCGGCAGCCGTGGCCGTTTTGCCGGTTGGGCGTTCCGCCTCTCCTGGTCGGCGGTCGGGCGAAACGGTCAGCCGTCCAGAAAATTCTGTCAGCCGTTCCGTTCTTCCTGTCAGCCGTCTCGTCTGAACGGTCAGCCTATCTGTTTTTGCCGGCAGGCCGGCCAACCTCACGCGAAGATACGCCAAAGCGCCGGAAAGTGCGCGCCGAAAGACTCGAAAAGCAAAAAAACAAAATTTTTTATCGAAACATTTTGCCATGTCAGCAGGATGTCCTACTTTTGCACTCGCAAACAAGCGCCGAGAGGCTTTCAGCTTGTTTGGAAGGCTGGCCCATTCGTCTATCGGTTAGGACGTGAGATTTTCATTCTCAAAAGAGCGGTTCGATTCCGCTATGGGCTACTCAATAAAAGAAACAAGAATAAAATGGCAAACCACAAATCTTCTGAAAAGAGAATTCGTCAGACCGCCGCACGCAGACTGCACAATAGATACTACGCCAAGACCATGCGTAACGCCGTTCGCAAACTCCGCGCAACGACTGAGAAGGCCGCAGCCGAAGAGCTGCTCCCCAAAGTGCAGGCTATGCTCGACAAACTGGCTAAGCAGAACATCATTCACAAGAACAAAGCTTCGAACATCAAGTCTGGCTTGATGCTTCACGTCAAGAAGTTGGCGTAAGGCTTTGAGGGGTTAAACGAGCGGGGCTGAGACCATCACGGTTTCAGCCCCGCTCGTTCGTGTCCGCCTGTTCCGGAGATGTGCGGCCACGTCCGTTCCGCCGCCCGCCCGAGGACGCCTGTTCGTCGCTTTTCCCGTGGTTTCCTTGCCCTGTCCCGCATTCGGCGCGTGCGTCGTCTTTCTCCCCGAATAATTCGTCCGTTTCGCCAGAAATATGTATCTTTGCTCGGATTAAACCGTTAGAAAGCTCAAAACCCTTATATGGAAGAAGAAAGGAAGACAGCCGGATCTTACTCGGCGAGCAACATCCAAGTCCTCGAAGGCTTGGAAGCTGTGCGCAAGCGTCCGGCCATGTACATCGGCGACATCAGCGAAAAGGGTCTGCACCACCTCGTTTACGAGACCGTGGACAACTCCATCGACGAAGCGTTGGCCGGTTACTGCACCCATATCGAAGTGACCATCTGTGAGGACAACTCCATCATCGTACAGGACAACGGCCGAGGCATACCGGTCGACATGCACCCAAAGGAACACCGCTCGGCGCTCGAAGTTGTCATGACTGTGCTCCATGCGGGCGGAAAGTTCGACAAAGGATCCTATAAAGTTTCCGGCGGTCTGCACGGCGTGGGTGTTTCTTGCGTCAACGCGCTCTCTAAGCGGATGATTTCGCAAGTGTTCCGCGATGGAAAGATCTACCAGCAAGAATACGCCAAAGGTCACCCGCTCTATCCCGTCAAGGTGGTGGGCGAAACCGACAAGCGCGGCACGCGCCAGCAGTTCTGGCCTGACGAGACCATCTTCACCGTCACGACATACAAGTACGACATCCTGGCCAACCGAATGCGTGAACTGGCCTACCTGAATGCCGGCATCACCATCACGCTCACCGACCTCCGCCCCGACGACGAGGGCAACACGCGGCACGAAGTCTTCTATTCGAAAGACGGCCTCCGTGAGTTTGTGCGCTACATTGATTCCAGCCGCGTCCATCTCTTCGATGATGTCATCTACCTCAACACCGAAAAGCAGGGAGTGCCCATCGAGGTCGCCATCATGTACAACACGTCGTACAGCGAGAACATCCATTCCTACGTCAACAACATCAACACCATCGAGGGCGGCACCCATCTCGCCGGCTTCCGCCAAGCGATCACCCGCGTGTTGAAGAAGTATGCCGAGGAGACGGCCGCCAAACAACTCGAAAAGGCGAAGGTCGAAATCACAGGCGAGGACTTCCGCGAGGGATTGACGGCCGTGATTTCGGTCAAAGTAGCTGAGCCACAGTTCGAAGGACAGACAAAAACGAAATTAGGAAACAGCGAAGTCACCGGTGCGGTGAACCAAGCTGTCGGCGAGGCGCTCACATATTACTTGGAAGAACATCCGAAGGAAGCCAAGCTCATTGTCGACAAAGTAATCTTGGCCGCGACGGCCCGTGTGGCTGCCCGCAAGGCCAGAGAGAGCGTGCAGCGCAAGAGCCCCATGTCGGGCGGCGGTCTGCCTGGCAAGTTGGCCGACTGCTCGGAGAAGGATCCCGCCGTCTGCGAACTCTTCCTCGTCGAGGGGGACTCGGCCGGCGGTTCGGCCAAGACGGGGCGCAGCCGTGCCACGCAGGCCATCCTGCCGCTGCGCGGAAAAATCCTGAACGTCGAGAAGGCCATGTGGCACAAAGCATTCGAAAGCGACGAAGTCAACAACATCATCCAGGCGCTCGGCGTCCGTTTCGGCTTGGGCGAAGACAGCAAGGAGGCCAATATCGACAAGCTGCGCTATCACAAGATTATCATCATGACCGACGCCGACGTCGATGGCTCGCACATCGACACGCTCATCATGACGTTGTTCTATCGTTACATGCCCCAGATCATTCAAGACGGTTACTTGTATATCGCCACGCCGCCGCTCTATCGCTGCAAGAAGGGCAAGGTTGAGGAATACTGCTACACCGACGCCGACCGTCAGCGCTTCATTGAGAAATACGGCGACGGCATGGAGAGCGGCATCACCACCCAGCGCTACAAAGGTCTGGGCGAGATGAGTGCCGAACAGCTTTGGGAGACGACCATGAACCCCGAGACGCGCCTCTTGAAGCAGGTGACGATCGAGAATGCCGCCGACGCCGACTACGTCTTCTCGATGCTGATGGGCGACGACGTCGGCCCGCGCCGCGAGTTCATCGAGCGTAATGCACATTACGCCAATATCGACGCTTAAAAGACAACAGATATCGCCGAAAGGCGCTACGATAAAGAAGCAAAAGGATATTAATAGAGTGAAAGCTGCCGCTGGAATGTGAATTTAGGCGGTCAGTGACATAAAAAGTTGTTTATACACAACTTGTACCGAGCCGCTTGGATGTGAATCCGGGCGGCTCTTTTTTTTCGTGTCGTCTCGGTCCGCGTTGAGCCAGTCCTGTGGTTCCGTCCCTGAGCGAACAGCGCAGGCTTGCTCTCCGGGACAGCCTGTCCGGCCGACAAAATTTGCGGGACGGCTGGCAGGAAAAACGGGACGGCTGACAAGAATTTCTATCCGGCTGACAGAAAATCCTGTCACTGCGACGGAAACTCGCCCCGCAGCGGCTCACGGTGTGGGCGCGGTGACGAAAACGCACGCCGCTGTCCCCGCCTGACGCGGAAAAATGCTTTTTTTCTTGCCCCGGCGCCCGCCTTTGCGTATCTTTGCTCCCGCATCGGTTCGGGCGACGGTTGCGCCGTCCGACGAAGAGGGAACCGGGTGCAATTCCCGGACAGTCCCGCTGCTGTGAGCTCCCTTGATTGCAGACACTACGTTTCGGCCACTGGTTGGCTTTCTGGTTCAACCGGGAAGGCGTGTTTGCAGGAGTAAGTCAGAAGACCTGCCGTTGCTGTCACCGACAAATCGTGCGCCCTTTCGAGGAAGAGGGTGCCGCGCTACGAGAAAAATCCGAAAAGATGCAAGAGTCTGCGTGTCGTCGCTGTCTCACCGCCGTGGGACTTGTGTGCCTGTGCGCCTCGTCGTGGGGAGCAGGGCCGACGGCCTTGCCCGACACGGTGAGGCTGTCCGCCGCCTCTGTCACCGAGCGCCGCGCTGCGCAGGCGTCGGGCTGGGTGCAGCAGGTCGACACGCTCGATTTCCGTCGTCAGGGCCTGACCTCCGTGGCCGATGCTCTGGGGCGCTTGCCCGGCGTGACGGTGCGTGACTACGGCGGTGCCGGCGGGCTGAAAACGGTGGCGGTGCGCGGGTTCAGCGCCTCGCACACGCTTGTCGCCTACGACGGCATCCCTCTCGGCGACACCCGAGGCGGCCAGGTCGACGTCGGCCGTTTCGCCTTGGCTGGCTTGCAGTCGCTCCGCCTTTCCACGGCGGCCGCGGCCGCTTTCCCCCAGACGGCACGCCAGGCCGCAGCCGCCTCGACGGTCGACCTGCAAA
The DNA here is from genome assembly GCA_018714085.1 of Candidatus Caccomonas pullistercoris. Taxonomy (GTDB): domain Bacteria; phylum Bacteroidota; class Bacteroidia; order Bacteroidales; family Bacteroidaceae; genus Alloprevotella; species Alloprevotella pullistercoris. Next base: position 19,346 of record DVNY01000014.1, read on the forward strand.
CCCGCAACGCATTCCCTGCCGACCGCCGGCCCCACCTGTCGGCCCGGCTGGCTGCTGGGTCGTTCGGCCACGTCGAGCCGGCCTTGGCCTACGCCCAGCGCCTTTCGCCCCGCTTCGGGCTGAGCGTCGCAGGCAGTTACTATCGTGCCCGGAACAACTATCCGTACACCGTGACCAACGGCCCGGATGTCCTTCACCTCAGGCGGCAGAACAGCCGCATGGAGCGTGCGGTGGCCGAGGCTTCGGCCAAATGGTTGCCCGCCGAAGGGCAGTCGGTTGAGGCTAAGGCGTATTTCTATGACGACCATCGGCAACTCCCGGGTCCCCGTATATTATATAATGAGGAGAACCACGAACGGCAGGCGTCGCGCGAGGCGTTCGGCCAGCTGGCCTATCGGAACCGTCTTGCGCCAACGGTCGACCTGGCCGTGCGCGCCAAGTTCGCCTATCAGGACAGCCGTTATGCCGACTACGACGACACATATCCCGACAACGTGCTCCGTCAAGACTATCGCGAGCGTGAGGCCTACGTGTCGGCCGCAGTGGCGTGGCGCCCCTTGCGGGCATTGTCGCTCTCGCTGGCGGCCGATTATGCTTATGCCGCTTTGGGCAGCAACCAGCCGGCCGAAGACGGTGCCCGCCGCCACTCCATGTGGCAGAGTGCAGCGCTGCGCTGGCGTGCCGGC
>DVNY01000139.1 GCA_018714085.1 Candidatus Caccomonas pullistercoris
CTGACACCGTTGACGGTCACGCTCCCCTTGTCGACCGTGAAATATCCGCGCCGTGCCATCGCGGCGTCGGCGGCGTAGTCGAAGGTGTAGATCCAGCTGCCGTCGGCGTCATCGACAGCGGTGACGGTGGCTGTCGTGTCGACGTGCCCTTGCACGATGTGCCCGTCGAGCCGTCCGTTCATCTGCATCGAGCGTTCCACGTTGACGCGGTCGCCGGGGCGGAGCTGCCCGAGGTTCGAGCGTTCGAGCGTCTCGCGCATGGCCGTGACGACATACGTGTCGCCTTCCGTTTTCACCACCGTCAGGCAAACGCCGTTGTGTGCCACGCTTTGGTCAATTTTCAATTCATGGGCAAAGGGGCAGCTAAGCGTCAGGTGCACGTTGCCCCCCTCGCGCTGCACGGCCACCACGCGGGCCATTGTTTCTACTATTCCTGAAAACATTATTCTCGTATTTTGTCTGTTCCACCCGGCCGGGTGGCTCCCGGCCGGCATCAGCGCAAAAGTACGAAAGTTTCGTCGATAAAAACGGCCAGTCCGTCTATTTTTCCGCAAAAAAGCGGCTTACACCACGAGGAACGGCCCCGCCGCACGTTTATCTTTGCACTGAAAAATAATCTTCAAGCCATGAACCGAAAGATCCACCTTGCCGCCCTGTGCCTTCTCCTGTCCGCCGCGCCGTCGCTGGGGCAGACGGTCCGCACATGGTCGCTGAAAGACTGCATCGACCACGCCCTTGCCCACAACATCCAGTTGCGCCGGGCGCGCCTTTCGGCCCAGTCGTCGGCCACCGACGTCAAAGAGGCCAAGGCAGGCCTGCTGCCCACGCTCTCGGCTGCCGTCACCCAGAGCGTGCAATACCGCCCCTTCCAAGAGCAGACGGGCAATTTCGTGAACGGAAGCATCGCTTCGTCGTCAAGCCGTAAGGCCACCCAAAGCGGTAGCTACGGCATCAACGCTACGTGGGTCGTCTGGAACGGCGGGAAGAATCGCGCTGACATCGCAGACCGCACTTACAGCCAGCAGATCGCCCAGCTCGCAGCCGACCAAGAGGCCAATTCCATCCAAGAACAGATTGCGCAGCTCTACGTGCAGATCCTGTACAGCCGCGAGGCCGAAACCACGAACCGCCAGCTTCTCGACGCCGACCGTCAGCTCCTTTTGCGCGGCCGCGAGCTGCTGGCGGCCGGACAGATGGCCAAGAGCGACGTCGCGCAGCTCGAAGCGCAGGTGAGCAGCGGCGAGTACGACGTGGTCAATTCTGCCACACAGACAGCCCAGTATGAGCTGCAGCTTAAACAATTGCTCGAACTGCCGGGCGAAGAGGTGCTGCGCATCGCCGGCGCCAGCCCCGACGACGAAGCCGTCCTCGCCCCGATCCCGCTGACGGCCGACGTCTACCAGGCGGCGCTCACGTCGCGCCCCGAGATTGAAAGCAGCGCCCTGGGCGTCGAACAAAGTGACTTAGCTGTCAAGATCGCCAAAGCCGGGCGAATGCCCACCATCAGCCTCACCGCAGGTCTCGGCGACAGCCACATGACCGGCACACGTAGCGACTATTTCACTCAGATGAAAAACAATTTCGACGGCTCGCTCGGCATCAGCCTCTCCATTCCTATCTTCGACGGACGCAGCACGAAGTCAGCCGTAGAACGCGCACAGATAGGCCAACTCACGGCCCGCCTAGACCAGCAAGATGCGCGCAAACAGCTGTACAGCACGATTGAGACCTACCACCAGAACGCCGTGAGCCACCAAGCACGCTACCGCTCATCTGTCAGCGCAGTGAAAAGCTACGAGACGAGCTACGAGCTCATGAGCGAGCAGTTCCGCCTCGGTACGGCCAATATCGCCGAGCTCCTCAACAGCCGCAGCCAGTTGCTTTCGGCGCGCCAGGAGATGCTGCAAAACAAATACACCGCCCTGCTCAACATCGCCTTGCTCGGCTTCTATGGCGGAGGAGGCATCGAGATCTGACCCTCGCTCCCTCTGAAAAAACGACAGACAAGAGACAGTTAAAATAAAAAGACACAACCCTTATGACTAAAAAAGCAAAGACATGGACCTGCGCCGTCGCCGCATTGGCGTGCGTGGCCGCCGTTCTCTGTTTCGCCCTACGGAACGACGCTCCCTATGAGGTGGAATACATCACGGCCAAGGTCGAGAAGGCCACCATCGGCAACAGCGTGACGGCCACCGGCACCATTGAACCCGTCACCGAGGTCGAAGTCGGCACCCAGGTGTCCGGCATGATCAGCCATATCTACGTTGACTACAACAGCGTGGTCAAGAAAGGCCAAGTTATCGCCGAACTCGACAAAACGAACCTTATCAGCCAGCTCAACAGCGCCAAGAGCCAACTGGCCAGCGCTCAGGCCAACTTGAAATACCAGCAAACCAACTACAGACGCCTCCGGACCCTTCACGACAAAGGCCTTGTCAGCGACGACGACTTCGAAACAGCCCGCCTCGCTTGGCAACAAGCAGAGGAGAGCGTGAAAGAGCGCCAAGAGGCCGTCTCGACGGCACAGACGAACTTGGGTTATGCCACAATCACCTCGCCCATCGACGGCACCGTGCTGACAAAAGACGTCGAAGAGGGGCAGACCGTTGCGTCGAGTTACTCCACGCCGACGCTCTTCACTATCGCACAGGACCTCAGGGACATGCGCGTCATCGCCGATGTGGACGAAGCCGACATCGGACAGGTGGCAGAGGGGCAGCGAGTGACTTTCACGGTCGATGCCTTCCCCGACGACACGTTCAGCGGCACCGTGACCCAGGTGAGGCAAGAAGGTACGACCGAGGAAAACGTCGTGACCTACGAGGTGGTCATCTCGGCACCTAACGACGAGCTGAAACTCAAGCCCGGGCTGACGGCCAACGTCACCATCCACACCATGGAGCGCGCCGGCGTGTCCAGCCTGCCCACAAAGGCCCTGCGCTTCACGCCCACCCCCGAGACTATCGGGCCGAAGGATGAAATCGCCGACTGCAAGGGAACGAACAAAGTCTGGGTCAAAGAGGGACGCACGTTTAAGGCTTACGCCGTGCAGACGGGCATCACCAACGGCACGCGCACCGAAATCATCTCCGGGCTGCCGGCTGACGCGCAAGTGATCGTTGAGATGAAAGACGCCAGCAGTGTCGAGGAAAACACGGACGCCGCCACGGAGAGGAGCCCCTTCGCGCCCGGTCCGCCAGACCGGGGCAAGAACAAGAAGAAGTAAGAAAAAACCACGCCGGCATCCACCGGCGACTACGTCCTGCCATCATGAAGAAAATCATCGAATTGCAAAACGTAAGGCGCAACTTTGTCGTGGGTGACGAAGTGGTGCACGCCCTGCGCGGCGTTTCGTTCACCATCCACGAAGGCGAGTTCGTCACCATCATGGGCACTTCGGGCTCCGGAAAATCCACCCTCCTTAACCAGCTCGGTTGCCTCGACACGCCCACTTCGGGCGAATACCTGCTTGACGGAGTCCCCGTGCGCCGCATGAAACGCCGCGAGCGCGCCGTGTTGCGCAACCGGAAAATCGGTTTTGTATTCCAGAACTACAACTTGTTGCCCAAGACCACGGCGGTCGAGAACGTCGAACTGCCGCTCATGTACAACAGCTCCGTACCGGCCAAGGAACGCACCGCCCGCGCCATCAGCGCTTTGCAGCGCGTGGGGCTCGGTTCGCGCCTCTACCACAAGTCGAACCAGATGTCGGGTGGGCAGATGCAGCGAGTGGCCATCGCCCGGGCCTTGGTAAACGACCCCGCCGTCATCCTGGCCGACGAGGCCACCGGCAACCTCGACACGCGTACCTCGTTCGAAATCCTCGTGCTCTTCCAAGAACTCCATGCCGAAGGGCGCACCATCATCTTTGTGACGCACAACCCCGAAATCGCCCAATACAGCAGCCGCAACATCGTCCTGCGCGACGGGCAGATAAAGTCAGACACCCCCAACGTCGACATCCGGTCGGCCGCTGAGGCATTGGCCGCCCTACCCCAGCCGACCGACGAAGATTAAACCCAAGAGAAGAAAATGAGTCTAACCAACCTGTTCAAGATAGCCCTGCGCGCCATCGCCGCCAACAAGCTCCGCTCGCTGCTGACCATGCTGGGCATCATCATCGGGGTGGCTTCGGTCATCACGATGATGGCCATCGGCCAAGGATCCAAGCGAAGCATCCAAGCGCAGATTGCCGAGATGGGGTCGAACATGATCATGATACGCCCCGGCCAAGACCGCGGCCCCGGCGGTGCCCGGCAAGACGCCGACGAGATGCAGACCCTCAAACTCAAAGACTACGACAAGCTGAAAGCCGAGGCCAAATACATCGCCGCCATCAGTCCCAGCGTGAACGCTTCCGGCCAGTTCATCAGCGGGAACAACAACACGCCGTCGACCCTCTACGGCATCAGTCCCGGATACATGGACATCCGCCGGCTGCGCATCGACGACGGCGAGATGTTCACCGACGAAGACGTCAAGACGGGCGCCAAGGTCTGCCTCATCGGCAAGACCGTGGCCGACGCCCTCTTCACGGGAGGCGAAGACCCCGTCGGGCGCGTTGTCCGCTTCGGCACCATCCCCCTGCGCGTTGTCGGCGTGCTCGAAAGCAAGGGCTACAACTCAGCTGGCATGGACCAGGACGACCTCGTGCTGGCTCCCTACACCACAGTGATGAAGCGCGTCCTGGCCGTCGACTACCTGCAAGGCATCAACTGCTCGGCCATCACCGAAGACATGACCGACCTCGCCATCGCCGACATCTCGGCCCTGCTGCGCGACAGCCACAAGCTCCGCGAGGCGGACGAGGACGACTTCACCATACGCAGCCAGCAAGAGATGGCCGAGATGATGAACAGCACGAGCGACCTCATGTCCACCCTCCTGCTCTGCGTGGCCTGCATCTCGCTCGTCGTCGGCGGCATCGGCATCATGAACATCATGTATGTCAGCGTCACAGAGCGCACCCGCGAGATCGGCCTTCGCATGTCGGTCGGCGCGCGGGGCATTGACATCCTGAGCCAGTTCCTCATCGAGGCCGTCCTGCTCAGCTTCGCGGGCGGGCTCATCGGCATCCTCGTGGGCGTCGGGGCCACTGTGGCCGTGGGGCAGCTGGCCCACTGGCCTGTCTACGTCCAGCCGTGGAGCGTCGTCCTGAGTTTTGCCGTCTGCACGGCCACGGGCGTCTTCTTCGGCTGGTATCCCGCCAAGAAAGCCGCCCGCCTCGATCCCATCGAAGCCATACGTTACGAATGACCCGCACCATGCACATCCGCCATCCCCGCCGTCCCGCGCGCTACTTGGCCGAAGCCATCCACATCGTGGCTTGGCTCTACATCTTCGCCTCGCCCCTCTTCCACATGAGCTACCGCGAGTCCATCCACTGGGACCGTTACGCCGCCGGCTGCCTGATGCCTGCCATGCTGTGCGCCCTCTTCTATGCCAACTATCTCTGGCTCGTACCGCGCTGCTATTGCCAAGGGCGGCGGGGGCGCTTTGTCCTCATGAACGCCCTGCTCATCGCCCTGCTGCTCGGAGCCCACAGCCTGGCTTTCGGCCTGCTCCTGCCCCAGCCGCCCCCGCGCCGCCACGCCGGGCCGCCCCACTGGTGGTTTCCGCTCAACGGCGCGCTGATGGCCGCCTTCACCGCCGGCGTGGCCCTGGCTCTGCGCCTGAGCCGCGAGTGGGCCGCCAGTGAAGCCGCCCGCCGCGAGGCCGAACTGGGGCGCACCGCCGCCGAGCTCGAAAACCTGCGCGGACAGATCAGCCCCCACTTCCTGCTAAACACCCTTAACAACATCTACGCCCTCACCGCCTTCGACGCCGCCAAGGCGCAACACGCCATCGAGGAGCTCAGCCGCATGTTGCGCTACCTGCTCTACGAGAACCGCGGCGAGACCGTCAGCCTCGAGCGCGAGATGGGCTTCATCGGCAGCTACGTCGGGCTCATGCGCCTGCGACTGCCGGACCGCGTCGAAGTGACGGCCGACCTCCGCCCGCCCGTCCCGGGCGCCGTCAGCCACGTGGCCCCGCTGATCTTCATCCCCTTGGTCGAAAACGCCTTCAAGCACGGCGTCCACCCCACGCGCCCCAGCTTCA
>DVNY01000015.1 GCA_018714085.1 Candidatus Caccomonas pullistercoris
CACCTGTGCCGTGCCGAAGTGGCGGAAGACAGCCAAGTGAGCCCCGGCGCCAAGGTCGGCCGCGAATGCCTCGGCCATCCGTATCCCGCTTCCGACGACGACGACGTCGACGTCGTTCGTCGGCCGTTCCAGGAAGAGGTCGCGCACGTAGCCTCCCACCAGATAGCATTCCAGCCCCAAGCGGTCGGCCGTCTGGGTCAGTTGGCGGAAAAGCGGGGTGTCGATGAGCCGTAGGATCTGTTTTCGGGTCAGTTCTCTCATTTCGCGCGTATTCGACCTGCAAAATTAGCAAACTTATCCGAATTATTCGTACTTTTACAGCCCAAAGAGTAGAAGCCACGAACATGAAACACTTCCTGTTAGCCCTTGCCGTGGGGCTTTCTGTCACGGCCTGCAAGAACGAACCGTCGCCCGAAGATATAGGCAATGATTATTTATCGCGCGCGCGTGTACAACTCAAAGCCAGCAACTATGACGCTGCGCGTGAGGAAATCAAGCGGTTGCGCGAGGAGGTGCCACGGGCGTTCAATGCCCGCGAAGCCGGCATCCTGTTGATGGATTCCATCAACCTTGCCGAAGCCCAGGAGGAGTTGCGCCGCATCGACAGCGTCATGCGCGTGACGCCAGAGACGGACAAGGTCGGGTTCGACACGGTGAGCAACCATTTTGACAACGCATGCCAAAAGGTCAAGTTCTACCAGCGTAAACTGCAATTGGACCGTAAGAAGCGCGAGCAGCACTAAGCCTGCGTCCTTCCGCAAGAATAACGAAAACGGGGGGCTACTTCCGTCTGAACAGTCGCAGTGACAGAAAAAACGGAAGCAGTTCCCGTTTTTTCTGTCACTGCTCCCGATTTGCCATCTGTAACCCGCCAAATCCGTGGCGTGCCTGTTAACAATAACTAAGAGGACGCGCTTTCTTTTCAAAAACTATTCTCGTTCTTTTAGTTTTGACGTAACTTTGCATCGGCGTGGCGTATTGCCGGCCTGCCAGTGAAGAAATCAAAACAAAGGAAACAGATAAAAAATCAAACAGACAATTTCAAGTTTTATGAAGAGTAAAATTGCTTATTTGACGCTTTGCCTGGCCCTTGCAGGGTGCGGCAACAAGACGCAAATTCCCCAAGCCAGCAACGAGTATGCGGTGAGGGAAATCAAGACGACGGAGTGCAACCTGAGCACGTCTTATCCCGCCACGATCAAGGGTATCCAAGACATTGAGATCCGTCCGAAGGTTTCGGGTTTCATTACGAAAGTGCATGTCGACGAGGGCGATTTCGTTCGTCGGGGTCAAGTGCTCTTCTCCATCGACCGCGTGCAGTATGAAGCCGCAGTGAAGTCGGCCGAAGCCGCCGTGCGCGTGGCACGCACCACCGTCAGCACGCAGAAACTCACGGTGAAGAACAAAAAAATGCTGCATGAGAAAAAAATCATCAGCGACTACGATATGGAAATGGCAGAGAATCAGCTCGCCTCGGCAGAAGCCCAGCTCGCCTCGGCCCGTGCCCAGCTGATCGACGCACGGAACAACCTGTCGTTCTGCTCGGTGACGAGCCCGTCGGACGGCGTTGTGGGCACGATTCCCTACCGCGTCGGAAGCCTCGTGAGCTCGTCGACCGCTGAGGCGCTGACCACCGTGTCGAACATCTCGAAGATGTATGTTTACTTTTCAATGACCGAAAAACAGCTCCTCGAATACACGAAAGGCACCGATGGCGTGAAGGGAGCCTTGGCCGCTATCCCCGCTGTCAGCCTGCAACTGGCCGACGGTTCGACCTACAACCAGACGGGCAAGGTGACGAACGTAAACGGCGTCATCGACATCGCGACCGGGTCTGTCAGCATGCGCGCCACGTTCGACAATCCTCAGAAAATCCTGCGAAGCGGCGGGTCCGGTTCGGTCGTTTTCCCCATCCACATGGATAACGCTATTCTCGTTCCGCAGAAAGCTACGTATGAAATCCAGGACAAGCACTTCGTTTATGTAGTCGGTAAGGACAACAAGGTGAAGAACACTGAAATCACGGTTCTCCCCCAGAACGACGGCACAAACTTCGTGGTGACCGGCGGTCTGAAAGCCGGCGAGCGTATCGTGGTCGAAGGCGTCAATACGCTTTCCGACGGCATGGCCATCAAGCCTATCTCCGAAGCCCAGTCGGCAGCCAACCGTCGCAACTCAGCCGCCCAAAGCGCCGCACAGAAGTAAAGTAGAAGTCTACAAACAGAACGACAAGAACAATGAAGTTAGATAGATTTATCAACAGGCCGGTGCTGTCCACGGTGATCTCCATCGTGATAGTCATCCTCGGTGTCATCGGCCTTATCAGTATGCCGATCACGCAATATCCCGATATTGCGCCGCCAACTGTCCACGTGTCGACCTCATATAACGGTGCGAGCGCCCAGACGGTGTTGAACAGCGTGATCGCTCCCTTGGAGGAGCAAATCAACGGCGTAGAGAACATGGACTACATGACCTCTTCGGCCACGAATACCGGTGAAGCCAGCATCACCATTACGTTCAAACAAGGTGTCGATCCCGACATGGCAGCGGTGAACGTGCAGAACCGCGTTTCGCGCGCACAAGGTTTGCTGCCTGCCGAGGTGACCCAGGTCGGCGTGACGACGAACAAACGCCAGAACAGTATGTTGATGGTGTTCTCCCTCGTCGATGAAGAGGACCAGTACACCGAAGAGTTCATCGAGAACTACGCCCAGATCAACGTTATCCCAGAGGTGAAGCGTGTTCCCGGTGTCGGCGACGCTATGGTGATGGGTGGCGACTACTCCATGCGCATCTGGCTCAAACCGGATGTCATGGCTCAGTACAAGCTCATGCCGAGCGACGTCTCGGCCGCCCTTGCCGAACAGAACATCGAAGCTTCGCCGGGTACGGTCGGCGAGCGTGAGAATCAGACGTTCCAGTACACCCTGCGTTACAGAGGACGCCTCCAATCGCCTACGGAGTTTGAAAACATTGTCATCCGTGCGACGGAAGACGGCGAGGTGCTCCGCCTGAAAGACATCGCCCGCGTTGAGCTCGGTCGCCAAACTTATTCGTTTGCCAACCGTGTCAACGGTCACAAAGGTGTGTCGTCAATCGTTTACCAGACTGCTGGCTCAAACGCAACGGAGATTATCCAAAACCTCGAAAAGCTGTTGGAAGATGCCGAGAAGACGTTGCCCCCTGGCATGTCTGTCGTCATCGCGCAGAACGCCAACGACTTCCTTTTCGCCTCAATCCACGAAGTGCTCAAAACCTTGATCGAGGCCTTTATCCTCGTGTTCATCGTGGTTTACGTCTTCTTGCAGGACTTCCGTTCGACGTTAATTCCAGCCATAGCCATCCCAGTGGCCTTGATCGGTACGTTCTGCGTCCTTAACCTTATTGGGTTCAGCTTGAACTTGCTGACGCTTTGTGCCTTGATTTTGGCCATTGCCATTGTCGTCGACGACGCGATAGTCGTCGTCGAGGGCGTCCATGCGAAGCTTGACCAAGGATACTCATCCTCAAAGAAGGCTTCCATCGACGCCATGAGCGAGCTCGGCGGCGCCATCGTGTCCATCACGCTCGTCATGATGGCCGTGTTCGTCCCCGTGAGCTTCATGCCCGGAACGTCAGGTACGTTCTATCGGCAGTTCGGTCTGACGATGGCCATCTCTATCGGTATTTCGGCCTTGAACGCCTTGACGCTTTCACCGGCTCTTTGCGCCATCTTCTTGAAGCCCCACTCTGAGGATAAAAACAAGAAAGTCAGCCTGATCGGCCGTTTCCACCGTGGATTTAACGCATGGTACGACGTGCTGCTCCAAAAATACAAGAAGAACGTCGTCCACTTCATCCAGCGTCCGTGGCTGTCGCTCGGTATGGTCGTTCTCAGCATTGTGCTGCTCCTCTTCTTCATGAAAGTCACGCCGACCGGTTTCGTGCCCAACGAAGACACCGGTACGCTGATGGCGAGCGTCGACCTGCCCCCTGGCACGTCACAAGACCGCACGGAAAAAGTCATGATGCAACTGGACAGCCTGATTGCCGCCAACCCGGCCGTACAAAGCCGCACGGTGATCTCGGGTTTCAGCTTCCTTGGTGGAGAGGGCGCCAGCTACGGTTCGGTGATGATCAAGCTCAAACCGTGGGACGAACGCTCCCTCGCCCAGAACTCGTCCGTCGTTTCGGGTATGCTCTATCTGCAAGCCCGCGACCTGATCAAGGATGCGCAGATCCTTGTCTTTGCGCCGCCTATGATCCCCGGTTATAGCGTGTCGAACGGTTTTGAACTTAACATGCAGGACAAGACCGGTGGCGACCTTGACAAGTTCTACCAAGTAGTCCAGGACTTCATCGCGGAATTGAAGAAGCGCCCCGAAATTGCTTCGGCACAGACCTCGTTCAACCCGACGTTCCCGCAGTACATGATTGACATTGACGCGGCCGCTTGTAAGAAAGCAGGGCTCACGCCGAACGACATCCTGACTACGTTGCAGGGTTATTATGGCGGTCTCTATGCCTCAAACTTCAACAGTTTCGGTAAGCTCTATCGTGTATACGTACAGGCAGAGCGCAGCGAACGCACGAACCTCGAATCGCTCAATAAGATCAAAGTGCGCAACGGAGACGAGATGGCACCCATCACCCAGTTCATGAGCGTCAAACGCGTTTACGGACCGGACAACATCTCCCGTTTCAACATGTATACGTCCATGCAGGTTAACGGAACGCCGGCCGACGGTTATACGTCAGGTCAGGCCATCCAAGCCATCGAGGAGGTCGCCGAACAGACTCTTCCGACAGGCTACGGTTACGAGTTCTCTGGTATGACGCGTGAGGAGCAAAGCACGAGCGGCAGTTCGACCGCCACGATTTTCATCCTCTGCTTCGTGTTCATCTACCTGTTGCTGAGTGCGCAGTACGAGAGCTACATCCTCCCCTTGGCTGTGATGTTGTCTATTCCGTTCGGCCTTTGCGGCAGCTTTATATTCGTCCAGTTGATGGGGCTGGCCAACAACATCCTGCCTATCTTAGGAGCGGCTTCCAACAATATCTATGTGCAGATCGCAATGATCATGTTGATTGGACTTCTCGCGAAGAACGCCATCCTTATCGTTGAGTTTGCCCTCGACCGTCGCAAGATGGGCATGAGCATCACGTGGGCAGCCGTCTTGGGTGCAGCCGCACGTCTCCGCCCGATTCTGATGACGTCTCTGGCGATGATTGTCGGCTTGCTCCCGATGATGTTCGCTTTGGGCGTCGGAGCTAACGGCAACCGCTCTTTGGGTGCGACAGCCGTCGGCGGTATGTTGATCGGTATGATTTGTCAGATTTTCGTGGTGCCGGCTTTGTTCGTCATCTTCCAGTTCTTGCAAGAGAAGTTCAAACCGATGGTTTGGGAAGATATTGACAACACAGACGCAGAAGCTGACATTGAACAGTATAGCAAGTAAACTGTGGAACATTGGAGCAGGTCCGTTGTGCAGCGGACGACGCCAGTCGCGGCGGGCCTGCCTTTTCCAATTCATATAAGCGAAAAAGAGAAATGAAGAAAAGTCCTTTTATCATCATATTGGGCGCATGCGCCCTTCTGAGCGGATGTAAAGTTTACCGCAGCTATGAGCGTCCGGCCAATTTGCCTACCGACAGCCTCTATCGTGACCCAGCGACAGGACAGTTGTTAGCGACAGCCGACACGGTGAGCTTTGGCAACCGCCCTTGGCGCGAAGTCTTTACAGACCCGCAGCTACAATCGCTCATTGAGACGGCTTTGGCGCAGAACAACGACCTGCGGCAAGCACAACTCACGCTCGAACAGGCTCAATACGCGCTCAAACCGGCTCGTTTAGCCTACTTCCCTTCGCTGTCGTTCACGCCGCAAGGAACGGTCAGCTCGTTCGACATGTCGAAGGCCACGCAGACCTATTCGCTTCCCATTGCTGCCAGCTGGCAGTTCGGTTCGATAGGTTCGCTCCGCAATACGAAGAAGCAAGCCGAAACCAATGTCTTTCAAGCCGAAGCCCAGAAACAGGCCGTGCAGACCAGCCTGATTTCGTCGGTCGCCAATATGTACTACACGCTCCTTATGCTCGACGAACAGCTCAAACTGACCAAAGCCACCGCCGAGATTTGGAAAGAGAACGTGGAGACGATGAAGGCCATGCAGGTGGCTGCCATGACAAATTCGGCCGCCGTTTCGCAGAGCGAAGCCAACTATCAAGGCATCTTGGCAACCATCCCGACTCTTGAACAGAGCATCCGTTCGACCGAGAATGCCCTATGCTCCATCCTGCATGAAGCCCCCCACTCCATTGCCCGTGGGCAGTTTGCCGCACAGCAGTTCCCGGCCGACCTGACCGTAGGTGTGCCGATGCAGTTGCTCTCGAATCGCCCGGATGTCAAAGTGGCTGAAATGAACCTTACCTATGCTTTCTATGGCGTCAACCTTGCCCACTCGGCTTTCTACCCCAACATCACGTTGAGCGGCAACGCCGGATGGACCAATAGCGGCGGCATGGGCATCACCAACCCTGCTAAGTTCCTGGCCTCTGCCGTGGCTTCGCTCGTACAGCCCCTTTTCCAGAACGGAGCACTCCGCGCGCAATTGAAGATAGCCAAATCGCAACAGGAGGCAGCCCAGCTGAACTTTGAGCAGGCTCTTCTGAATGCCGGCGAAGAGGTCAGCACGGCGCTTGGCTCGTATCAGACAGCCGTGACCCGCACTGAATCGGTCAAGAAGCAGGTCGTTGCACTCGAAAAAGCTGCTGTCGAAACGAAAGATCTCTTCATGCACGATAGCAGCACGACCTATCTCGAACTCCTGACTGCCCAGCAGTCCTTGCTCAGCGCCCAACTCGACCTCGTGTCAGTCCAGTTCGACCGCATGCAGGCCGTCATCACGCTTTATCAAGCCTTAGGAGGTGGAAGAAACTAACCTTAAAAACTTATAATCACTATGATCAGTCCATTAGCATGCGTCAGTCCTGACGCTAAACTCGGCAAAAATGTCGAGGTGATGCCTTTCGCTTACATCGAAGGCGACGTGGAAATCGGTGACAACTGTGTCATTCATCCTTATGTCAGTGTGCTGAGCGGCACACGTATGGGGGCGAACAACAAGGTGTACCAGCACGCTGTCTTGGGTTCGGAACCGCAGGATTTCCACTACACTCCGGGCACAAAGACTCAGCTTATCATTGGCGACAACAATGCCATCCGCGAGAATGTGGTCATTGCCCGCAGCATACATGAGGGAAAGGCTACGCAGATCGGCAACGGCAATTTCATCATGGACAAGGTTCATATTTGCCATGACGCCAAGGTGGGCAATGAGTGCGTGCTTGGTATCAACGTCTGCATTGCCGGCGATTGTGAGATCCAGGACAACTCCATTCAGAGTTCCGGCGCTGTTGTCCAGCAGCACGTCCGTGTGGGCCGCTTCTCGCTCATCCAGAGCGGCTGTCGCGTGCAGAAAGACGTTCCGCCTTACGTCATCCTCGGCGGCAATCCCGCAGGCTACCATGGCATCAACGCCGTCGTCCTGCGCCATGTCAATGTGTCCGAACGCATCCTCCGTCACATTGCCAATACCTACCGCTTGGTATATACCGGCAATTTCAGTCTCCAGGACGCTGTCATCAAAATCGGTGAGCAGATCCCGATGAGTTCTGAGATTGAGAATATCGTTAACTTCATCAAGGATTCGAAGCACGGCATTGTGCGGCCTGTCAATCCGGCTGACTTGTAAGCCGAATCCGTACGAAGTAGGTACGAACATAGAAGCGGCCTGTTCCATTAAAGGGACAGGCCGCTTCTGTTTCTCTGCGAATTATAGGTGATTGCTCATCCGATGCCGGCAACGATGTCAGTGAATTTTCTGCCACATCATCTGCGGCTTCCTGCCGGTGTCATGAAGTCCATTTGTCAGAAGTGACAACGGCTATCAAAGCATAAAGGATGGTTGGAATGAGGATGAACAGCGCCGTGAGGGCATACATTTTGACCGTCCGCCACAGACTGTCCCACCATGTGAGATTGAAAAACTGCCGGAAATCCCAGCAGTATAGCGCAAAACCCATCCAGGCTGGAATGCCGTAAAGCGCATTTTCACGGTATATGCCGAAAAAGAGCACGGCAACCACGCTGAACAGCATGGCTTGTGCCGAAACATACACTTGAAGAACGACGTGTTCCATCAGGTTCAGGTCGGCCGCATCTTCCGTTTTCCGGCAAATCTGCCATGTCGCCAACGAGAAGAACGGGATGAACGACAGAATCAGCAAGGCTTTGTTGCCGTTTCCCCATTTGGCCAATAGGCGCCACGCCGTTCCGACATAGGGGGCGTTGCTAAGCGACTGGTCAACCTTTATGTTGAAGTCGTTCATGAAGTCTATGCTCTTGTTCCGTTGTGTGCCGGCTTCGTTTCCTGCAGCCGGAACGGTGCTGCTCCCGACCGCCTCGTGGCGCACGGCCGCCGAGGTCGCAGCCTGCTGCCCGGTTGCTTGGGGGACGACCAACTGCACGGCAATCACATAAAACATGACTATCAGGAAGAATGTGGGCAGCGGATGCGTGTAGCCCACGCGTCGTCCGGCAATGTAATCGCGCACCATGTAGCCCGGCCGGTAGATCAGCTCCAGCACGGTGCGACCGAACTTCCCGTCCACGCGAAAAAGAGAGCGCAGCAGGTTGCCCAAGGCATCGCGAAGGGTAAGGCGTGGTGTGCGGCGGCTCTGCCCGCACGTTGCGCAGAAGTTGCCCGAGAACGTATGGCCGCAGTTTTTGCAGACGCACGTGCTGTCGACGAGTGCAGGCGTCGTGCGGCCTCGGATTTGACGGAGATGCAGTGCACGCAGCCGGACATAAAGCGGACGGAAACACTGCATCCACGGTGCACGCAACAAGTAGGCATTCAGTCCGCTGACGCGTGCGAGCGTGACGATGCAGACCCCTAAGGGCACGAGGAGCGCTCCCAACGTCTTGGACGAATCTGTCGCCGTGGCGACAATGTAGGCTAACAGCACGGCGTAGGCCAAGGTTTTCCCGATAATGCCCAAAATGCCTCGTATTCCCTTATGCGATGATTTCTTCATGCTATTGTGTGTCTGTATGGCTTTCTGTTAAAAAGATGGGCAAAGTTACGGAAAAAAACGAAAAACTGTGGAAGTTTCATGCGGAAGAGGATAGCTCGATGCTTGCTGGATTTCGTTGTCGCCGAGTAGTCCGGGCGGTAGCAGGTCAGATTTCCGGTTGAACCGGGCGACATGAAAAAATCCCCTTGCTGAGACGGAATTTTCAGCAAGGGGACGTTTGATGTATCGCTATGTCCAGTTCGGTTTACTGGTTGTCCGCAGATTTTGCAGGGGATGCCGTTCGTCTGTGTGGTGAGTGCGGCGGGTTATTCCGCCATATTCTTAACGGTGCATGGTGTGCCCCGTCGGGCGCGAACCCCGTTGTTGGACCGGTCGTCCTGTCTGAGGGCGTCGTCCTGTGGAGGGCTTGACATTGTGCGGACGCTGTGGCCTTGTGTTGGGGCGGCGTTCAGTGCTGCCCGGCCGGCTTGTCGGTCGGTTCGGTCGCTGCTTTGGTTTTTCCGGAAGTACTGACTGTTTTTCCGGGAGCACTGACTGTTTTCCCGGTTGCTGCGGCCGTTGGTTCGGTCTTCCGGTGACGCTTGGTTTTCCCGCATTCGGCCGGTTCGGTCGCCCGGTGTTCGGCTTTCCCGGGGCGTTCGGTCGTGTCGGGCGGCCCACATCGGGACGGCCGGGGTTTTCGGGGCGCGACGGCCCGACCGGAGTGAAATGGTAGCCCGGATTCCCGTGTGGATGTCCAGGCCGTACGCCGGGACGTCCGGGGCCACGCAGACCCGGTCCGTGCCCCGGCCTGAAATGGCGGTAAGGGCTGGGGTCGCGGTGCCCGCGCCGACGCCAGTCGTGACCGACATAGGTGACGTAGACCGTCGGACGGGCGAAGTAGAAGAAGCCCAGGCGGTAGTGTTCGAAGACGGGAAGGTACCAAGCCGAGCGCAACCAGCGGATGGGGCGGAAGAAGTAGTCGAGCGAAGTGTAGAGCGCGTATTGCCATGGCTGCAAGATACACTCGAAGTCGGCGTTGCGGTATCGCCAGTAACGCCCCGTACAGTCGTCTGGGGTCTGGATGCTCATCAGGTAATCAAGGTTGATCTGGTAAGCCTTGTCGTATTGCTCCTGTGTGAGGTTGAGTTCGTAGGCCATCTTGTCGGTCAAGTACCACGCCCTGTCGCGTGCTTCACTGTACGACATGGCCTGCACGCTCATTGCTGTGAAAAGGCTGAGCACGAGCAGGAGGCTGGCTCGCCTGAGGGTCTGAAAGGTTTTCATTGTCGTTTGTTGTGGTTGGTTCTGCTTATAAGACAGCGGGCAAAGGCGGGCGTTTAACGCCAAAGTGGTAATAAAGCCTAATGCCGGTATCGAACGATAAAGCGCGAGGGCCGCCTGCGCGTCTCGCAAGGAGATCGGCCGGCGGCCCTCGGCTGTGAGGGTTTGCGTGACGGAATCACTCGCCTTCGGCAAAGTCCATTTCGGCTTCGATGACGAAGCTGATTTCTTCGGGCGTAAAGACGCCCATTTTCTCTTTGGCCGCCTGTTTGGACAGTTCCGTGGCCATTTTTTCGATGTCGACGTCTACGTATCCGTCCTTGTCGGGGGTGGCGTCGAGCACGCCGCTCGTGGCGTAATAGTCGGCTATCAGGTCAAGGAAGTAATAGAGCTGTTCTTCGCTGAACTTCTCTTTGAGTTCCTGTGGCAGTTGTTGTTGGATGAAAGCGACAGCGCGGGCGTCGTCCTCAGCGTCTTGAAGCAGTTCGTCGTCGAGTGAGGCCATCAGAGCAGGGCTTTGAATTTTTCGTCGAAGAGCGATTTGGGAGCAGCACCGACATGCTTGTCAACCACTTGGCCGTCTTTGATGAAGAGAACCGTGGGGATGTTGCGGATGCCATACTGTGCGGCTATTTCGTCGTTCTCGTCGACGTCGCACTTGCCTACGGCGATTTTTCCGTCGAACTCCGTGGCGAGCTCTTCGATGATGGGGGCTATCTTTTTGCAGGGGCCGCACCACGTGGCGTAAAAGTCGAGCACGACGGGCAGACCGGCGGCGGTCAGTTCTTCCAGGTTGTTGTTTTTGATTTCTACTTCCATGATTTCTAAGAATAAGGTTGATGGTTTCGCAAAAGTACTAATTAATTTTGTATTCCACCGTGGAGTTATTGTCGAGGTAATCGATTAAGGACTTTTTAACGGTGAACTTCTGGTCAGCGGCTTGAAGGGCCACGTGCATGTTGTTCTTGTGGTCGACGACGTTGAGGGCCAGTTCTGTGGAGCCGGGAGCCGACTTGATGAGTGAGATGAACTCTGTGGCCCACAGAGCGTCGATGTCTTCGAGGTTGACTGTGACGGTCAGCTTCTCAATGCCGCGTTCGTTCACGTCTGCCAGGAATTCCACTTTGCCGAGGCGGAAATCATAGACCCCCTCTCGCCATCTGGCGGGTTCTATGCGCGCCGTGATGAAAAGGGTGTTTCCTTGGACGACGAGGAAGTTGCGCCATCGCGTCCAGTCGTCGCCGAAGAGCGTGATTTCTGCCGCACCTGTGTAGTCCTCTATTTTGAAGCGGCCATAGGGCTTACCGTTTTTCGTCTGTCCCTCCATGGCGGTGGTGATGATGCCGCCAAAGGTGATTTCATGCCCGGCGAGCGGTTCGCGGTCTTCGAGGTCGGCGCAGTGCGTAGTGCAGAGGAATTTCAGCGCAGCTGCGAACTTGTCGAGCGGGTGGCCTGAGATGTATATGCCGATGAGGTCGCGTTCCTTGTTGAGCCGTTCGAGGTCGCTCCACTGCCCGGCTTTTTCCGGTGGTTCGGGATGGGCAATTTCAACAGCGTCGTCGTCGCCGAAAAGCGAGTTCTGGGCTTGCGCCTGTTCCTGCTGGTAGCGGTTGCCGTAGCGAACAAGGTTTTCGATGAAAGTCTCGCCCTTTTCGTTCTCCGTGAAGTATTGTTCGCGTGTGATGTCCGTGAAACTGTCGAAAGCGCCGGCAAGGATCAGGTTTTCGAGCGTCTTGCGGTTGCAGGCGTTCAGGTTCACACGTTGCATGAAGTCGTAGACCGAGCGGAACGGGCCGTTTGCTGCGCGTTCTTTGACGATGGCCTCGACGGCTGCCTCGCCCACGCCCTTGACGGCGCCGAGGCCGAAACGGATGGCACCGTGGTTGTTGACAGAGAATTTGTGGTAGCTCTCGTTCACGTCGGGACCAAGGGCTTGGACCCGCATTGTCTTGCATTCGTCGAGGAATTTCGTGATGTCGGTGATGTTCGACAGGTTGCGGCTCATGGTGGCTGCCATGTACTGGGCGGGGAAGTTGGCTTTCAGGTAAGCCGTCTGGTAGGCCACCCAGGAATAGCACGTGGCGTGGCTCTTGTTGAAGGCATAGGAGGCAAACGCCCGCCAGTCGTTCCAGATCTTTTCAAGCACCTTTTCGTCGTATCCGTTCGCTTTTCCTCCTTCGATGAACTTGGGATACATGTGGTTCAGCTTGTCGATAAGCTTTTTGCCCATGGCCTTGCGCAGGGTGTCGCTCTCTCCGCGTGTGAAGTTCGCGATGACGCGTGAGAGCAGCATGACTTGCTCTTGATAGACCGTAATTCCGTACGTGTCTTTCAGGTACTTCTCCATGCACGGCAGGTCGTATGTGATGGGCTCCTCGCCGTGTTTGCGTTTGATGAACTGCGGTATGTAGGCCAAAGGCCCCGGGCGGTAGAGTGCGTTCATCGCTATGAGGTCCTCGAAGGTCGATGGTTGCAGCTCACGCAGGTATTTCTGCATTCCGGCGGACTCGAATTGGAACGTGCCGACGGTCTGGCCGTCGCAGTAGAGCTGGTAGGTGGCCGGGTCGTCGATAGGGATTTTGTCGATGTCCAGTTCGATGCCGAGGCTCATTTTGATGTTTTCGACGGCTTCTTTGATGATGGACAGCGTCTTTAATCCGAGGAAGTCCATCTTTATGAGGCCTGTTTCTTCGATAACGCTGCCTTCGTATTGCGTACAGCGCAGTTTCTCGTGGGTCTCTTTGTCGTCGGCTGTCGATATGGGCACCCAGTCCGAGATGTCGTCGCGGCAGATGATCGTGCCGCAGGCGTGCACGCCTGTGTTGCGGATGTTGCCTTCAAGCATCTTGGCGTAGCGTATCGTGTCGTGCAGGAGGACGTCGGACGACGCTTCGGCCTGTTGCAACTCCGGAATGGCGGCGATGGCGTTCGTCAGGTTCATCTTGGGTACCTTGCCGTCAGGGCCTTCGGGGAGACGGTCGGGGATGAGCTTGCACAAGCGGTTGCTGATGTCGAGAGGGAGTTTCTCAACGCGGGCCACGTCCTTGATGGCGAGCTTGGTGGCCATCGTGCCGTAGGTGATGATGTGCGCCACCTTCTCTTCGCCGTATTTTTTTGTGACCCAGTTCAGCACGCGGCCGCGTCCGTCGTCGTCGAAGTCGACGTCGATATCCGGCAGGGAGATACGGTCGGGATTAAGGAAGCGTTCGAACAGCAGGTCATACTTGATCGGGTCTATCTGCGTGATGCCCAGACAGTAGGCCACGGCCGAACCGGCGGCCGATCCACGGCCTGGTCCCACCGAGACGCCGAGTTCGTTGCGCGCCACGTTGATGTAGTCCTGCACGATGAGGAAGTAGCCGGGGAAACCCATGGTCTTCATGATGTGCAGCTCGAAGTTGAGACGCTCTTTCACTTCGTCTGAAAACGGTGTCGGGTAACGCTCGGCTGCCCGTTCATATGTCAGTTTGGCCAGGTAGTCTGCTTCGAGCTTGATGCGGTAGAGTTTGTCGTAGCCGCCCAGTTTCTTGATTTTTTTCTCGGCTTCTTCCTGCGAGAGGACGACGTTCCCGTTTTCGTCACGGGTGAATTCGTCGAAGAGGTCCTGTTCCGTGAATTTCATCCGGTATTCCTCTTCTGTGCCGAACTCCTCGGGGATGTCGAAGTTGGGCATGATGGGCGCGTGGTCGATGCTGTAAGTTTCCACCTTGTCGCAGATCTCGCACGTGTTGGCCAACGCTTCGGGCATGTCGGCGAAGACGGCGTTCATCTCGGCCTGGGTCTTGAACCACTCCTGCTTTGTGTAGAGCATGCGGCTCGGGTCGTTCAGCTCGCGGCCGGTCGAGAGGCAGATGAGCCGGTCGTGTGCTTCGGCGTTCTCCTCGTCGACGAAGTGCGTGTCGTTGGTGCAGATGAGCTTCACGCCGTGTTTCCGGCTTAGTTCGACGAGCGCCTCGTTCACGCGTTGTTGCAGGGGGAAGGTCTCCCGGTTGGCGCGGATGGTCGGGTCGGTCACTTCGTGGCGTTGCAGTTCCAGGTAGTAGTCGTCGCCGAACACTGATTTGAACCACTGCACCGCTTTTTCGGCTTCTTCCATCTGTCCGTTGAGGATTTTGCGGGGGATTTCGCCGCCAAGGCAGGCGGAGCTTACGATGAGCCCTTCCTTGTAGCGTTCGAGGTCTTCGTGGTCGGTGCGGGGGCGCATGTAGAAACCGTCAGTCCATGCACGCGAAACGAGCTTTATCAGGTTGTGATAGCCCAGTTCGTTCTTTGCGAGCACCACTAAGTGCCATCCCGACTGGTCTTCGCGCGTCTCTTTGAGTGCTTTGCCCCTACGGGCCACGTACATTTCGCAACCGAATATCGGTTTGAATGCAAGGATGCGTTGCTGCTTTTCGATGGTTCGTCGCAGTTCCTCCTGCTCGGCGGGCTGTGCTTCGGCCAGCTTTGCCTCTGCTTCGGCGAGCGCGCCCTTGGCTTTGCCTTTCAGCTTGCCGACATAGTTGAAGAACTCCTTGATGCCCATCATGTTGCCGTGGTCCGTGAGGGCCATGCCGGGCATTCCGTCGCGGAGGGCTTTGTCCACGAGTTTCGGCACAGCGGCCTGGCCGTCGAGGATGGAGTATTGGGAGTGAACGTGTAGGTGGACGTATTTTTCCATGCTTTGTGTTGCTTTCGGGTCACTTCAATTTTTCGCGCATTCGGGCCACGCGTTCTTCCACCTCGCCTGCCGGGAGGTCGGGACGCAGTTCCAGGAGCTGGCGTCGCAGTTCGTCGAGGGCGAGCTGGCGCAGTGCGGCTTTTCCGGCGCGTACCCCGCTCTGGTAGTTGTGGTAGGGCAATAGATTGCGGTTATAGTTGCCGTCGCTCATTGTCGTACGTATATTTAATAGGTGCGTTCGCCGAAGATTGAGGTGCCGACGCGCACCATGTTGCTCCCCTCTTCGACGGCGAGGCGGTAGTCGTGGCTCATGCCCCACGAGCGCAGGTTGAAGTCTGCGTCGTCGGCGAAGCGCGCGGCCTTCACTTCGCCATACAGGGCGTAGGCCGCAGCGAACTCACGGCGGATCTGTGCCTCGTTGTCAGTTTGGGTGGCCATGCACATCAGTCCGCGCACCTTCACGTGAGGCAATCCGGCGAGCGTGCCGTCAAGGAGGAGCGAGCGTGCCTCGTCGATGGTGAAGCCGTACTTCGTGGCCTCGTCTGCCACGTGCAGTTCCAGCAGGCACGGCACGGTGCGGCCGCAGCGTGCCGCCTGTTTCTCGATTTCGTGGAGCAGCCGGACTGAATCTACGGCATGGATGAGCGAAACGTAGGGAACTATATACTTCACCTTGTTCGTCTGTAAATGGCCGATGAAGTGCCACTCGACGTCCGACGGCATCTGTCCGCGTTTTTCCTGCATCTCCTGCACATGGCTCTCGCCGAAGACGCGTTGCCCGGCATCGTATGCCTCGCGCAGCGCCTCGACGGGGTGGAACTTCGAGACGGCCACCAGCTCGACACCTTCGGGCAGCGAGGCGCGCAGGGCTGTCAGCCGCTGTTGTAAGGGGGTGCTCATGTCAGTCTTCCACTTTTTTCAGATGTTCGGGCACGGCCTGCTGATAGTGGTAGACGTCCATGATGGGCGTCTCGGCCACTGACGAGATCACGTAGTCCATCATCGAGCCTTTCATGCCCTCGTCGAGGCGTTTGATGGCGCCGCGCAGGTCGCCGGCCTGGACAAGGACGTTCTGCGAGGTCTTCTTCTCGGCTCCGCTTTTCTCGTCGAGGGTGACGAAAGTCAGTTTGCACTTGAACCAGCGGTCGGCCTCGTCGCCCGGTGTCTCGAAGAGTTCGGCGTAGCGGGCTCGCTTGATGTCTGCCACCTGGAACTCGCCCGTCATGAAGGGGGTCATCTCTTCGATGATGCGCTTCTCGGCTTCGGTGAAGTTGATGGCGTCGACCAGGTAGGGTTCCGTCACCTTTTTCACCTGTCCGTTGTCCATCGTTTTCTCGTATTTGATTTTACATTCGAACCATTCGTTCATCATAGTCGTTGTGTGTGAATTTACTGTTTATCTGTGTAATAAGGCTGCCGGCTGTCCGGCCGCTTCCGGCGGTGTGGGACGGAGGGCACCCGTTGAGCCTTGCAAAGCTACATAACTTTTTCGGGAAACGGGATGAGAGACGCCCATTTTTTCGTCCGGCGTCCGGAGCGCCTGTCGCCGCGCACGCCGCCCCACCCTGCCTGCCAGCCGTGCGCGGCGGCGTGACAGCCCGAACGCCGGGCAGCGCGCTTCTGGCCTGTCAGGCAGGTGAAAACGGCGCGACGGCTGCGAAAAATGCCTGCCGCCGTGGCAAAGTCCGTTTCACACGGTGAAATTTGTAATTCACGGTGTGAAATATGAAATTCACAGCGTGAAATGTATAATTCACACCGTGAAATAGACTTTGTCGGTAGTGACCGAAAACTTTATCGCTCCGGGCGGAAACTCTTGCAGGCCTGCGGCCGTCTCTGTCAGCCGATCCGTCGGAACGGTCAGCCGGACAGAGCGCACGGCCCGGCTGACAGGATCAAGCGGCTGTCCACCCGTCGGGGGCGGCATCCGGCCGGCCTTGCCGCTCCGGGGGGGGCTGCCCCTCCGCCCGGCGCCCTGACGGCGGCGTGCGGTGCTGACAAAACTCTGCCAAGTGAGGCGGTCATTTTTAGAAAAGTTGTAACTTTGCCCGGAATTGTTATCAATCTCACTGAAAATGCCACACATTTCAGCGCGTGCCATCGAGATGCCCGAGTCGCCTATACGGAAGCTCGCTCCCTTGGCCGCCAAAGCCAAAGACCGCGGCATCAAGGTCTACCACCTCAACATCGGGCAGCCCGACCTGCCCACCCCGCAAGTGGGGCTCGACGCCCTGCGCCACATCGACCGTCGCGTGCTCGAATACAGTCCCAGTCAAGGTTTCCGCTCGCTGCGCGAGAAGATGGTGGGCTACTACGCCCGTTATGACATCCGCCTCACGGCCGACGACATCATCGTCACCTCGGGCGGGTCCGAGGCCGTGTTGTTCGCCTTCCTGTCCTGCCTCAACCCGGGCGACGAGATCATCGTGCCCGAGCCGGCCTACGCCAATTACATGGCCTTTGCCATTTCGGCGGGCGCCAAGATACGCACCATTGCCACGACGATTGAAGAGGGATTCTCACTGCCGAAAGTCGAGAAGTTCGAGCAACTCATCAACGAACGTACGCGCGCCATTCTTATCTGTAACCCCAACAACCCCACGGGCTACCTCTATACGCGCCGCGAGATGAACCAGATCCGTGACCTTGTGCGCAAGTACGACCTTTATCTCTTTTCGGACGAGGTGTACAGGGAGTTCATCTACACGGGGTCGCCTTACATCTCGGCCTGCCACCTCGATGGCATCGAGCAGAACGTCGTCCTGATTGACTCCTTCTCGAAACGTTACAGCGAGTGCGGCATCCGAATCGGCGCCCTCATCACGAAGAACGCCGAGGTGCGCCAGGCGGTCATGAAGTTCTGCCAGGCGCGGCTCAGCCCCCCTCTCATCGGGCAACTGGTGGCCGAGGCATCGCTCGACGCGCCCGAAGAATACACGCGGGAGGTCTACGACGAATATGTGGAACGCCGCAAGTGCCTCATCGACGGGCTCAACCGCATTCCGGGCGTTTATTCGCCCATTCCGATGGGAGCGTTCTACACGGTGGCCCGCCTGCCTGTCGACAGTGCAGAACGGTTCTGCGCATGGTGCTTGGAAGAATTTGAATATGAAGGGCAGACCGTCATGATGGCGCCTGCATCCGGGTTTTACACCACGCCGGGAGCAGGCACGGACCAGGTGCGCATCGCCTACGTCCTCCGTAAGGAAGACCTCGAACAGGCACTCGTCGTCCTTCGGAAGGCGCTCGAAGCCTATCCCGGGCGCATTGAATAAAACGTCAGCGGCATGAATCTTCCTTTCTTCCTGGCCCGCCGTTTCTACAAAAGTCCCGGAAAAGGCAAGCGCATCTCAGGGACAACCCTGCACATAGCGACCGCCGGTGTGGCGGCAGGGTTGGCCGTGATGATCATATCGGTCTGCGTGGTGCTCGGCTTCAAAGGCGAAATCCGCTCCAAGGTCATCGGCTTCGGTGCCCATATCGAAGTGCTCGACATGAACGCCGTGGGCCAGCCGCAGTATTTTCCCATCCATCCGGCCGACAGCCTGATCAAACAATTGGAACGCACCGAAAACGTGCATCACGTGCAGCGCGTTTCGGTGACAACTGGCTTGCTCAAGACCGACGATAGCTTCCGTGGCATCAGCCTGAAAGGCGCAGCGGAAGAATACGACACCACGTTTCTCGCCTCGTACCTCGTCGAGGGCAGCCTGCCTCGTTTTTCGGCCTCCGAAGCCTCGGCCGACGTCCTGCTCTCGCGCCAGCAGGCCGACGCTTTGGGGCTCCGGGTGGGTGACCGCGTGTATGCCTACTTCTTCGACAAGACACTCAAAATGCGCCGTTTCCGCGTGTCGGGCATCTATCAGACCAACCTGACGCAGTTCGACAAGAACTTGGTGTTCACGGATTTGAAAACAGTCAATCAGCTGAACGGCTGGGAACCGGGCCAGTGCGGGTCGCTCGAGCTGCAAGTGGACGATTATGACCGCCTCGGTGAAACGAACAGCCGCGTGTCGCACATAGTCGGCAGACAGGCCGGGCTGGGCACCGGCGTGTGCGCGTCATATACGATTGAGGAACTCTATCCCGGCATCTTCGACTGGCTCAGCCTGCTCGACATGAACGTGTGGGTCATTCTCATCCTGATGGTCTGCGTGGCCGGCGTGACGATGGTCAGCGGGCTGCTCATCATCATACTTGAACGGACGCCGGCAATCGGCCTGCTCAAAGCACTCGGTGCCGACAACACGACGATCCGCACGACGTTTATCCACCTGTCCGTGCTCATCATCGTGCGGGGCCTGATCGTGGGCAACATCATAGGCCTTGGCCTTGTCGGCCTGCAAGCCGCGTTCGGCTGGGTGCGTCTTGACCCGGCCAACTACTACGTGGAGAGCGTTCCGGTGCTTGTCAACGGGTGGTATATCCTTGGGATAAATGTGGCCACGCTTGTCGTGACGACGCTCTCGCTCCTTGCGCCGAGCTACCTTGTCTCGCGCATCCAACCGGCCAAGGCCATCCGTTTCGATTGAGCCATTCGGATGCCGCTTCCGAACGGCTGCATGGCAGCGCCGGGGGCATGGCATCGGCAGCACCCCACCCTTTCGGGACACTCGGAGCGAAGCGGAATTCAGTCGCGTGGAGGGAGAGGGCTGCTATTCTTGCGGATTTATTCGTTTGTTACATCAGGATTTCGTATCTTTGCACCGCATTTCAACCGACGGGGTGTAGCGCAGTCCGGTTAGCGCACCTGGTTTGGGACCAGGGGGTCGAAGGTTCGAATCCTTTCACCCCGACAGGTTTTGGTAGCCGCTTCTCATTTTCTCAGTGAGAGGCGGCTTTTTTTCTTTCCCTCTGTTTCACGTCCCTGCATCCCCTTTCTGTGCCGGCTTGGGCTGTATGCCCCTTCGGGCCGGCCGGGTCGCCCGCTCTGTCAGCCGGACGGGAATTGCAAGTCGGCTGACAGGAAAAACGGTCAGTCGACCCGTCCGTCCCTGTTAGCCGTCATGGCGGCGCGGCGCGACGTGACAGCCTTTCAGGGCGTTGCCCGCGGTCGCGGGTCGGCACGAAAAAAAGCGCCGTAACCTTTTGGCTACGGCGCTTCTGCTGCGGAAAGTGAGGGATTCAAACCCCCGGTACGGTAAAACCGTACAGCGGATTTCGAGTCCGCCCCGATCGATCACTCCGGCAACTTTCCTTTTGTAATCGGGTGCAAAGGTAGGTCTTTTTTGAATACCGGCCAAATTTACGGCCGCTTTTCTGCTATTTTTTCTTGTAACGCTTGTTCAGGCCGTTCACTACGTCCGTCGTGATGTCCATGGCGGGGTCGGCGTAGAGTATGTTGTCGCCAGCTTTGCTTAGTATGATGTTGTATCCTTTCTGTTTGTTATAGTCGCGCAGGAAGCTCTGTATGCTGTCGCGCATAATCTGGTTATACTTCTGTTGCTCTTGGTCGAATTTCACGGTCAGCTCTTCTTGCAATTTCTGCAACTCCTCTTGTTGTTTTTGCAGGCGGGCTTGGGCCTTTTGCCCTTCTTCGGGCGTATATCCGCCTTGTTGGGCTTTCTGCTGGAAGGCGACGACTTCGTTTTGCAGCTTCTGCATCCGGCTGTTGATGGTGGCTTGGTAGTTTTCGCTGCGTTTGGTGAGTTCAAGGGTGTATTCCTTACAGAACTCGTACTGCGTCATGAGGCTGTCAACCTCGATGTAGGCTATCTTCGGTGCACCAGCCGTGGCCGCTCCGGCCTTGGGCAGGCCTGTGCCTTTGACTTTGGCGGCTTCGTCTTTCCCGCTGTTTCCGCAGGCGGCCAGTGCGATGAGTAATGCTGCGCCGCATGCTGCTTTCGTGATGGTGTAAATCTTATTCATAGGTTGTAGGCTTATTCGTTTCTTTGGCTGACGCTTTTCTCTTGTACGGCATGCTTGTTGGGGCGCCTCAGCTCACGGTCGTACGATACTGCACAATGGATGCCTTTTTCGTTCAGCGCTTTGTTTCCGTCGATGTGCGTGTGCACAAAACTGCGGCGGAAAAAGAGCCTTACGGACAGGAGAACAACTCCGACTGCAATAATTAACAGAGCAGAAAGAAGAGCTTGCCACATTATTTCTTAATTTTGTGCGGCAAAGATACTGCATCTCGGCAATGTAGCTCCAAAGCCGGTCACTATTTTAACGTATAATTCCGATTTATTAAGAAACTACAAAGATACTGACAGTATGGAAACAACAGCCCTCCAACCCAAAGCCGTGTTCGACTGCTTTGCGCAAGTCAACCGCATTCCGCGTCCATCGAAGCGTGAAGAGAAAATGATCGAGTTCCTCAAAAGTTTCGGCGAACGGCTCGGATTGCCTACGAAAGTGGACGAAGCTGGCAATGTGCTGATCACCAAACCGGCCACGCCCGGCTTCGAAAACCGCAGGACTGTGGTCTTGCAGAGCCATATGGACATGGTTTGCGAAAAGAATGCAGATTCGGCGTTCGACTTTATGAAAGATCCCATCGAGGCGTATGTGGACGGCGAATGGCTTAAAGCCAAAGGCACTACGCTTGGCGCCGACGACGGCATAGGCGTGGCCATGCAGATGGCACTGCTCGAGGCTACCGACATTCCCCACGGACCGATTGAATGCCTCTTTACACGTGATGAAGAAACAGGCCTCACTGGCGCAGCGGCGTTGAAACCGGGTTTCATGACGGGCGATTATCTCATCAACCTCGATTCCGAAGACGAAGGCCAGATCTTTGTGAGCTGTGCAGGCGGTGCGCGTACGAGCGCCGAGTTCGATTTCACGGAAGTGCCCGTTCCTGAGGGTTACTTCGGTTTCCGTGTCGAGGTGAAGGGGCTGACGGGCGGTCATTCGGGCGACGACATTAATAAGAAGCGCGCCAACGCCAACAAGCTCCTTGTCCGCTTCATTTTGGACGCTTTTAAGAAATACGACCTCTACCTTGTCGACATCCAGAGCGGCGGCTTGCACAATGCCATCCCGCGCGAGGGTTTTGCCGTCTGTGCCGTGCCGATGGCCGACAAGGAACAGGTCCGCGTAGACCTCAACCTGCTGGCCGCGGCGGTGGAAGAAGAATACAGTCGCACCGAACCCGGTGTGGCGTTCGTGCTCGAAAGCGCGCCCGTTGCCGGCACAGCCATCGATAAGGATACGACGCGGCGCCTGCTTCTTGCCCTGCAAGCGATGGATAACGGTGTGTTCGCCATGAGTCAGGATCTCGACTGGCTGGTCGAGACTTCGTCGAACCTTGCCAGCGTGCGCAAAGAAGACGGTAAGGTAGTCATCAACAGCAGCCAGCGCAGCAGCGTGGCCAGTGCCCGGGAAAACATGAGCGCCACTGTCCGCGCCGTCTTTGAACTGGCTGGCGCACGCGTCGTCACGAACGAAGGCTATCCGGGATGGAAGATGAACCCCAACAGTGCTTTGCTGAAAGTGGCTGTTGACAGCTATCGTCGCCTCTTCTCGGCCGAACCGAAAATCCTGGCCATACATGCAGGATTGGAGTGTGGCCTGTTCAGCGAGAAATATCCCCATCTCGACATGATCAGCGTCGGACCGACGCTTCGCGGCGTGCACTCTCCCGATGAGCGGCTCCACATCCCGTCTGTTCAGAAAGTGTGGGATCATTTGCTCGATATGCTGGTGAACATCCCGACAGCCTGACCCAGCCTATGAAACGGTCACTCTGCCTATGGGCCTGCCTGCTGATGTTGTCGGGTGCGGTCTCGTGCATGGACGATGAGGAGTTCAGCACGTCGCCTTCCGACCGGCTGGTTTTCTCGACCGACACGGTTGCTTTTGACACGGTCATCAGCGGCGCGCCGACAAACACGCGGACGTTCATGGTTTACAATCATGGCGAAAAAGCCCTGCGCGTCAGTCGTGCCTACCTTGGCCGCGGTGCAGATTCTCCGTTCCGCGTCAACGTCGACGGCACGTTGCTCGACGGCGGGCAAGCTGGCGATTTTGAGATTTATGCCCGCGACAGCATCCGGGTGTTCCTCGAAATGACGGCGCCCGTGAACGACAGCGACAAGCCCGTGGCGGTCGAAGACGACCTCATGTTCCAGCTCGAAAGCGGCCAGACGCAATCCGTGCATCTCGTCGCTTATGGGCAGGACGTCATCGTGATGCGCGGGCAGGTATTCGCGTCCGACACGACGCTGTCAGCCCGGAGGCCCTATCAGGTGTTGGACAGCCTTGTCGTGGCCGAAGGCGCCACGCTGACCCTTTCCGCCGGCACACGTCTGCTCTTTCATCCCGACGCCAGCCTGATTGTCCGTGGAACAGTACGGGCAGAAGGGGTGTTGGGCGACGAAGTGATGATGCGAGGCGACCGCATGGGCAACATGTTCACCAACCAGCCATACGACCTCATTCCCGGGCAGTGGGGTGGCATTGTCCTGACAGGCACGAGCTACGGCAACCTCTTCCGTTACTGCGACATCCACAGCGGCAGCTTCGGCGTGCGCTGCGACTCGTCGGACGTCAACCGCGAGAAAGTGCGGATCGAGAACAGCGTGCTCCACAACATGCAAGGCGACGTCTTTTCAGCCACGTCGTCAAACGTTTTCGTCGGCAATTCGCAACTGACCAACGCCGGTGGAAACTGCGTCACACTTTTGGGTGGCCGCAGCCGTTTCGTCCATTGCACCATTGCTAACTTTTACGCTTTTGCCGGTGGACGCGGCGTCGCCTTGGCCTATTCCAACACAGCCGGCGCAGCCGACTATCCCCTCCATCAGGCCGATTTCATCAACTGCCTGATCACAGGTTACGGCGACGACGAAATCATGGGCACATCGAAAGATGACGCCCAGACCGTTGCTTTTAATTACTATTTCAGCCATTGTCTGCTTAACACGCCCGAGTTTGTCGACGAGCGCGTTGAGGCGTGCTTATGGGACAACGATGAGGCTGATGTCTGCCGTGAGCAGAATTTCAGCCCTCCCTTTGACCTCAGCAGCCTCAGCTTCACGTTCACCCTCGACAGCCTCTCGCAGGCAAGGGGGCATGCCGACACCGTCGCCAGCCGCCAATACTATCCCGCCGACCGTCTTGGCCGCGACCGCTTGGCCGGCGGGCGGGCAGACATCGGCTGCTATCAGTTCATCCCTCACAACGAACCCTGATGCCCACACCGACCCAAAGGAACAAATCCGAATACAAGAAACTGCAGCCAGAAGACCTGGGACATCTGCAACCCCAAGCGCCCGACATTGAAAAAGCCGTGCTTGGCGCTCTCATGATTGAGAAGGACGCCTATGCCAAGGTCTGCGAACTCCTCCGCCCTGAGAGTTTCTACGAACACCGTCACCAACTCATCTACGAAGCCATCCAGCAGCTCAGCATTGAGGACAAGCCCGTCGACATCCTCACCGTGACCGAACAGCTCCGCGCTGGCGGCCACTTGGAGGAAGCTGGCGGTCCTTTCTATGTCACCCAGTTGAGCGGCCTCGTAGCCACGGCGGCCCACATCGAGTATCACGCGAACATCATCGCCCAGAAGCATCTCGCCCGCGAACTCATTACATACGCGAGCGGCATCCAGACCAAAGCCTTCGACACCACGCAGGACGTCGACGAGCTTATGCAGGAAGCCGAGGGCAAGCTATTCGCCCTCTCGCAGCACAACATGAAACGGGACTACACCCAGATTGACCCCGTCATCGGCGAAGCCTACAACATGCTCCAAAAAGCCGCAGCCCGTAGCGATGGCTTGAGCGGCATAGCCAGCGGCTTCAAAGAGCTCGACAGCATCACCGGCGGATGGCAGCAGCCCGACCTCGTCATCATTGCCGCCCGTCCCGCCATGGGGAAGACCGCCTTCGCCCTGAGCATGGCCAAGCACATCGCCATAGACCAGAAGATCCCCTTGGCCTTCTTCTCGCTCGAAATGTCGAACGTGCAGCTCGTCAACCGCCTCATCTCAAACGTATGTGAGATCAAGAGCGACCAGATCAAGAGCGGACAGCTCAAACCATACGAGTGGGGACAACTCGACTATAAGATTAAAGACATGATTGGCGCCCCGCTCTACGTCGACGACACCCCGTCGCTCTCCGTCTTCGAGTTGAGATCGAAAGCCCGCCGGCTTGTGCGCGAGCGCGGCGTGAAGATTATCATGGTCGACTACCTGCAACTCATGAACGCCTCGGGCACGCGTTTTGGCAGCCGTCAGGAAGAAGTCTCCACCATCAGCCGCTCGCTCAAAGGCCTGGCCAAGGAACTCGAAATCCCAATCCTTGCGTTGAGCCAGCTCAACCGTGGAGTCGAAGGCCGTGAGGGCGACGACAAACGGCCGCAGCTGAGCGACCTGCGCGAGTCGGGCGCCATCGAGCAAGACGCCGACATCGTCCTGCTTATCCACCGGCCTGAATACTACCACATCTACGCCGACAAGAACGGGCGCGACCTCCGCGGCAAGGCCGAGATCATCATAGCCAAGCACCGTAACGGTGCTGTGGGCAACCGGCTGCTCACCTTCAAGGGCGAGTTCACCCGGTTCCAAGACCCCGACGAAGACACCGTCAGGGCTTTCGCGTCTCCTTCCGGCGACGGAGCCGGAGCGCCCGCCGGGGGCAGTTTCATCGACATCGACGCCGCTCCCCCAGCCGGCTCCCCCTTCGACGGGCTTCCCCCGGGAGGCGAACCGCCCTTCTGAGCAGCCGCCATCCTCCCGGAGTCTTACGTGGGCGAATAGAGAACAAGAAGAGTCCAGCCCGAGAAGGGGCAAGCGTAACCGGCATGAAAGCTGTGCCTTGCATGCACGGAGCAACTGCCAGCGCGAACCGCAACACACAAGCCGGCCGACTGCGAAACGAGCCGCCTCCCTTGAAATCGGGGGCGGCTCGTTTCGTGGTGCCTCAGTTCGCTCCTGTTTCCCTCATCCTGTATTCGCCCGGCGTGAGGCCGGTTTTTTTCTTGAAGATGCGGTTGAGGTGTTGCGGATATTGGAACCCGAGTTCATAGGCTATTTGGCTCACGGTCTTGCTGCTGCCGGCCATCAGTTCTTTGGCCCTGTCGATGACCCTGCCCTGTATGAGATCTTGTGCCGTTCGGCCGGTCTCTTTTTTGATCAGGTCGCCGAAGTAGTTGGGTGAGAGGAACACGCGCTGGGCGAAGTATTTCACCGTGGGCAATCCCTCGGTCCGGGGAAGCCCGGCGGTGAAGTAGTCGTCCATGAGTGCCTCGAACCTTGCCAGCACGTCGCGGTTGGCAGCCTCGCGCGTGACGAACTGCCGTTCGTAGAAACGCATGCAGTAGTCCAGAAGCAGTTGGATGCTCCGCGTGATGAGGCGCCGGCTCAGGCGGTCGGCGGGATGGTCGAGCTCGATGGCTATCTTGTCGAGACAGTCTTGCAGGATGTGGCGTTCGTCTTCGGAGAGATGGAGAGCCTCGTTCGACGAGTAGGAGAAAAAGGAGTATGACTTGATCTCCTGTCCCAGCGAAGTGCCCTTGATGAGGTCGGGATGGAAGAGCAGTCCGAGCCCCGTGGGGCGTGTCGTGTCGGTCATTTTCACGCTGGCCACCTGTCCCGGGGCGAAGCTCACGACGGTGCCTTCGTCGTAGTCGTAGGTCTGGCGGCCGTAGCGTATGTCGCCGCATTTCGTGTCTTTGAGGAAGAGGGCATAAATGCCGTAGTTGAACGTGAAACTCGGCTGGGCGGGGGTGGCCTTGCGCAGGTCTACAACGCTCGCCAAGGGATGCCGGGTTTCGAGCCCGAAGAAGCGGTTGTACGTGTCGACGGAATCGATGTGGATGATGTCTGTCATAGGGGTTGGTCTTACTTTGCGCGAATATACACATTAAATAAATAAGGCGCGACGGGAAGTCGCCGTAAACCGTAAAAAAGTTACAAACTTCTGTAATCCGTCTACTCTGCGGAGCTTCCGGCTTGCCTATTTTTGCAGCCGCCAGGCGGAATATTCCCGGCATACTGTTGAAATCCACTAAGACAATGACACTTGATTCTTTCTTGAACTGCGTAACTGAGGGCGAAGCGCTTGACTCGCCCGAAATCCACGAGCTGATGGACCGCATGGCTGATGAAGCCCGCAAGGTGACCATGAGGCTCAACCGCGAATACCATACGCCGGACGAGGTGCGGGCGCTGATGGCAGAACTGACGGGACGTCCCGTTCCGCAGACGTTGCGTGTCTTCCCGCCGCTTTATTCCGATTTCGGGAAGAACATCCACTTCGGCGAGGATGTTTTCATCAACGCCGGTTGCCACTTTCAGGATCATGGGGGTGTTTATCTCGGCGACGGATGCCAAGTGGGGCACAACGTAGTCTTTGCGACGCTCAATCACGGACTTGCTCCCGAAATGCGTGCCCATACCTACCCTGCTCCTGTCAGGCTGGGACGTGGCGTGTGGGTCGGCTCGGGAGCCATCCTCTTGTCCGGTGTGACAGTGGGCGACTATGCCGTCATCGGCGCCGGGGCTGTGGTGACCAAGGATGTGCCGCCTCGCACCGTCGTGGCCGGCGTTCCGGCACGCGTCGTCCGTCACATCGACTGACCTATCGGCCGTTTGGTTTTCGTCGCACACCAGCTATCGCGACGTCTATCCCTTTTTATGCAGACTGCAGTAGTGACAGGAAAAACGGTCACTACTGCAGTCTTTTCTGTCACTGCGTTTGTTTTTTCCAGAAGCCGTGCCGGATTTCGCTTGCGGCATGAAAAATAGGCCGACTCTGCGTCCGCAATCGGAGAAAATCGTAACTTTGTAGCCCGGTAACGTGTCGCCAATCCTGTCATACGTCGCCAAAACAAAGGAAAGCCCATTTAGACCCATGTCTTGCATCCTCCATATCGAAACGTCGACGCAGGTGTGCTCCGTGGCCCTGAGCCAAGACGGCGCCTGCCTCTGTGAAGAAGTGAAAACCGACGGTCCGTCGCACGCGGCCTGCCTTGCGGGGTTTGTCGACTCTGTCCTGTCGTTTGCCGACAGCCATGCCATCCCGCTTGACGCCGTGGCTGTCAGTTCGGGCCCCGGCTCGTACACGGGGCTGCGCATTGGCGTGTCGACGGCCAAGGGCATTTGCTACGGCCGCTCGGTGCCGCTCATCGCTGTCCCGACGCTCGAGTTGCTCTGTGTGCCCGTCCTGTTGCGCCACGACGATTTGCCCGACGATGCCTTGCTCTGTCCGATGATCGACGCACGGCGGATGGAGGTTTATAGCGCTTTCTACGACCGCTCGCTCCGCCCTTTCCGCGCTGTGGGAGCCGATGTGGTCGGTCCGGGCACGTACGGCGATATCCTCGATGTACGCCCGGTCTGGTTCTTCGGTAACGGTGCGGCCAAATGCAAGCCTGTTCTGGAACATCCGAATGCCCATTTCATCGATGGCATTGACCCGTTGGCGCGCTGCATGTTCCCTTTGGCGGAAAAAGCCATAGCGCTTGGGCGCTACGAAGACGTGGCCTATTTCGAGCCGTTCTACCTCAAACAATTCGTCACTACCCAACCAAAAGACATACTGCATGGATTATAATACCCAACGCCCCAAGCTTTTGCTTCCAGAATATGGCCGGATCGTCCAAGAGATGGTTGATTATGCCCGGACCTTGCCCGAGAAAGCGCAAAGGCAGGCCTGCGCCGAGACCATCGTCAGCGTAATGGCCAGTTTCGCTCCCGGGCGCCGCCAACAGCCCGACTTCTGGCACAAGCTTTGGGACCACCTCGCCCTGATGGCCGACTACGAGCTCGACATTGATTATCCCTATGAAATCGTCCGCCGGACGGATCAGGCCAAGCCTGCGCGGCTGCCTTATCCGCAGACCCGCATCCGCTACCGTCACTACGGCCACCTGATCGAAGAGCTGACAAGGAAACTCAAAGAGATGCCCGAGGGCGAAGAACGCAGCCAGCTGGCGTGGCTCGTGGCCGGACAGATGCGCCGCAGCCTGAACGATTGGAACAAGGACGCCCTCAGCGACCGCAAGGTAGCCGCTGACTTGGCCGCCTACACCGACGGCACAGTGAGGCTCACCGCAGACGAATTGTCGGCGACGGGAGCTGGGATGGCTCGCCGCGTGAGCCGCGCACGGCGTAACCGTCGTAATTTCTAACCAGACAGACCGATATGGCGTCGTTCTTGATTGAAGGCGGTCATGCGTTGACCGGAAGCATCACCCCGCAGGGCGCGAAAAACGAAGCCCTGCAAGTGATTTGTGCCACGCTTCTGACGTCCGAAAAGGTGCGTATCGCTGGCGTGCCTGACATCCTCGACGTGAACAATCTCATACAACTCTTGCGCGACATCGGCGTCAAGGTGACCCGGCTCAGCCCGACGGATTATGAGTTCCAAGCCGACGAGGTCAATCCGGACTACCTTCAAAGCGAGGAGTTCCTGACCCGGTGCACTTCGCTGCGCGGCAGCATCCTCCTGATGGGACCCTTGCTGGCGCGCTTCGGCCGCGCGGTCGTGGCGCAGCCCGGTGGCGACAAGATCGGGCGTCGCCGGCTCGACACGCACTTCTACGGTCTTGAACAACTCGGCGCCCGGTTCGCCTACGACGCCGGACGCGAACTTTTCACCATCACGGCTGAAAAACTCAAAGGCACCTACATGCTGCTTGATGAGGCTTCAATCACCGGCACAGCCAACATCATCATGGCAGCCGTGCTGGCCGAGGGGACAACCGTCGTCTATAACGCGGCGTGCGAACCCTACATCCAGCAGCTATGCCGCCTGCTGACAGCCATGGGAGCGAAGATTGACGGCATCGCCTCGAACAGGCTCACCATTGAAGGAGTCGGTTCCCTGCGTGGTGCTGCGCACACCATCCTTCCGGACATGATCGAAGTGGGCAGTTTCATCGGAATGGCTGCCATGGTGGGCGGAGGCCTCACAATAAAGAATGTGGCCTACGACGAACTGGGCATCATCCCCGAAGCCTTCCGTCGCCTTGGTGTCCGGCTCGAAAGACAGGCTGACGATATATACATACCCGCCCAGGAGCACTATTGCATCGAGACATTCATCGACGGTTCGTTCATGACGGTGGCCGACGCGCCCTGGCCGGGGCTCACGCCAGACCTCATCAGCGTGCTCATCGTCGTGGCGACGCAAGCGTGCGGTTCTGTCCTGTTCCACCAAAAAATGTTTGAGAGCCGACTTTTCTTTGTCGACAAACTTATAGAAATGGGCGCCCAGATCATTCTTTGCGATCCCCATCGCGCCGTGGTCGTCGGTCATGACCGGAAGATCAAGCTGCGCGCCCGCCGCATGGTCTCGCCCGACATACGTGCGGGGATAGCCATGCTGATCGCCGCAATGAGCGCCGAAGGCACGAGCCGCATTGACAATGTGGAGCAGATAGACCGCGGATACGAGCGCATCGAAGACCGTCTCAATGCGCTCGGAGCCAAGATTACCCGTATCTTATGATAAAGGACGAAGACGTTATTTTCATTGGCCGCATCACCAAAGCGCGCGGATTGATGGGCGAAGTGGAGTTCGAATTCACGGACGACGTGTTCGACGATGGTTCGGCCGCTTATTTCGTCTGCGATTGTGACGGGATCCTCGTCCCTTTCTTTTGGGAGGAGTACCGTTTCAAAAATCACACGACGGCCATCGTGAAGTTCGAGCACGTCGACAGTGAGCAACAAGCCCGGCGGATGGTCGGTTCAAAAGTCTTTTACCCCAAGTCGGCCCTGCCAGACGATGTGGCCAGAACGCCGACAAGTTGGAAGCACTTTGTGGGCTACATTGTGCTTGACGCTTTGCGCCATCCTGTCGGGACGGTGAAAGAAGTCGACGAACGGTCGGCCAACATCCTCTTTACCCTCGAAAGGCCAGACGGCAGCGAGTTGCTCATCCCGGTCCACGAGGATTTAATTCACGACTACGATGCGCGTGAGCGTGTGCTCGTCATCGAAATTCCCGACGGCCTGTTGGCCTTAAATTAGCCCTTACCCCGATTTATGAACACGAAGAAGCAGCTTACAGTCTTAGGGTCGACCGGATCCATTGGCACGCAGGCGCTCGACGTAGTCCGGCAGCATCCGGACAAGTTCGAGGTGTATGCACTCACCGCCAATGTGAACGTCGACAAACTTGCCGCGCAAGCCCGGGAGTTCCTTCCCGACTGCGTGGTCATCGCAGACGAAGCGAAGTATGAAGCACTCAAAGAAGCCCTTGCCGGTCTGCCTGTGAAAGTCTACGCCGGCAGCGATGCCGTCGCCCAAGTGGCAGGCAGCCACGAAGCCGACATGGTGCTCGTCGCTTTGGTCGGTTTTTCAGGGCTGGCGCCCACGATGGCGGCCATAGAGGCAG
Organism: Candidatus Caccomonas pullistercoris; assembly: GCA_018714085.1. Taxonomy (GTDB): domain Bacteria; phylum Bacteroidota; class Bacteroidia; order Bacteroidales; family Bacteroidaceae; genus Alloprevotella; species Alloprevotella pullistercoris. The sequence continues at coordinate 31,302 of DVNY01000015.1, forward strand.
GGCGTGCCGTCGCTTTGGCCAACAAAGAGACTCTCGTCGTGGCCGGAGAGCTTGTCACTGAGGCCGCGCTCCGTCACGGCACGCCAATCATCCCGGTCGACAGTGAGCATTCGGCCATCTTTCAGTGTTTGGCCGGCGAGCCATACAGCAAGGTCGAACGGATACTCCTGACAGCTTCGGGCGGCCCCTTCCGCCACAGCACGGCCGAAGAACTGCGCGGAGTGACCCCAGAGCAAGCCTTACGTCACCCCCGTTGGGACATGGGAGCCAAAATCACAATCGACTCAGCCACGATGATGAACAAAGGGTTTGAGGTAATCGAAGCCCGGTGGCTTTTCGACGTGAAGCCTGAGCAGATAGAAGTGGTTGTCCATCCTGAAAGCGTTGTCCACTCGGCTGTACAGTTCGAAGACGGGGCTGTGAAAGCTCAGCTCGGCGTGCCCGACATGCGCGTTCCTATCCAATATGCCTTCACCTACCCCGCCCGCATTCCATTGCAGAGTGACCGGCTCGATCTCTTCGCCCTCGGCGCGCTCCACTTCGAACGTCCAGACGTCGAACGCTTCCCCTGTCTGGCCATAGCTTACGAGGCTTTGCGCAGAGGGGGCAACATGCCCTGCATTGTCAACGCTGCGAACGAGGTGCTCAACCTTGCATTCCGCCAAGGCCGCATCGGCTTTTGCGACATCAGCGAGACGATACGTAAAGTGATGGAGCAGGCATCCTTTGAGCTTCACCCGACGCTCGACGACTACTTTGCCATCGACCGCGAAGTGCGGCGTCTGACCGAAACATACCTTTAACACCGACAAATTCCTATGGAAGTTTTTCTCATCAAGGCCGCACAGTTGCTCTTGTGCTTCGCCATACTTGTCCTGCTGCACGAGGCGGGCCATTTCTTCTTTGCCAAACTTTTCAAGATCAGGGTTGAAAAATTCTGCCTCTTCTTCGATCCCGGCTTCACGCTCTTCAAATTCAAGCCAAAGCACAGCGACACGACCTATGCCGTCGGATGGCTCCCCTTGGGCGGTTATGTGAAAATCGCCGGCATGATTGACGAATCGATGGATACCGAGCAGATGAAACAACCTCCTCAACCGTGGGAGTTCAGGGCCAAACCGGCATGGCAGCGTTTCTTCGTGATGATCGGCGGCGTACTGGTCAACTTCCTGCTCGCCCTGTTCATCTACTCCATGGTGCTTTTCCATTGGGGCGATAGCTATATACCGGTGCGACACATGACGCACGGCTTTAAGTTCAACGCTACGGCGCAGCAATATGGCTTCCGCGACGGCGACATCCTCATTGCCACCAACAAAGGCGAAGTGGTGCGTTTCGATCGCAAGTCGCTCGACCACGTCTATCGCGACCTGTCGGAAGCCACGACGGCCACTGTCCTGCGCGATGGCAAGGAAGTGACGCTCAGCCTGCCCGGCAACCTCAGTCTGCTCGACATGCTGAAAGAAGACCCTCCCTTCATCAGCCTGCTTTCGCCCTCGGTGGTCGACAGTGTCGTCCCCGGCACTCCGGCTGCCAAGGCCGGGTTGCGTGCGGGCGACCAAGTCGTGATGTTCAACAACCAGGCGATGACAACATGGAACGAATATGCCGAAATCACGGGCCGGATGAACGACATCCTTCTTGCTGGAAACCCCGCCGACAGTGCCCGTCTGCGCCACGCCGTCATTGCGTTCCGCCATGCCGGTTCGGCGAAGGTTGATACGGTCGCGGTGGAGATGACACCACAGATGCAGATGGGCTTTTTCATGGCTAACCCCTTGGTGGATTATAAGGTTGAGACGAAACACTATGGTTTCTTCGAATCGTTCCCGGCAGGAGTGGCCTACGGCTGGCAGAAGCTTTCGGGCTATGTCAGTGACTTGCAGTATCTCTTCACATCAGATGGCGCGAAAAGCATTGGCAGTTTCGGCGCCATCGGCAACATGTTCCCGGCCTCATGGCAGTGGGACCGCTTTTGGGAGCTCACTGCTTTCATCAGCCTGATGCTCGCTTTCATGAACATCCTTCCCATACCGGCGCTCGACGGTGGCCACGTGCTTTTCCTGCTCTATGAGATTGTTTTCCGCCGCAAGCCGAGCGAAAATTTCATGGAGAAAGCACAAATCGTAGGAATGAGCCTGTTGTTCCTGTTGATGCTCTACGCTGTTTTCAACGACGCCGTGCGCTTCCTGTTCTGACGATTGCGATTGGCACTGCTGTCCTTCCGGAGACGGTTAGTGCGACAGAAAAAACAGTCAGTGCGACAGAAATTTCTGTCGCACTGACTGTTTTTCTTAGTCGCCGTCTTGTATTGCGCGGGCGGATTACACGTCGTGTCGGCCACCCGGTCAGGCTTGCTGTACTTCGAGCTTGAAGCGGATGCGGAAGCTGTGCTTCGCCTCGTCCCAGTTGGTACCGAGGAGGACGAAGCGCCCGATTTCGCGCGTGTTGCCCACGTGTTGCCCGATGCAGGGACATACGTCGTAGTCGCCGATACGGACAAGGCGGATGGCCTCGCTGACGTCGTCGGGCAGGCGGTCGGGCTTCACGCCCGCTGGCAACTGGTCGATTGTCACGAAGTCATAGGCCACCTCCATGCCGGACTGGATGAGGCGGTTCATTTCTTCGGCAATCCACTCGACCTGCGCCTCCGTGGGACACGTCGGCAGGTCATAGCTGATTTTGCTCTTCTTGCGTTCGATGTGAGCATTGCGTGAACGTTCGCAGCCGAACGTTTTGACCATCAACGCATTGAGCAGGTGTTCCGCCGTGTGCATGGGCGGGAATTCCTGTTTGTGATGCTCGTTCAGTATGGGAGGTTCTGTCATTTCTTCAGTAGTTGTGATAAATTAGGCTATGCACCTCTTGTATAGCGTGTTATGCGCTCCTGTCTATATTGGGGCGTTATCATCTGGTTACACAAAGGGCGCCTGCCAGTGTCCCGTCGGGTTCACTCAGGCGCCCTGTGCGTTTTGCGTGTCTGCGAGATCGTCTTAATCCTTTTTGTCCACTTTCAGGCAGAGCTCTTCGAGCTGGCCGGGTTCGAGCACGGAGGGTGCGTCGAGCATGACATCGCGGCCGGAATTGTTCTTCGGGAACGCGATGCAGTCGCGGATAGAGTCGAGGCCGGCGAAGAGTGATACCCAGCGGTCGAGGCCGTAGGCCAGTCCGCCGTGAGGCGGCGCTCCGTATTTGAACGCGTTCATCAGGAAGCCGAACTGGGCTTGGGCGCGTTCGGGCGTGAAACCGAGGATGTCGAAAATTTTCGCTTGCAGGACGCTGTCGTGGATTCGGATGCTGCCCCCTCCCACTTCAACGCCGTTGCAGACCATGTCGTAGGCATTGGCGCGCACTTGCTCGGGATGCGTATCGAGCAAAGGTATGTCTTCGGGTTTCGGTGAGGTGAACGGATGGTGCATTGCCATGAGGCGTTGTTCCTCGTCGCTCCACTCGAACATCGGGAAGTCGACCACCCAGAGCACGACGAACTTGTTCTTGTCGCGCAGGCCGAGGCGGTTGCCCATCTCCAAGCGCAGCTCGCACAGTTGCTTGCGGGCCTTCATCGCGTCGGATCCTGAGATGATCAGGATGAGGTCGCCGGGTTCGGCGTGCATCGCTTCGCGTAAGCGTCCCAGCACCTCGGGCGAGTAGAATTTGTCGACAGAGCTCTTCACGCTGCCGTCTTCGCCCACACGGGCGTAGACGAGGCCTTTGGCGCCGATTTGCGGGCTCTTGACAAAGTCAGTGAGCTGGTCGAGCTGTTTCCGCGTATAGCTGGCGCAGCCTTTGGCGCAGATGCCGCCGATGTAGGCAGCCTCGTTGAAGACACCGAACTCGCCGGTGCCTTTGAGCACGTCCATCAGTTCGACGAACTCCATGCCGAAACGCATGTCCGGTTTATCAGAACCGAAGCGGCGCATGGCTTCTTCCCACGGCAAGCGGAGGAACGGTGTGGGCAGGTCGTAGTTCCGTATCTTCTTAAAGAGGTAGACGGCCATCTCTTCGAACAGCGTGATGATGTCGTTTTGCTCGACAAAGCTCATCTCGCAGTCTATCTGGGTAAATTCGGGCTGACGGTCTGAGCGCAAATCTTCGTCCCTGAAACATTTGGCGATCTGGAAGTAGCGATCCATGCCAGCCACCATCAGGAGTTGCTTCAAGGTTTGCGGGCTCTGTGGAAGGGCATAGAACTGGCCTGGGTTCATTCGTGAGGGCACGACGAAGTCACGGGCTCCTTCGGGCGTTGACCCGACGAGTATCGGGGTCTCGATTTCGAGGAATCCCTTGCTGTCAAGGAAATTCCGCACTTCAAGGCAGACTTGGTGGCGCAGTTCGAGGTTGGCTCGCACGTTTTCGCGGCGCAGGTCGAGGTAGCGGTACTTCATCCGCAGGTCGTCGCCGCCGTCCGTGTTGTTCTCGATGGTGAAAGGGGGTGTCTGGGAGGCGTTGAGCACCGTCAGTTTCGTCACGATGATCTCTACGTCGCCCGTAGGCATTTTAGGGTTTTTGTTGTATCGTTCGTTGACCTGTCCTGTCGCTTGTATCACGTATTCACGACCGAGCTTATTGGCTGCATCACAGAGTGCAGCGTCAGCTTCTTCGTTGAATACCAACTGTGTGATGCCGTAGCGGTCGCGCAGATCGACGAACGTCATTCCGCCCATTTTGCGGATGCGCTGGACCCATCCAGCCAAGGTGACTTCGGCACCCACGTCGCTGATGCGTAGTTCACCGCATGTTTTCGTTCTATACATAACTGTCTTTATGTTTTTGTGCCGCCGGAGGCTTGCCCCGGCGGCACTCATATATATTAATAGGTTATTCGGCGTCGCCGCTTCCATACTCCTGCCAGCTCTTGATTTCGAGTTCCTCGGGCTTGACGGTGCAGAACGCGTAGATGAACGCACTGGCCAGTCGGGCGTTCGTAATCAAGGGGATGTTCAGGTCAATTGCTGCACGACGGATCTTGTATCCATTGTCAAGCTCGCTGACTGTCAGGTCTTTCGGGACGTTTACGACCATGTCGATCTTCTTCTCGTGGAGCATGTCGAGCGCTTGGGGTGTCCCTTCTTCGCTGGGCCAGTAAACGAGCATGTTCTCAATGCCATTTTCTGTCAGGTATCGGCTTGTTCCGCCTGTGGCATAGAGATGGTAGCCATGTTTGACGAGCAACTTGGCAGCTTCAAGCATTTCAGCCTTCTGCTTGGCGGCACCGGTCGAGAGCAGGATGTTTTTAGCCGGAATGCGTTGTCCGACAGACAACATGCTTTTCAGCAATGCTGTGCGCGAATCTTCACCCAGGCAGCCGACTTCGCCGGTCGATGCCATGTCGACCCCAAGTACGGGGTCGGCCTTTTGCAGACGGTTGAAGGAGAACTGGCTGGCCTTGATGCCCACGTAGTCGAGGTCAAAGAGATTCTTGGCAGGCTTCTCGACGGGCAGGCCCAGCATGATGCGCGTGGCGATTTCGATAAGGTTTATCTTCAACACCTTGCTCACGAAGGGGAAGCTTCGCGACGCTCTGAGGTTGCATTCGATGACTTTGATGTCGTTTTCGCGGGCGAGGAACTGGATGTTGAACGGACCACTGATTTGCAGCTCCTTGGCAATTTTTTTCGATATCTTCTTGATACGACGTACGGTCTCGACATAGAGTTTCTGCGGCGGGAACTGGATGGTGGCGTCGCCTGAGTGTACGCCGGCGAACTCTATGTGTTCGCTGATGGCGTAGGCGATGATTTCGCCGTTTCGGGCCACGGCATCCATTTCGACTTCCTTGGCGTGCTCCATGAAGCGGCTCACCACGACGGGGTGCTTTTTCGACACGTTGGCCGCCAGTTTGAGAAAGCGTTCAAGTTCTTCCTGGTTGGAGCATACGTTCATCGCTGCGCCTGATAGTACATACGAGGGACGGACTAATACGGGGAAGCCGACCTTCGCGATGAACGCGTTGATGTCTTCCAGGCTGGTCAGTGCGCTCCACTCGGGCTGGTCGACGCCGATACGGTTCAGCATCGCGGAGAACTTCTCGCGGTCTTCGGCATTGTCGATGTGCTGTGCCGACGTGCCGAGCAGGGGGACGTGCTGCTCATCCAGACGGAGGGCAAGGTTGTTCGGGATTTGTCCGCCCGTAGATACGATTACGCCGTACGGCATTTCGAGATCCAGAATGTCCATGACACGTTCGAACGTAAGCTCGTCGAAATACAGACGGTCACACATGTCATAATCCGTGGAGACTGTTTCCGGATTGTAGTTGATCATGACGCTGCGATAGCCTTCTTTGCGGATTGTGTTTAAGGCTTGGACGCCGCACCAGTCGAACTCTACGGAACTGCCGATGCGGTAGGCACCAGAACCGAGCACGACGACGGAGCGGTGGTCGTGCTCGAACTTAATGTCGTGCGCAATGGCGCTATATGTCAGGTAGAGGTAGTTTGTTTGTGCCGGATATTCGGCCGCCAGAGTGTCGATTTGTTTGACGTAGGGCACGATGCCGGCTTGCTTGCGGCGGTTGCGGACAAGGAGAATGGCTTTCTCGATTTCCATGTCTTTTTCCATCCCCAACGCACGGGCTATCTGGAAATCAGTAAAGCCTTGTTGTTTGGCTTTAAGGAGCAATTCGTTGCTGAGCACGTTGATGTTGGGACACGCGTGGAGTTCGCTGTCGGTCTGATGGATGTTGTTCAGTTTTTGGAGGAACCAGCGGTCGATTTTCGTCAACTCATGGATCTTCTCGATGGAGTATCCCTGCTCCATGGCTTTGGCTATGACGAAAATGCGTTTGTCGGTGGGTTCCTGCAATGCCTCGTCGACGTTATCGATGCGGAGTTCCTTGTTGTCGACGTAGCCGTGCATTCCTTGGCCAATCATTCGGAGGCCTTTCTGGATGACTTCCTCGAACGTGCGGCCGATGGCCATGACTTCGCCGACGGACTTCATGCTCGACCCAAGTACGCGGTCGACGCCGCGGAACTTGCCTAAATCCCAACGGGGTATTTTGCAAACGACGTAGTCCAAGGCCGGTTCGAAGAATGCGCTGGTCGTTTTTGTCACGGAGTTTTTTAAGTCGAACAGGCCATAGCCCAGACCCAGCTTGGCGGCTACGAAGGCCAACGGATAGCCTGTGGCCTTCGAGGCCAATGCCGACGAGCGGCTCAGGCGGGCATTCACTTCGATTACGCGGTAGTCATCGGAATCGGGGTCGAAAGCATACTGCACATTGCATTCACCGACTATGCCGACATGGCGCACGATGCGGATGCTCAACTCGCGCAGCTTGTGGTAGTCGTGATTGTTCAGGGTTTGTGAAGGAGCTATGACGATGCTCTCGCCGGTATGGATGCCGAGCGGGTCAAAGTTCTCCATGTTGCAGACGGTGATGCAGTTGTCGTAGCGGTCGCGCACCACTTCGTACTCAATCTCTTTCCAACCTTTAAGGCTCTTTTCAACCAAGACTTGCGGGGAGAACGAAAAAGCTTTCTCTGCGAGCCGGTTAAGTTCTTCTTCGTTGTTGCAAAATCCCGAGCCGAGACCCCCGAGTGCATAGGCTGCACGGATGATGATCGGGTATCCCAGTTCCTTGGCTGCTTTGCGGGCCTGCTCGATGTTTTCACAGGCTTCGCTCTTGATGGTTTTTACATTTATCTCGTTCAGTTTCTCGACGAAGAGTTCGCGGTCTTCGGTGTCCATGATGGCCTGAACGGGGGTCCCGAGCACCTGCAAGTCATATTTTTCGAGGATGCCGCTCTTATAAAGCTCCACGCCGCAGTTCAGGGCTGTCTGTCCGCCAAATGCGAGCATGATGCCGTCGGGGCGCTCTTTGTCGATGACTTTCTCAACGAAGAACGGCGTCACCGGGAGGAAGTATATCTGGTCTGCCACGCCCTCACTGGTCTGCACAGTTGCAATGTTGGGATTAATGAGGATAGTGGTGATGCCTTCTTCTTTAAGGGCTTTCAAGGCTTGTGAGCCGGAATAGTCGAATTCGCCGGCTTCACCGATTTTCAGTGCGCCTGACCCTAAAAGCAGGACTTTGCGTATTTTGTTCTCTTTCATTTCTGGCAATGTTTGTCGCTGGTACGTGGTTTCGTAGATAAAGGTTAGAGCAGCTTGACGAAGTCGTCGAAGAGGAATTCAGTATCGACGGGACCGCTGCATGCTTCGGGGTGAAATTGTGCGCTGAACCAAGGGTTGGTCTTGTGGCGCACTCCTTCGTTCGAACCGTCGTTCATGTTGATGAAGTAGGGTTCCCAATCGGCCGGGAGAGTCTTGCTGTCGACTGCGTAACCGTGATTTTGGCTCGTGACGAAGCAGCGAGTGCTTCCGGCCATGCGTACGGGCTGGTTGTGGCTCCGGTGGCCGTATTTCAGCTTGTAGATGGATGCACCCGCAGCTTTCGAGAGGAGTTGGTTACCCATGCAGATGCCCATGCAAGGACGTATGTTCGGGTTGGCCAGGAATTTGCGGATGTTTTCCACAGCTTCGGCACATGTGTCGGGGTCGCCCGGGCCGTTGGCCAAGAAGAGGCCGTCGAATTCCATGTCGTTGAAGTCGTAGTTCCACGGCACGCGGATCACCTCGACGCCGCGGTTGATGAGACAACGTATGATGTTGTGTTTTACGCCACAATCGACAAGGACTACCTTCTTGCCTGCACCTTCGTTGTAGCGGATGATTTCCTTGCATGAAACCTGTGCCACATAGTTCACGCCGCTGTACTGGGCTGTCGGGATGCGGTCTGGCTCGTCGTCGAAGATGATTTTGCCCATCATCACGCCGTGTTCGCGCAGTGTCTTGGTCAGTTCGCGAGTGTCAATGCCTGTGATGCCTGGCACTTTCTCACGTTTCAGCCAGTCGGCCAGGCTTTCAACTGCGTTCCAATGACTGTATTCTTGGCTGTAATCGCTGACAATGATGGCCGACGCATAGATGCGGTCGCTCTCCATGAACGTGGCTAAACCGTTCGGCTCCATTGTGAAGGGCGGAACGCCGTAGTTGCCTACCAGCGGATAGGTCAGCGCCATCAGCTGGCCGGCGTAAGAGGGATCGGTCAGGCTCTCTGGATAGCCCATCATGGCGGTGTTGAATACGACTTCACCGGCTACGGGTTCCTCGTAGCCGAATGACTTGCCATGAAAGCGGCTTCCATCATCTAAGATTAACGTTACATTTCTCATTTCGTACGGTTTTTGTTCCCGCCCGGTTTTGGATGTCTCGGTCAGGCTTATGTGATTGGATGGGTTTAACTCTGTGTTAGCGCGTTTGTTTCTGGTAGGTTTGCTCGTAGTAGTCGATGAAAGCCTGGTTGACTTTCTTGTTCCCGCCGGGCGTCGGGTAGTTGCCGCTGAAATACCAGTCGCCCGGGCTGTGGGGGCAGGCTTTGTGCAGGCCGTCGAGCGACTGGTAGACGATGCGTATTTCCGACTTGACTTCTGAGGGGCGGAGCATTTCTGCCATTTTTGCCGAAATTTCTTCTTGTGTGAAGTCTTTGTAGATGTCGGTGACATAGTTGACTACTTCTTCCTTGGGCTTGTCTTGTTGTGCCTTACATTTTTCGTAGGTGTCGACAATGAGTTGCTGCTCGCCGCGGTCTTTGAGCAGTTCTATGGCTGCCTTGAACGCGATGAACTCGTCCATCCGCGCCATGTCGATGCCGTAGTAGTCGGGGAAGCGGACTTGCGGCGACGAGGAGACGATGACGATGCGCTTGGGATGCAGGCGGTCGAGGATGCGGATGATGCTTTCACGAAGGGTTGTGCCGCGCACGATGCTGTCGTCGATGATGACCAGATTGTCAACGTGTGGCCGCAGACTGCCGTATGTGATGTCGTAGACG
>DVNY01000016.1 GCA_018714085.1 Candidatus Caccomonas pullistercoris
CCCTCTACGCAAGGCGCAGAATTTTTTTCGGCCTTCGGGAACAAAAAAATGCTATTTTTGTGTTACAAAATACTTCTCCCCTCGTTTCTAAGATAAAAACGCCCCACAAGATAAGCCCCGACAAACGCCACAATGAGTGAAGAACTGCTACTGAACACGTTCAGCGACATCCGCAACCGGCTGTCCCGCCTGTCAGCCCGTTTCCTGAAAAACGAGGACGACGTGAACGACACCTTGCAGGAAGCCTTCTGCCGTTTGTGGCCCCGGCGCGCATCTATCGGCTCACGCGAAGAGGCCGAGGCGCTCTCCGTCACGACGGTGCGCAACCTCAGCATCGATGCCCTGCGGCAACAGGCGCACACCGCCACCGGCGACCTGCCCGACGCCGCCGCACTCGCCGACGACACCACAACGGACTGGGACGAACGCGAGGCACTCTTCCGCGATGTCGAACGGCTCATCCGTACACGCCTGACGCCCACCCAACAGGCCATCCTGCGCCGTAGGGAATACGAAGGCGCCAGCTTCGAGACGATAGCCGGCGAGCTGTCGATGCAGCCGGCTGCCGTAAGGATGCAACTGTCGAGGGCGCGAAAAATCATCCGTGAATGCTATCAACAACAAAGTCATGAATAGACCTGGCCATAACGCACACTGGGACGAACTCATCGCCCGTTATTTCGACGGCCTGACCACCGACGAAGAAGAGCGGCGTCTGCGCCGGTTCCTCGCTTCGCCCGATAGCGCCGATGCCCGCTATGACGAGACACGCGCAGTCATGGGCTTCCTTGCCGTAGGCCGGCAACTGCACACCGCACGACCTGCAACACTCCGTCCGCCCCACCGGGCAAGGCTTTGGGCGGCCGCCGCGTCCTTCTTGCTCCTGCTGTCGGGGGGAGCCGGCTGGTGGATAACCGACAGTAAGCAGAACGTCTGCGTTGCCTACATCGACGGCCAACGGGTGACTGACACCGAAATCGTCATGCAGCAGGCCGAACATGCCCTCGCAGCCGTCAGACGGACCACCGGCGAACCAACAGTCGAAGACCAACTCACAGACATGTTCCAGACGCTTCAAGACGAAACCGACGGAGCAGCCGGGCAAACCACAAAACCGACCGAACCATGAAACGCCGATTCCTCCTTTCCATCCTCCTCTCACTGATGGCGCTGCCCCTGCTGGCACAAAAAGGGATGGCCATCCAAGAGCTCTTCGACGGGCGCTATAAAGACCGCCAAGGAGCCACCGAAGTGCTCGTCAAAGGCCGGAAGCTGAAACCCTACGGACTGACACTCTTCCGCAGCCTGACGTTCCGCCCCAGCAAAGCCGAAATTCAACGCATCGAGCAGCTCGTGCGCACCGACGCCCGCCGCGCCTCCGACAAAGACACCGACACGCAGAACGGACGGCTCTTCTACGGATTCTATGGGTTTCCGCCCACTGACGGCCGCTACTGCTACCTCTTCTACCGTAACGACGGCGCTCGCTCAGGCCGCCTGACCGAATTGACAGTCGTCTATATGGAAGGCACCGCCACGGCTGAGCAACTCAAACGAATGTTCTCTAAGTAATAAGCTATAAACTATGAAGAAATCTTTTTCCCTCCTCACACTCGCCCTCGCCGCGTTGCCGGTGGCAGCCGCACTGCCCGAGGACACCGTCGTCACCGTCACGCGCCCGGACTCAGTCATCCTGCTTCAGTCGGACAGCACCGTGCATCTCAGCATCTATGGCCGCGAGGACGACGACACCTATCGCTTTGACTACGACAAGAAGTTCAGTCCCGAAGGCCGTGTCGTGACCCATCAGAAGACCTCCGGCCTCGACTTCACCCTGCCTTTCCTTCGCCCGGAAGGCAAACGCGGGAAAAGCTACTTCTCAATGGGCGGCGTGGGTTTCGGTTTCGTCAACGCCCTCGGCGCTCCCGACCCGATGAACGTCAACATGGCGGCGTCTTACGAAGTCTTCGCCGACCTGCTCACCTATGGCCGTTACGTCGGGCCGCACGCCGACCTGAGCATAGGCTTTGGCATCAATTGGCGGAACTACCGCATGAACGGCCGGACGCGCTTCGTCATGAACGGGGACTGCATCGGCCTTTCGCCCTACCCTGACGGCGCCGACATCGACTTCTCGCGCATCAAGGTGTTCAGCCTCACGTTCCCTTTCCGCTACACCCAACATCTCAGCAAGCACTTCACATACTCCCTGGCCGCCATCCTGAACGTGAACACCTATGCCTCATTGAAGACACACTACACCCTTGATGGCGAAAAGCACCACAGCGTGTTCAAGGACATCCGCCAGACACCCGTCACCGTCGACTTCATGGGCCAAGTCCAGTTCCACAGCGTCGGGCTCTACGTCAAGTACTCTCCCTGCCGCATGCTGAACACAGACTTCGGCCCGGACTTTTCCCATCTCTCTGCCGGCATCACACTCTTCTACTGACCGGCGCAGCCCGCAAAGCACAGGCCCGGCTTCCACATGTCCCGGCTGTCCCGGCAAGGGCGGCCGGGATTTTTTATACCCTCTCCATCCTGTCTCACGGGGAAGAAAAACGTACCTTTGCGGTGTGCATTCACCCCTATGCCTATGAATGAAAATCCTGCCGCCGCGCGGCGCCCCCGCCAATCGAACATAGAGTTGCTGCGCATAGTGGCCATGCTGCTCGTCCTTATACTACACGCCAATTTCTTTGCTCTGGGCGCTTACGAACCAGCGGACTTCAAGACAGCTCCCCTGCCCACTGCCACGCGCATCCTCTTCGAACAGGCGGCCATTTATGCCGTCAATCTTTTCGTTCTGATCTCCGGATGGTTCGGTGTCCGCACCCGGACGGGAAGCATTGCCGCGTTGCTTTTCCAATACTCCTTTTTCTTCATCCTGCTCCTCATGGTGCCGGGATGGGTCGAGACAGGCTCGCTCACGGCCCTGTGGCCGTCCATCCGGCAAGGGCTCAACCTCAACGCCTATTGGTTCATCCCCTCCTACCTTGTCCTCTGCCTGCTCGCCCCAGGGCTCAACGCGTTTGCCGAACAAAGCAGCCGCCGGCGGCTGGGCAGAACGATTGCGGTGTTCTACGCGATTCAGTTCGTCTGTGCCTGGATGCTCGACGGGGCTGGCGGCATCTTCCAGCGGGGCTACTCGCCTGTGGCCTTCGTCGGGCTTTATCTCTTGGCGCGCCATGTGCGGCTCCATCGCCCCCAGCTGTTCCGGCTGCGAGCCCGGACGCAGTTTCTCATCGCCGCCGTGCTCATCGTGTGGCCGGCCTTGACTGAAGTGTTCCTGCTCCGGTTCGACGGAGCGACGGCCTACTCATGGTGGCGACAGCACGGAACGTCATACATGGCGCCACACGTCGTCTTCTGCGCCCTGTTCATCCTGACGGCGACGGCGCGGCTGCGCTTCACCAACCTTTTCGTCAACCGCATCGCTGCTTCGGCCTTCGCCGTCTACCTGCTCCACCTGCACCCCTGCGTCGTGGCGCACTTCAAGCAGGCCGCCCAATGGCTCTATGGCCACTACTCGGGCGCGGCATTCCTCCTCCTGACGTTCGGATTCCTCGTGGCGGTGTTCGCAGCCGCCGTCCTCATCGACCAAGTCCGCCTCCTCTGCTGGCGGCCGCTGGCCCGGCGGTTCTTCACCGGGCGAATGAAAGCATAACCCCGCAAGCGCGCCACACCCACGCAACGCCGCCCCGGACGAACGGCCTGCACGCTCGAAACGGCCGCAGTGACAGGATTTTCTGTCAGCCGGATAGGAAATCCTGCCAGCCGTCCCGTTTTTCCTATCCGGCTGACCGTTCCCTGCGACTGCGCTGAAACGGATCTTTCCATAAGATATGGCTGCACTCGGGAGTGCACCGCGAAAAATCCTACGGCTTTTCCACGTGCGTTCCGCTCGTTTGCACTATCTTTCCATAAGATAAAGCCGCACTCGGGAGTGAGGCACGCAAATCCTACGGCTTTTCGTGCCGTCATTCCGCTCGTTTGCACTATCTTTGTAGGCAATAGGGCGCGGCGCCAATACGTTTCGGCCGCATTCCGCCCTGATCTGCACATTCAAATCAAGACATAAAACAATGAAAGAGTTAGCTTTGAAGTACGGCTGCAATCCCAATCAGAAGCCGTCGCGCATCTACATGGAACAGGGGGAACTCCCCATCGAAGTGTTGAACGGCCGACCTGGCTACATCAACTTCCTCGACGCCCTGAACGGCTGGCAGCTTGTCCGCGAGCTGAAAGCCGCCACCGGCATTCCTGCGGCCACATCGTTCAAGCACGTTTCGCCCGCCGGCGCCGCCGTAGGCCTGCCGCTGAGCGACACACTGAGCAAGATCTACTTCGTCGATGACATCGCCGAACCCCTTACGCCCATCGCCGCTGCTTATGCCCGCGCACGGGGGGCTGACCGCATGTCGTCGTACGGCGACTTCATCGCCCTGAGCGACACCTGCGACAAGGCGACCGCCCTGCTCATCAAGCGCGAAGTGAGCGACGGCGTCATCGCCCCGGGATACACAGACGAGGCGCTCGCCATCCTGCGCGAGAAACGTAAGGGCACCTATGTCGTGCTCCGCATTGATCCCGACTACCGCCCTGCTCCCATCGAGCACAAGCAGGTCTATGGCATCACCTTCGAACAAGGACGCAACGAAATCGACCTTACGGGCGACGAGCTCTTCGACAATATCCCCACACGCAACAAGACGTTCACCGAAGCTGCCAAACGCGACCTCCGCATCGCCCTCATCACACTCAAATACACCCAAAGCAACTCCGTCTGCTACGTCAAGGACGGCCAAGCCATCGGCATCGGCGCCGGTCAGCAAAGCCGCATCCACTGCACCCGTCTCGCAGGCAACAAGGCCGACATCTGGTGGCTCCGCCAGCACCCCAAGGTGATGAACCTGCCTTGGGTGGAAAAGATCCGCCGCGCCGACCGCGACAACACCATCGACATTTACATCTCGGACGACTACATGGACGTCTTGGCCGACGGCGAGTGGCAAAAGTTCTTCACCGAAAAGCCCGAAGAGCTCACCCGTGAAGAGAAAAAGGAATGGATTGCCCTCAACCGGGGCGTCGCGCTCGGCTCAGACGCTTTCTTCCCCTTCGGCGACAACATCGAACGTGCCCACAAGAGCGGTGTGGCCTTCGTGGCCCAAGCCGGCGGATCGGTGCGCGACGACCATGTCATCGAAACCTGCGACAAGTACGACATCGCCATGGCCTTCACGGGCATTCGCTTGTTCCATCATTAACCTCAGCCATCCAGCCATGCGGAAAGCTCCGAAAGAAGAAGTCATCAAAGCCATCACCGAAGGCATCGTCTTCCGCCGCGCCCCGCGTCAGGCGGAAGAGAAAGCCGGCGTCAAGACCAAAGCCAAGAAAAAAAGCTACATTTCCGGCCAGCACGGCTCGGGGGCGGCCAAGAAGAAGGCCGACATCCGCCAACGCCGCGCCAACCGCCACAAGAAGTGACGCCCACCGCACAAGCAAAGTCCGCCGCTACCCCATGAGGTAGCGGCGGACTTTTTCGTATGGACAAACATGAAGAAAGGCTACACTCAAGAATTCGCCCCGCCCGACATGGGCGTTGTAGTCACCTTCCCGGATTTGTGGGCAACGATCTTCACCTTTTTCAGACTGCGATTCTTATGATCGAAAAAGCGGGCGGGGTCGTAGGTCTTGCCGTTGATGCGCACCTCAAAGTGCAAGTGCTCCGTCGTGGCGCGGCCGGTGCGCCCGGTCAGGGCAATGGGCTGCCCGGCCTTTACCCAATCGCCAACCTTGACAAGGTTTTTGGAATTATGGCTGTACAGGGTCTCCATCCCGTTGGCGTGGCGCACGACCACCACGCGGCCATAGCCGTAATAATTGCCCGAAAAGCGGACACGGCCGGGGAATGCGGCAAGGATTTCGTCGTTCGGCTTCGTTTTGAGGTCCACTCCGGCGTGACGGCGCTTGCCCCCATAGGGACTGATGACCTTGGCGCCAGGCAAAGGATAGGCCCAGTCGCCCTCGCCATACTGATGGAGATTGATGGTGATGGACGAAGCGTCGTCGAACAGGCCTTTTGTCGGCGCGCTCACTACGCGCTTCTCGTAGGAAGTAAATTCTGCGTCGACGTCCACAGCCTCGTCGTCTGCCAAACCTCCCGGCTCGGGCACTCCCTCGGCGATGTCCGGTCCGTCACTGGCGTTGCCGAGCGCCGCAATTTCAACCGAAATGCCTTTATCGGTGAAAAGGTAGCTTTGTCGCCTGAGACGTTTGCGCACGATATCGACCAACGTCTCGACATTAACGGGAAAGCCGTTGACCATAATGCCGAAACGGCAGATTCCTTTTCCTGCCTCTTCGCCGACTATGCCGACGGTCTGTCCCGCTTCGACGCGCTGGCCGGGCTTGACCATAGCGCCGCGAAGACGGGCGTAAACAGTTTCGAGTCCGTTGCCGTGGCGCACCACCACGGTCACCCCATGTCCCGGCACGTTGCGCGACAACCGCACGCGCCCGTTGAACATGGCTTTCACGGCGTCGCCCGTAGCTGTCGTTATCGTGATATCTTCGCCCGGCCCTTTGCGGGCGGCCCCGACGGGGAGGGGAAAGCTCCAATCACCCTGCGGGAGCACGGAGAGGTCGAGGGTGAACGACTTGGACTTGGCGAACAGGCCCGGCGTGGCTATGCTGATTTGCTGTTGCTCTGCGGGTGTGAAGTTGTCGGCTGTCATGTGAAGCGACAGGGCGGCCAGCAACGCCATGGATAGGATTCGACGTGTTTTCATCTGTTCTTATTGTTATTAGGTCTGAGCAGGATGCCCGTATAAAGGCGTCCGGACTGAATGCCCAAGCGACGGGCCGAGAAGAAACGGTCGCACTCGGTGTAAGTGCAGTAACTGCTGACCTGGATACGGTCGAGGGGGACGCCGGCTGCTTCGAGCTGCAAGAAGTTGGCTACGTTCAGGTCGATATGCCACCTGCCCATGCGCCGTGCCACGGCGTCCATCGGAAATCCGGCAGCGGCAAAAGCGTCGTAGACTTCGTCGCCCACTTCGAACGCGGCCATTGAAATGCCGGGTGCTATGACGGCGCGGAGCGACGCGGCTTCTGAGCCATAGTTCCGGCTCATCGCACGGACGGCTTCGGCGACAATGCGTTGCACCGTACCGCGCCAACCGGCATGGACGGCGGCTACGGCCCCGTGTGCTTCATCATAAAGAAGCACCGGTATGCAGTCGGCCGTCGAGACGCCGACGCAGACGCCCGGCACGTCGGTCATCACGGCGTCGATGCCTTCAAGGCGTTCGCGGCGGGCCACTTCATCGAGCTCAAGCAGCGCGACACCGACTGCAAGCACTTTCTTGCCATGCACCTGGTGCGGCAGGATGAGCCGGTCCGGCTGTATGCCCAGTTCGCTGCACAGGGCGGCGCGGTTGGCGGCTATGTGAGCCGGATCGTCGCCACAATAGCCGTTTATGTTAAACGACGCGTAATTCCCCTCACTGCACCCGCCGAAACGCGTTGTCGTGAACGCCCGGACAGCGGGGCCGAGATCGTATTCAAGCAGTTCGGGCTTACTCGTCATCGTCGTCAATCACTTCATAGTCAAGGTCGTCGACGTCTTCCACGTCGTCCTCTTCGATGCCAGCGTCCCAATCAGCGAAATCAACAGCCAAGCGCGAGGCCTCGCGGTTGCGGTGGACGATGCTGCCGCCCTCACTGATGGCTTGGAGCTTGTTGCTCTCGCTGTTGAGTTCCGTCCAAAGCACGTCTTTCAGCCGGTCGAGCCCGAAGCCCGTCACCGCCGAGATGAACACCACGGGGAGGTCGGAAGGCAAGTCGGCTTTGAGCATGTCGATGAGCTCCTCGTCGAGCAAGTCGCACTTCGTCACGGCGAGCACCCGGTGCTTGTCGAGCATCCCGGGATTGAACTGTTCCAACTCGCGCAGCAACACCTCATACTCGCGGCGGATGTCGTCCGTGTCGCCGGGCACCATGAAGAGCAGGAGGGAGTTCCGCTCAATGTGACGCAGGAAGCGGAGCCCCAGCCCGCGGCCTTCGCTCGCCCCCTCGATGATGCCGGGAATGTCAGCCATGACAAACGACTGATGGTCGCGGTAGGCCACGATGCCGAGGCTCGGTTCGAGGGTAGTGAAAGGATAGTTGGCAATTTTCGGACGTGCCGACGAAAGGGCCGAAAGCAGGGTCGACTTTCCGGCATTGGGGAAGCCGACAAGTCCGACGTCGGCCAGGAGTTTCAGTTCGAGGATCACTTCCATCTCCTGCATCGGCTCGCCGGGCTGGGCATAGCGGGGCGCTTGGTTGGTGGACGTGCGGAACTGCCAGTTGCCCAATCCGCCGCGGCCGCCTTTGAGGAGCATGACCGTCTGGCCGTCCTCGGTGACGTCGCAGAGGTATTCGCCCGTCTCAGCGTCGTAAGCCACCGTGCCGCACGGTACGTCGATATAGCGGTCCTCGCCGTCGCAACCCCTCGAACAGTTCTTCGATCCGTTGCCGCCGTGTCCGGCGAAAACGTGGCGCTCATAGCGCAGGTGCAGCAGGGTCCAGTAGTTGTGGTTGCCGCGCAGGTAGACGTTTCCGCCCCGGCCGCCGTCGCCGCCGTCGGGGCCGCCGTTGGGCTGGTACTTGGCCCGGTGCATGTGCATGGAGCCACGGCCGCCCTTGCCCGAGCGGCAATAGATTTTCACGTAGTCGACGAAGTTGCTTTCAGCCATAAGGTATGGTGTAGGAGTGAAACGGTGATGTGCCTTGGTGTATCAATCAACCCCTTCGCGGCGTTTCCTCGTCGCCATTGGGCAGGGAAAACCGCAAAGGGGCTTGTGGGGTTGTCCGCCGGAGCGGAGACTACTTCCAGCTGTCGATGACAGCGCAAAGGGCAGCCTGGATTTCTTCGATAGGGCCGTATCCTTTCACGGCGTTGCGCTTGCCCTCTTTCTCATACCACTCAATGAGCGGTGCGGTCTGGGTGTTGTAAACGTCCAGGCGTTTCTTGATCGTCTCTTCGTTGTCGTCGGTGCGTCCAGAGGTCTTTCCGCGGTTGACGAGCCGCTCGATGAGCATGTCGGTCGGCACGTCGAGTTCGAGCATGCCCGTCACTTCGGTGCCGCGTTCGGCGAGCATGGCCTTCAAGGCCTCGGCCTGGGGAATGGTGCGGGGGAAGCCGTCGAAGATGACGCCCTCGCAGGGACAAAGGGCGTCGTACGTGCTGGCCAGGATGTCGACCATCAGCGAATCGGGGATAAGCTGGCCGTTGTCGATGTAGGACTTGGCGGTCTTGCCCAGTTCGGTGCCATTTTTCATCTCGGCGCGGAGCACGTCGCCCGTCGAGATATGTTTGAAACCATAGTGCGCCACGAGGAGGTCGCTCTGCGTTCCTTTCCCGGAACCGGGAGCGCCGAAAATCACAATGTTCTTCATTCTTTTCAGTCAGTATATAATAGGTAATGGGGCCGCAGCCCCTGTTTTATTCAACCACGGTGTAGATGTCGCTGAGGTTGCGCCCGAAACCGTCGTAGTCCAGCCCGTAGCCCACGATGAAGTCGTTGGGGATGTCGAAACAGCGGTAGGGAATGTCAAGGTCAGCTTTCAGGTTGCCGGGTTTGACCAGGAGCGATGCAATGCGTATCTCAGCCGGATGGCGGGCGGCGAGCGACTCGACGAGGCTCTTCATCGTGAGGCCTGAGTCGACGATGTCTTCCACAATGACGACACTGCGCCCCTCGATGTCTTCGGTCAGGCCGAGCACCTCGCGGACGTGGCCGCTGCTGGCCGTGCCCGTGTACGACGACAGCCGGACGAAGCAAACCTCGCACGGTTCCGTGATGCCGCGCATAAGATCTGCGGCGAACATGAAAGCACCGTTCAACACCACCAGCAGGAGCGGGCGTTTGCCCGCCATGTCGCGGTCTATCTGCGCGGCCACCTCGGCCACGCGGCGGCGAATTTCCTCAGCGGGCAGGCTGACGGCGAATTTCTTGTCTTTGACCTGTATCGTTTCCATGGACTTTCGTTTTTTCCGGCGCAAAGTTACGAAAAATTTGCCAGCCGACACACATCCGCCGCACGGCTTGCACGAAAACTGCCCTAAGCCTCCCTTCCGCCTGCCCGGCTGACGGAAAGCACAAACAGGCCGACCGTTTCGACGAACCGGCTGACAGAAACCACGGGCAGGGCGACAGAAATCACAAGTCGGCTGACAGAAAATCCTGTCAGTAGTGCAAAAGTCTATTTCACGTCGTGAATTATATATTTCACGGCGTGACTTTTATATTTCACGACGTGAATTGCAAATTTCACGACGTGAAATAGACTTTGTCAGCAGCGACAGGAAACACTGTCGGGGCGAGCGCAAAGTCCGCCAGCCGTCACGCCCACTTCTGCCGGCCGGACGCCAACGCCCGCCCGGCTCCGCGCCACGACGCCAGCGGCAACCGGGATGCCAGGACAGGGATGCCGAATTACGGGCGAACATCTTGACTTTCTCGGGAAAACGACGTATCTTTGCGGCATGAAGATACTGACTGCAAATCAAATGCGCGAACTCGACGCATATACGATAAAAAATGAGCCCATAGCTTCCGTCGACCTCATGGAGCGGGCCGCATCGGCCCTGACGGCAGCTTTCACGGCAAAATGGGGGAAGGAACACCCCGTCAAAGTCTTTGCAGGACCGGGCAACAACGGCGGCGACGCGCTGGCCGTGGCGCGCATCCTGACCGGCCGGGGCTACCGGGTGGACACCTACCTCTTCAACACCGGCGGGCGGCTGAGCGAGGACTGCGAAGTCAACCGCAAACGCCTGGCCGACACCCCGGGCGCCAACCTCACCGAGATCACATCGAAGTTCGACCCTCCGCAGATCGCTCCGGCCGACATCCTCATCGACGGCCTCTTCGGGACGGGACTGAACAAGCCCTTGGAAGGCGGCTATGCCTCACTGGTGAATTTCATCAACGCCACGCCGGCCACCGTCGTAGCCATCGATATCCCCTCAGGCCTGAAAAGCGACGGCGATGCCTACGTCCAGCACGACGCCATCGTCCATGCGGACTACACCTTCACTTTCCAACTCCCCAAACCGGCTTTCTTCATGGCCGATTGCAGCGAGTATGTCGGCCGTTGGGAACGGCTTGACATCGGGCTCTCGGCCGAAGGCCTCGCCGCCGCCCGCCCGTCGATGAGCCTCACCGAGCGCACCGACATCACCGCCCTGCTGAAACCCCGGCCGGCTTTCGGCCACAAGGGGACGTTCGGCCATGCCCTGCTCGTGGCGGGCTCGTTCGGCATGGCCGGCGCCGCCGTTCTGTCCGCAAGGGCCTGCCTGCGCTCGGGTGTCGGGAAAGTGACCGTACATACCCCGACAGCCAACAACGACATACTGCAAGTGAGCGTGCCCGAAGCTATCCTCAGCCACGACGCCAGCCTCGAAGAATTCTGCACACCAATCGACACAACGCCATACGGCGCAGTCGGCATCGGACCGGGCATCGGGCTCTCGCACCCGACGGAAAAAGCCCTGCTCAAACAACTTGCCGGCACCCACGTGCCGACCGTCATCGACGCCGACGCCATCACCCTGCTCGGCCGCCACCGCGACCTGCTCGGCCGCCTGCCCGCCGGCACCATACTGACACCCCACCCCAAGGAGATGGCCGCCCTGTCCGACAACTACGCCGGAAGCCACGCCACACTCACCGCCGCACGCGAACTGGCAAAGCGCTGCCACCTCTTCGTCGTGCTGAAAGGCCACTTCACAGCCATCTGCACCCCCTCGGGACACACCTACTTCAACCCCACAGGCAACGCAGGGATGGCCACCGCCGGGAGCGGCGACGTGCTCACGGGTGTGCTCACAGCGCTCTTGGCCCGCGGATATGCCTCCGAGGCAGCCTGCCGCCTCGGTGTCTACGTCCACGGCCTCGCCGGCGACCTTGCGGCCGCCGAACTCGGCGAGGAGAGCCTCACAGCCTCCGACATCATCCGCAAGCTGCCCGCCGCTTTCCGCGACCTCTACTCCGACGTCAAACCCTAACCCCGAACCTAATGCGTATGAGAACCCGAATAATTTCCCTCATTGCCCTGCTGGCTGCCACGACAGCCACCGGGATGAAAGCCCAGACCGAAGTGGCCGCCTATCAGCCGGGCGTGACCGAGGAAGGCATCACCTACTTCCTCCCACATACCAGACTGCTCGTGGCTGTCACGGCAACGAAAACGACCCACGAGCCGGGCGAATACGCCCGTTTCGCCCGCAGTTATCTCCGGCTGGCTAACGTGCCGCTCGTGGCCTACGACCAATGGGCCATTACGTCGGTCGAGGTGATTCCGTACGGCGTCCCCGACAAGACGGAAGCCTACACCATCAAACTGAAAAGCAAGACGTCGGCCCCGCTCGTCGGCCTCAGCCGCGACGGCATACTGCTTTCAATCAACACTCCGGCACCCGAAATCCCGGCCCTCCCGGTGCCGTCGGTCACGCAGGCCGACAAGAAGCCACGCCTCAACCCGGCGGACTACAAGACAGAGGAGATCCTCTCAGCCGGAAGCACGACGAAGATGGCGGAGCTGACAGCCGACGAAATCTATGACATCCGCGAAAACCGCTCGCTGCTGACGAAAGGCCAGGCCGACTTCATGCCGCAAGACGGTGCGCAACTCAAACTGATGCTCGCCAAACTCGACGAGCAGGAAGAAGCCCTGTTGCAACTCTTCAAAGGAACCGAAAGCACGGAGACGCACGTCATGACCTTCTCTTACGACCCACGGAAAGAGGCCGACGGCGACGTGCTCTTCCGCTTCTCCCCCTATCTCGGCCCTGTCGCCGCCGACGACCTCTCGGGCAGCCCCGTCTACATCAGCATCAAGGACCTGAACACCCTGCCGGCCACACAGCCCGAAGCAGGCAACTCGAAGAAAAAAGAAGCAGAAGACCTGAGATACATCGTACCCGGACAGGCACAAGTAAGAGTTTACACACCAGACCGGACGCTGGCCGAGTTGAACGTGCCACTCGCACAGTTCGGCCACGTGGAGCACCTGGGCGGCGAACTATTCAACAAAAAATACACGACACGGGTGACCCTCTTCCCGGAAACGGGAGGCATCCAGCGCATCGACGCTGAAGAGCCGCGCTAAGCCCTGCCCGACATCACCGGCACAGCCGCTACAAGCCTGATTACGCCCCCTGCCTCCTTTCCCTGTATCGCCACAGGGACGGCGACAGGGGCATTTTCGCCGCCCTCCCTGCAATGACAAAGCGTCAGTATTCCATAAAAAACAATAATAACTACAAAACAGAACAAGACTGCCGCCATTTTTACCAACAAAGCACTATATTTGCAGTGTGGTTCGGGCGGAATGCCTGCCACACCGACACTTACTCAAAACCCTTTGTTAAATCTTAAAAACGCACTTGTATGAAGAAATGGA
>DVNY01000140.1 GCA_018714085.1 Candidatus Caccomonas pullistercoris
CTCGGAGATGTGTATAAGAGACAGATCCTGTCGCAGCGACGGATTTTTCTGTCACTGCGATCGTTCCGCCCGGCAGGTCACCCGTTCCGGAGTCCCGCCCCTCTGCGCCGCCTTGCGGCGAAATCCGTCAAAATTCCCTCGCCCGACGTCCGCGCCATGCGGGTTAGCGCCGCCGCCATCGCGCAGGAACTGGAAGCGGGCGGAGGGAATGGTAAGGACAAATACCGTAGGGAACTTTCCCGGCAAAGTCAATAAATGACTTTAATAACTTAACAAAAAACAAAAGGCTATGAAAAAGAGGTTTTTCTATGCGAGCCTCCTGCTCGCCGCAGTGACGTTGAACAGTTGCAGCCAGGACAGCGACCTTGCCGCCGACGAAGCGGCCACGGAAGCAACCAGTGCCCTCACGCCCGAACAGAAAGCGCAGGTCATGAAACTGGCGGATAAATATGGCCTCAGCGTTGAGATACTTCCGCAATCTGAAAAACGAAGTGGGCGTAACGTGAATATAGATAGTTTAGAGCAGGAGTTCCAACAAATGGCTGCTTTACAAGGGAAATATGAATTTTCCGAATTGCGAGACAGTTCAGTTGCCATTTATAAAAAAGGAAAAGGAAATGTAAGGAGGTTAAGAGCGTCTATGTTCACACCGGAGACATCCGGCGGAGAGTTCGAAAAATTTCAGTTCGTAGATGGAAGTTCTTATATGGTAAGCGTCAGTTGGACCTATAATGGTAGAGGCGGGGGATCTGTCTCCGTCGGTTTAGAGCCATTGTCTTATAATCCTCTTTTAGCAGGATGTGACTTCGAGCAGCGAGGTATGCAATATCAGTTTATAGGCATCGGAGAAAACTTCAATTTCTCATGCGAAATCTGGGCAAGGAAAAAATCTGGAATAGTGGTATATAAGTTTTATGTTTATGGTGATTATTCTGGTGGAACAGGTAATGTGTATTTGACTACTAAGTGATTATTGTTGTATGGAAAGTATGAAATATAAATTTTTAGGTGTAATTGTATTGTTTGCACTTCTAAATGTTCGAATGCGCGCAGACTGTGGCAGAAGTGAAAAATCCATCATGTATGAAGAATGCGTTTTCGACACGCTTTATCCCGTGTTCCGTGGCGTGGCGGGCGTTTACCGTTTCATGCCGAAGATAGGCTGGGCCATTTTAGAGGGCAGGACATGGTCTCAGAAGGCGCTCCGTGTGTTGGGGGCTGGTGGTGGAGCGCCGATGTTCCCCTACGTTCCGAATTATGAGCGTGACGGCGGGCTGGCGGCGTTGAACGAAGGCCGTTTCGCTCATAATACAGAATATGTGGATGACTATAAGTATGATGTGCGCGGGCGTTTGCGGGCGTTGAGAGGTTATGCCGATTCCCTGCGCCGTTGCGGAACGTTCAACGTGGAGGCCGAGAGTGCCCGTCTGGCGGCGCGGTTGTCGGCTTTCCGCGACACTGCGAAGGTACTTCCTCCCATTTTCGCCACGATCATGACGGAGTTCGACGGCGACGTCCGGCGTTATACGGATCACCTCTTCGGTCACTCGGCGGTGATCAGCCGTCGCGCGTTCCGCAAGCTGTTGAGGCGTCCCACGATGCGGCGCATGGCGCGCGACCCCGGCTTCCAGTTCGTCGTGTCGAAGCTGGTCTACCAGACTTGGGAACAACAAGGACGTCCCATGCCTTCCGGCGAGTTGGGCAATCAGCCTTTCATCCTGACCACGATGGGGAGATGAACCGACGGGTCGCGGCTCGTCATCCTGCGGTCGGAGTTGGAGAAATGATTAGTTGAAACAAGATATGAAAATGCATGACGTGATGAGAATTTCCGCCGCAGCGACAGGAACGAGCGTCGCTGCGGCGGAGCGGACGGGGGCTGCGACCGTCCTGCCCGGCAGGGACGTCCAAGCTGCGGCGTGGCACAAAATGAGCAAACGCCTCCTGTGCTTGGGGTTCGCTATGCTTCTTCTTGTCTGCTGGATGGGGACTGCTGCCGTGCGGGCCGGCGTCCCGCCCGAGGTGGAGCAATCCCTGGCCTTGGCAGGAAAGAACCGGGCATCGCTCGAAGCCGTGTTGGCCGAGTACGAACGGTCGGGCGAGAGGGAGAAGTATGCCGCCGCGTGCCACCTTGTGGCCCACATGCGCTGGCACAGCCAAGGCGGACGGGTGGAACGCTACGACGCCCGGCTCGATAGTTGCTGGCGGGCGGCCACGGAGGCCTATCTCGGGCTGACGTGCGGCCACACGCTGGACGAGCTGGGTCGCAAGCCGCTGCGCAAGTTGTTGAACGACACGGCCTCGGCCATGCGCCGGACACGCCAAGCCATGCAGTTGGAAGCCCCGGAGGTGCGGGCGGAGGAGATGTCGGACGTGCAGACGCTCGACGGCGATTTCGTGCGCCGTGTGGTGGACCACGCTTTCGAACTGCGCCGCCGCTCGCCATGGGCGGGGCAACTGTCGTTCGCGGACTTCTGCGAGTATGTCCTGCCCTACCGTGCCATCGGGTCGTATCCCTTCGTGACCGACCCTGTCGCGATGGACAGTCTTTTCTCTCCGGTGCTCCGGGCCGACACGGCGCGGAGCCTGACGGACGTGGCCGGGCGGTATAACCACTATGTCGTGTGGCTGCGACGCACGGGCGGCAAGTATCCGTTCCAGACGAACTGCGGCCTGCCCGAGCTGCTCTATTGGGGCAATCACGACTGCGTTGACGTCGCGCACTATGGCGCCATGGCCTTGCGTGCGGCGGGCATTCCGGTTGCGGTGGAGTATAACTCGGCCTACCGCATCTGGGAGGGCCGCCACTTCATGGTCGCCGTGCGTGAGCCGGACGGCACGTGGTGTCCGTTCAGCCCTGAGTATGGCCTCCCAGAGCCGGGGGCGGGCGACTTTTCGGACTGCCTCAACCTGTTTCGCCTCCACTTTTCCCGCCAGACGGATAATCCCTATTCGCTCCGGACGCCGGGCGAGCCCCTGCCCGCCGAACTGGCCGATCCCTGCATTGAGGACGTGACGGCGACCTACCTCCCCGTGGGCCGCGTGGAACTGTCCGTGCCGCCCACAGTTCCGCTCACGAGAAAGCTGGCCTACCTGGCCACGTTCCGCAGGGACGAGGGCCTGCGCCCCGTGACGTGGGGCGTCGTCGATTCGTTGACACGTCGCGCCGTGTTTACGCGCGTGGTGGGCGGCAACCTGTATTTCCCAGTCTGGTGCGACGACTTCGGCCGCTTGCGTCCTGCCGGCAAGCCATTCTGGCTGTCAACCGACAGCACGCAGGCGGGCGGCTTCCGCGTGGACGGCCTTCCGCAGCCTTCGGGGGAGCGGGTACGTGTGGTGTTGCGACGGAAATTCCCCCTGAAAGCGAAACTCTTGGAGCAGGCGCAGCGCATGGCGGGCGTGGTGGTGCTCGGCAGCGACCGGAAGGACTTCGCCGTGGCCGACACGCTGGCTCGCCTCGACACGGTGGCCGGTCCCTATTGGGCCGACCTGCCCCTGCGGCTCTCGCGTCCTTACCGTTACTACCGGGTGAGCGCCCCGGCCGGATACCGTCACCTCCACATGGGCGAGTTGCAGTTCCTCACCCGCCGCTCGTATGGCTATGCCAATACGACGGCGCCCACCGAAATCGTGGCGCACTCACCCGCCGACACCGCGCGGCGCGACACGGCATGGGTGAGGCTGATGGACGAACCGCTCGCGAAGTGCAAATGGAAAGCGGAGTACGACGGCAATGTGCAGACGGCACCTGACCGCTGGCCCGACGTGACGTTGCGGCTGGGCGAGGCGCAGTGGGTTCACGCTGTGCGCTATGCGCCGAAGAGCGCCGCCAACACGGTGGAGCGCGGCCATCTCTACCGCCTCCGCCGCTGGGACGATGCCAAGGGATGGACCACGGAGTGGATGCGCCCGGCGCGCCATGCTTTCCTCGAGGCCGACTTGGAAGTCGGAACGCTCTATTGGCTGAGCGACCTGACCTCGGGAAAAGAGGAACTGCCGTTCTACATAGACGACATGGGACGTCAGGTGTTCCCGCACGCATGGTGGCCGGACAACGGCCTGCGGCAGGCGGTTCGGGCGGATTGACCACGCCGATGATGAAAGCCCGCGCAGCCGCCATCGCGCGGAAGCTGGAAGCAGGCAGGAAGAACGGTAAAAACAAACATAGCCGGGAACTTTCCCGGCAAAGTCTATAAATAACTTTAATAACTTAACAAAAAACAAAAGACCATGAAAAAGAAGTTTTTCTATGCGAGCCTCCTGCTCGCCGCAGCGACGTTGAACAGTTGCAGTCAGGACAGCGACCTCGCCGCCGACGAAGCGGCCGCTGCCGCAGCGGACGCCCTCACGCCCGAACAGCGGGCGCAGATCATGGAGCTGGCAACATCCTATGGCCTTGACCTGGCTTTTGCAAATCCGGCAGGTACACACCGTTTCACCGCACAAACAGAAAATGTTGACAGCATGCAGAATTTTGTGAGGGAAATTGCAAAATGCGTAGGTGATTATCCGCTTGTAAATCATACGAGCCAGACAGCTGTCTACGCCCGTGAGGTAATGCAAACAGTAGGGCCGAAGCGATTAAGCAGCGGCTTCTTAGAAGAAAATGGCGGTTCGTTTACGGATATGGTGTCCGGGCCATATGGGTCGCCTATGGTGGTGACGGTGTCATGGCTCGTGAGCCCAACGCAAAAGGGCACAGTCTCGGTGAGCATAGACATGAATGGAAGCGATTTGATGAGTGCAGGAAACTCCATCTCTTCTGAATTTTACGGATTGAATTCTTTTACATTTAAAGGTACATTAAGGTTTTATTATGGCAGTGGAATTATCTCGTTGGACATCCAAGGTAGTTATAGTAACGGCGTTGGTGAAGTTTCTGTGGGGTAGTGGAAT
The DNA here is from genome assembly GCA_018714085.1 of Candidatus Caccomonas pullistercoris. Classification (GTDB taxonomy): domain Bacteria; phylum Bacteroidota; class Bacteroidia; order Bacteroidales; family Bacteroidaceae; genus Alloprevotella; species Alloprevotella pullistercoris. Next base: position 4,897 of record DVNY01000140.1, read on the forward strand.
GACTGTCCAATGCATGACTCCGTCTTATGGGATGGGTGGAGATAGCGTAAGCAAAGTCCGCCTTTCTTCGATAGGGATGGATTTCGTGCACGACGCTTGTGTGTTTGACAGCTGTTTCGTCACGTTCATGCGTGCCGGACGCCTGTTCCATCCCCGCAGTCTGAACAATGTAGGATGGGGAAAGGGAGAGCGAGGTCGTTATGTCTATTATTCTCCCCAGTTGAGAAACCCTTACCGTTTCGCAGGGACGAACCGGCGGATGATGCGGCTGCGCCGCGTGCGGCGCGAACTGTACGCTTCGGGCGGCTTCGATGAAGCGGCGGAGAAGCGGAAAATCATCGAGGGGCTGCGTACGTTCGGCGACACGGCGGCCTATGTGCCCGTGGTGTACGCGACGATATGGACGACCTACGGCGGCGACGTGGCGCGTTACGTCGATGACCTTTTCGAACGCTCGGCCATGACGAACCGGCGGCGGATGATGCGCGTGACGCGTTGGCCGCGCAAGCGTCGGATGCAGCGCGACATGGGTTTCCAGCTCTCGCTGTCGAAACAGCTCTACATGGCGTGGGAGGCGATGGGGCGCCCGCCGCAACTCATCGGCCATTTTGTGATACCCAACAAGTGGAAGAAATGAAGAAGATAGTATTGTTTATCGCCCTCGCCTTTACGGCCATGCCGGGCAGGGCATCTGTTTCGACAGAGACCGCGACGGACACAATCGTTCCGAGTGTGCTTTATGCTGAAAGCGTGTTCGACACGCTTTATCCCGTGTTCCGGAAGATGTACGCTACGTTTGACAGTATGCGGGAACATCGTGTGCGTTCGCGTCAGAACACTCGCGAGCGTGTATTCGGTTTCGCGAGAAAAGATGACGGCGGAACGGGACATGTTGTGACTGGCGGATGGACCTTGGGGTTTGGAACCTTTCCCTCCATGCCTGGCAGCACATGGAATATGTACGACCTATATGACGAACATGTCGAGCGCGTTTCGCGCACCTGCGTCGATACTCTTCTCGTGCCTGCGGTGGAGGCCGTGACGGGGCGTAAGGGGTATTCCGCCGAGACGGAAAAAGCGCGGATGGTGCGTGAAATCGAAACGTTCGGCGACACGGCCACGGCGCTGCCTACGATTTACGCGCTGATCGCCACGAAGTACGACGGCGACGTGCGTGCCTACGTCGACGACCTGTTCGATGGGTCGGTCATGACGAGTCGCCGTCGGTTGCGACGTTTTGTGAAAGGCCCAAGTGTCCAGCGTATGCGCGAGGACATGGGCTTCCAGTTCGTGGTGTCGAAGTTGATGTACCGGCTTTGGGAGGCGCAGGGCCGCCCCGCGCAGCCTGCGGCCGACGGGACGCGCCTCGTCGTCCTGCGGTCGGAGCTTCCGTAAAGCGCTGTACGCAGTCGGACGATTGGGGTATTATGTCGGTTTAACCCAGAAATATAGATGAATATGAAGAAGATACTATTGCTTTTAACCCTCGCCTTTACGGCCATGACGGGGACTGC
>DVNY01000141.1 GCA_018714085.1 Candidatus Caccomonas pullistercoris
CTCGCCGTTCTACCGCAACACGAGCCTCGAATCCGTCACCATCACCGACAAGGAGACCGAAATCTCCGAAAACGAGTTCTACGGCTGCACGAACTTGAAGAACGTGACCCTCGGCGACGGCATTGAGGCCATCGGCAGCTACGCGTTCAGCGGATGCGCGGCGCTCGAGGACTTCACGTTCGGCAGCAGCCTGGACTCGATTGGCGAGGAGGCGTTCTCCGACTGCACGGCGATGACGCGCCTCGTCAGCCGCACGGCCATACCGCCCGTGTGCGGCCCGCAGGCGCTGGACGACATCAACAAGTGGACGTGCAAGCTCTACGTGCCCGACGCGTCGATCGACGCCTACAAGGCAGCCGACCAGTGGAAAGAGTTCTTCTTCATCACGACGGACATCGCGCACGCCGTGGAGGACGGCGGCTGTTCGGCCGACCGCATCCTTTCGGGCCGTGTGCAGGTGTTCGACCTGTCGGGGCGCCAGCTCAAAGAAGCCCGGAATGCAAACTCTATCGACGAAGTATTGAACGGGCTGCCCTCAGGCACCTACATCCTGCGGGGCAGCGGCGCCGCCATGAAAGTGATCCACGAATAAGCTGTTCGCCAACGCGCCGGACGTCGACGTGCGAACACAAGCCGTAACAGTTCGTCCCCGGGAAAAAGGAAAAGCCTTTCCCGGGGACGTTTTTTGCTGCAAACCCACGTAGGGGCGATTTTCAAATCGCCCGAATGACCGTCAAACGTCACCGCTAATCACACCCGTCTCGTCTCCGCAACGGCCCACTGCCAACCGGGCGTTCGGCGGCTATACGTAGGGGCGGAACAATCCCCCACGCCAGCCGGGCGTTTTGAAAAACGCCCCTACGGGACACAGGCGTTACCGGGTCGGCGTCCAAGGGCGGCGCGTCCGTTTTGTTTTGCCCTCACGGGCACGGGCGTCACAAGTGGCGCCCCTACGTTTGGCGGGTGGATATGTGGCGGCTGTCCGGCCGGATGAATGGTTTCGCCGACGGAAGCGATCAGAACTTCATGAACCCCGGCGCGGGCAGGTGCATCCCTGCCACGACAAGGTTGTTCATGCGGGCATACTGCAAGATGCGCTTACGCGCCGCCCGGGCTTCGGCGGGCTCCATGTCGTAGGTCGGACAGAGGTCCAAATCGGCCAGCTGCAAAGCCGCTCCATGGATGATATCGCCCACAATGAGCAGGTCGCCCACGCGGAACGCCGTGTGGCCCGGCGTATGGCCCGAGGCGTCGATGGTCTTCACATCACCGGGCAGATAGTCGCCGAAATCGAAGAAATGCAGGTTCAGCCTGTAAGCCTTGGCCATCTTCTCGACCTGAGCCTTCTTCTCGGCAGGCATCCGCATCCAGCCCCTGAACTCCTGCTTCGCCACGAACACCTGTGCCGTCGGGAAAACGGCACGCCCGCCCTGCATCAGACCGCCGATGTGGTCGCCGTGCAGGTGGGTCAGATAGATAAAACTAATGTCAGCCGGCGTCAGCCCCATAAGGCTGAGCAGATGGAGCAGGCGGCTGTCCTTCCCGCCAAGGCCTGTGTCGAAAAGGATGCGCATCCCTTTCGACTCAACGAGGAAGACGCTCATCGACGAGGGGATGCCGCCGCGCAGGCCGAGGCTGTCGATGAGCGACGCCGGAGCCTGAGGAAAGAGGCTGGCAGACTGCGTGGCGGCACGGTCCTGGATCCACGTCACTTTCACATCGCCGAGTCCCAGTGTCTTGGTCTCAGAGGCCAACGCCGTAAACCCCGAGGTGTCTGCGGTCGCCTGCGGCATGCGGGACACACTCTTCTCCGGCCGGGCATGGCGCCCGGACACCATGCCGTGCGCCACCATGGCGGCAACCCCAGCCGCAAGGGCCACTATCATAAGCACCGTCTTCTTCATTGTCTCCTTATTTTTTAATGTGTAGGCTACAAAGATATCATTTCCCGGCGAATGATACAAGTTTCGAGTTCAGAAATCCGCAGCATGTGATACCACAGAGCCGACATGAGAGATTGTACACGGGGCAGGTAAAACTTTTTCTATAATCGTGTAAAAATCGGGCATGGCCTGCGCTATGAGGCAGAAAAAATCGTAAATTTGCACAACGTCCCGTCCATGCTACCCCAAGAGCAGGCCGGGAATGCCACTTGCTACGAAAAACATACCCCATGAAAGCCTCACGCCTCATCACAGCCCTGCTGTTCGGCTTCATCCTGATGCCCGGCTGTTCCACCCCCTCGTCTGATTCGGGGGAACGCATCGGCGACGACTTTGTCGCCTCGCTCACCAGTTGCTCGCGCCCGAAAGCAGAAACCGACGGCGCGAAGGCCGGCGAACCGGCCCCGGCACGTACCAGCGACGCCGAAGCCACTGCCCGCGACGAAGCGGAGATGGCCGCAAACACGCACCTGAAATTCAAAGGAGTGCCCCTCGACGGACCGCTTGACCTCTTCGTCAGCCGCATGAAACGCAAAGGCGGATTCAAAGACGCCAAGGGGCGCGGCGTCATCTCCCGGCTCTTAGAAGGCGACAGCCAGCAAGGCACGGCCGCACTGCGCGGCGACTTCGCCGGGTTCAAAGACTGCACGCTCTATGTCTCGACCCTGAGCGGCAAAGACCTCGTGGCGCGCATCACGGTGGCCTTCCCCGTTCACGATCAGTGGAGCGCCCTCCACGGCGACTACGCCAACCTGAAATCCATGCTCACCGAGAAATACGGCAAGCCCGCCTCAGTGACCGAACGCTTCCAAAAAGATTGGCCAGGCGGCCTCGACGACCAGATGCGAATGATATATGTCGGCCAAGACGCCTGCAAGTATTCCAGCCGCTTCGACGCACCCGAGGGAAGCATCACCCTGCGCATCGAACGCGGCAACTATTCAGGCGGCTTCGTCACCCTGACCTACGTCGACCGCGAGAACGGCACCGCCGTCCGCCAGCATGCCATCGACGACCTCTGAC
>DVNY01000142.1 GCA_018714085.1 Candidatus Caccomonas pullistercoris
GGCGTTTTTGCGGAACGAGCCGCCCAGACTGATCCGTAACTTATATTCGCGCAGCCGCCCGGCCATCTGCGTAGTCAGTATGAAAACGTAGTTGAACAGGGCGCTCAGCATGAGCAACGCCGACACCGCCGTAAACGCCACCGGGTAAAGAAAGTCGGTCCAGTAGGTAGCCGGTTCGCGCAGCTGGAAACCTTCGGCCAGCGGCACCATCAGGTAACTGCGCGCTGTGTTATACGTCGTGTCGGCTGGGGCCATCATTTTGGCCAGTTCGAGCTGAGTTTGTTCCGGCCGGCTCGTCACGACGATGCCGCAGAAATTGGACACGTTCCAGACCCTTTCGTAATCATTGATGCCCGGTTCGAGCGGCAGGTACAGGTCGGCGCGCAAGTGGGAGTGCGCCGGGACGTCCTCCACCACTCCCGCGACCGTATGGGTCTCTCCGTTGAAATCCAGTGGCTGCCCTACGACATCGAGCCTGCCGAAGACGCGCTGCGCCAGGGAGCGCGAGATGACTACGTCGTGCTCGCCCTTGAGCGCTGTGCGGCTGTCGCCGTAAAGCAGGGGCAGGTCCATGTACCGGAACCAGTCCGGCGTCACAGACAGACCGCCGCTTACCTGCACATCCTCCCCGTTAATTTCCATGGGGAAGCTGCCCGTCTCCTTCCGTATCAGGAGCAGCGCGTCGGCCGACGGCACCTGTTTTCCGAACTCGTCGGTCAGTAAATAGGAGAGCCCGTCGCTCACGTCGCCCGTCGACGCGCCGGAAAACCGGCACTTCAGCAGGTAGAGCCGATCGTAGTCCCGGCGGAACGACTCGTAGTGCGTCTCATACCAGAACCAGTTGGCGCTGAATGCCAGGCAGACCAGGCCGAAAGCGAGGCTCACGACCGAAATCAGCGTCTGCCACCTGAACTTCACCAAGTTCCTGACCGCTCCGGTCAGGTTTATGATAAACAATCTCATATCTGTTTCCGTTTTTATTCAGTCTGTGTGAAACCTGCCGCCCCGGCGGCCGGGGCAGCCAGGGGCTACATCCGGGCGTCGGTCACGATGTGCCCGTCGAAAAGGTTAACCACGCGGTCGGCATAGGCGGCGTCGCGCTGCGAGTGGGTCACCATGACGATCGTCGCGCCGTCGCGGTGGAGTTCGCTGAGTAGCTCCATGACCTCGCCGCCGTGGCGCGAGTCAAGATTGCCGGTGGGTTCGTCGGCCAAAATCAGCCGGGGCCGCGTGACCACCGTGCGTGCGATGGCCACGCGCTGCTGCTGTCCGCCCGAGAGTTGCTGCGGGAAGTGTTTGGCCCGGTGCGCGATGGACATCCGCCGCATCGCCTCGTCGACGCGGCGGCGTCGCTCGGCCGCCCCGATGCCCATGTAGAGCAAGGGGAGCTCGATGTTCTCGCGCACGTTGAGCTCGTCGATGAGATTGAAACTCTGAAAGACGAAACCGATGAAGCCCTTGCGCAGCCCGGCGCGCTGCCGCTCGCTGAGGCTGGCCACCTCGTGGCCATCGAGTTCGTAACTGCCCGACGTGGGGCTGTCGAGGAGCCCGAGGATGCTGAGCAGCGTCGACTTGCCGCAGCCCGAGGGACCCATGACGGCGACGAACTCGCCGTCGTTCACGGTGAGGCTCACGCCGGCCAGCGCCCACGTCTCGACCTCTTCTGTCCTGAAAATCTTTTGCAGGTTGTCTGTCTTGATCATTGCTTTATCTGTTAGGGGTTCAACTTTCTTTGTGCTTACCCTCGCCGTGACAGGATTTCCTGTCAGCCGACTTGTTTTTTCTGTCAGCCGTCCCGTCCGTCCTGTCAGCCGACTTGTTTGTCCTGTCAGCCGGACAGGGCGAAAGGCCGGCGGCGTGGAGCCGGCAGTCAGTCGTCGAGCACGACCTCCTCGGCGTCGCCGAAGCGCGCATAACCCGTCACGATGACGCGATCGCCGGGAGCGAGACCCTCGACCACCTCAAACTGCCGCGGGTTCTGCCGCCCGATCGTGATGGACTGGCGCACGGCCTTGTCGCCGGCGGCGGTGAGCTTATAGATCCAGCGTCCGCCCGTCGTGGCGTAGAAATCGCCGCGCGGAATGACCAACGCCTCTTCCGGCTGGCCGAGTTCGACTTGCAGCCTCAGGCTCTTGCCGACGCGGACGTTGTCGGGCACGGCGCCGTCGAAGACGAAGTCGACAGCAAACGTCCCGTCGTCGGTCACTTCGGGGACAACCTTCGACACGTGCAGGGCATACTTGCGCCCGCGATAGGTGAGCGATGCGGGCAGGCCGGCGGCGAGGCGGTCTATGTAGAACTCGCTGACGCCGGCTTGCACTTTGTAACGGTCGAGCACCTTGATTTGGGCCACGGCTTCGCCGGCTGCTATTTTTTGCCCCTGCGTCACGCCGACGTAGCTGAGCTGCCCGGCCACCGGAGCCGTCACCACAAGGCCGCCAAGGCGGTCGAGGGCGCGCACGTACTTCCGCTCTTCGCGTGCCATGTCGGCGCGGATGAGGCGGCGGCGCAACTCGGTGGCGGCGCTGTCCTGACGCAGGCTCTCGCGTTGAAGGCGTGCCATCCGCTCCCGGTGGGCATATTCCTCAGCGGAGACTTCGAGCTGCGCCTGGCTGATGATGCCCATCGCAAACTCCTCGCGGTTTTGCGCATACTCCCGACGGAGGCGCCGGAGCTCGTAGGCGTTCTCCTCGGCCTGCTGCTGCAAGTTAATACTTTTCTGCCGCATTTCGATCTCCTGCTCCCTGTAAGCCGTCAGCTGGCGGCTGCGCTCGTCGTCCTGCTCGGCGATGTCGCGCAGCAGTTCGGCGTTTTCGAGCACCAGCAGGGTGTCGCCTGCCCGGAGCAGACCGCCTTCGCTCCCCACGACGCGCGCCACGCTGCCCGCTTCGGCAGCGCTCACCTGCACCGTGAGGATGGGCGCTACCGTACCGCTCACGTCGACATATTCCCAGAACGGCGCACGCTCCACCCGGGCCACGCTGACGTCGGCCGCCGCCACGCGATACTGTTCGGGCATAAGGGTGAGCCGGACGACATAAGCGACGAACGCCAAGAACGTCACGCCCCCCAGGAGGTAATACTTGTGGCGCAACCACCACGGCCGTTTTTTCCGTTGTATGTCCATATCTTTCAAGTCCTTTTTCGGTTATTCCTCAATCAGTGCCTCATAGTCCGCCGTCAGTGGCCGTCCGTGCTCGAAGTCGTAGAGCGTGAGGCTGCGCAACGTGTAGTAGAGTTCCCAGTAGGTGGCGAGCGCCGAGAGGTAAGCCCGGCGTGCCGCGTCCTTCTCCGAGGTCGCCGCATTGAGGTCGAGCAGAGTCGATTTGCCCCTGACGTAGAGCAGGCGGGCCACTTCGTTGCGCCGTTCGGCCGTGCGGTCGGCCTGAGCGGCGATGTGCAGGCGCCGGGTTTGGAGGTTGAACTGGCTGACGAGCTTGCGCACGTTCAGGTCGAAGTCCGTGCGGCTCTGGTCGACCTGCGTCTCGACAAGGTCGCGGTTCGACTTGGCCACACGTACCCGTCCGCGTCCCCGCCCCCAGTCGAGGATGGGAAGGGTCAGGCCGACGGAGACGTACTGCTGGTCGAGCAATCGGTCGTAGAGCGAGCTGAAACGGTCAGATGTCTGGGTGAGGCCGAAGCGCAGGTAGATGTCGGCTTTCAGTCCTGCCGACGCCTTGGCCGATGCTACATTACTGGCCGCTTCAAGGCGGCGGCGCGCCATGTTCAGCACGTCAGGACTGCGCCCGGAAGCCTCAGCCAACGCGCGGGCAGCACTGATGGTGAACGCCGGTACACTGTCGGTGATGACAGCAGTGAGCGTGTCGCCGCGCTGTATGCCCAAATAGGTGCGCAGTTCGTGCATCGCGTTTTCCACCTCGACTGCGGCATTCATCCGGTTGGTCTCTTCTGTCAGCCGGTTCAGCTCGAGTTGCAGCATATCGTTCTCTGTGATCGTGCCGAGCTGTTCGTAGCGCCCCCGTGCCATGCGGTAGAGCGTGTCGGCTGGGCGTAGTTCGAAGTGGCGATGGCGTAATCGCTCTGGGCCGAGGCGAGAGCGAAGAAAAGCTGCGCGGCGTTTGCGGCGACGAGTTCGAGGCTCTCCACGTAGGCCGCCTCGGCCTCACGGTAGCGGACGGGCTCGATGCGACGGTCCCACTTCAAGCTGTTGTAGCCAAAGAGCGACTGCTGGTAGCTGAGCTGCACCGGGGCAGTCTGCCAGGACGACGTGTGGTCGGTGAGCATGTCGAGCCGGGCAAGTGAAGAAGAGAGCGTGACAACACCTCCCGTAAAGGGTACGTTCTGCGAAAGATTCAACGTAAGGTCCGAATTGACGAAGTTCTGTTCGATGAAGCGCACCGTACCGTCAGACTGCGTGACCTTGTTGATCGAACGGTCGAGCGAGGGATTCGACGTGAGCGTCAGCGAAGGCAGGTAGTTCGCACGGTAGGCGCGATAGTTCCAATAGGCCGCACGGAACGTGTGGCGGGCCGACAGGGCGTCGGGCGACTGCTTCCGCGCCAGCCGGACAACCTCGCCCAAGGTCAACTGCCGCCCGCCTCCCTCCTGCCCGGCCATGGGAACCGCCAAGCAGTGGCACACAGCCACGAGACAGGCCCATCGGGCCGCGGGATGTACTTCTCTTATTGTCTTTCGCATACAATGGCCTTTTCTTCTTCACTCTACGAAAGACATGCCAAAGCGATAAACCACTGAATGACAGCAACATGCAAAACAAGACCCTCGCCAAGAGCGTGCGAAACCGCACAAAAATCGTGCGGAACCGCACGCCGGGCACACGACATTAATCCCTAACTTCGCAGGCAAAGCACTCATGTTTATGGATCTACTGGGAAAAATACTCATCGTCGACGACAACCGCGACGTGCTCTTTGCCCTCAATCTCCTTCTGGCTGACCGGGCTGCGGCGGTCAGGGTCTGCCAGGCGCCGGAGCGCGTCCCTCACTTCATGCAGGCCTTCGCGCCAGACGTCGTACTGCTCGACATGAACTTCCGCCGCGACGCCATCAGCGGGGAGGAGGGTTTCGACACCCTGAAAGCCATTCTCGACGCCGATCCGGCCGCAGCAGTGGTGATGATGACAGCCTACGCCGACACGGACAAGGCGGTGCGCGCCATCAAGATGGGCGCCACGGACTTCGTGTCGAAGCCTTGGAAGAACGAAAAGCTGCTGGCCACCCTGGCGGCAGCCTGCCGGCTCAGGCAGTCGCAGCGCGAGACGGAAAACCTCAAAGCAAAAGTGGAAACACTCAGCGCCGCCGACCGCAAAGAGGCACCGACGGTCATCGGCCGGTCGCCGGCCATGATGAGCGTCCTGACGCTCGTCGACAAGCTCGCACAGACGGACGCCAACATCCTTCTTTCCGGCGAGAACGGCACGGGAAAAGACGTCATCGCCCGCCTGCTGGCGCAAAATTCGCCGCGCGCCGGGGCTCCCTTTGTCAGCATCGACGTGGGCTGTGTCCCTGAAAATCTTTTCGAAGGGGAACTCTTCGGCTACGAAAAGGGCGCCTTCACCGACGCCCGCCGTGCCAAGGCCGGACGGATGGAGGTGGCGTCGGGCGGAACGCTGCTGCTCGACGAAATCGGCAACCTCTCGCTCCCGATGCAGGCCAAGCTGCTCACGGCCATCGAACGTCGCGAAATCACCCGCATAGGCGCCACGCAACCCGTGAGCATCGACATCCGCCTCATCTGCGCCACCAACGCCGACCTTCCGGCGCTCGTGGAAGCCGGACGCTTCCGCCAGGACCTCCTCTACCGCATCAATACGGTCGAGCTCCGCATCCCGCCGCTCCGCGAGCGTGGCGACGACATCCATCTCCTCGCCAGCTATTTCCTCGAACGGTTCAGCCGCAAATATGGCAAAGACATCCGCTCCGTCAGCCGCGAGGCGAAAGAGAAACTGGCTCGCTACAGCTGGCCGGGCAACGTGCGCGAACTCGAACACGCCATCGAGCGGGCCGTCATCCTCTGCGAGGGTCGCTCGCTCGGGCCTGAACATTTCGCCCTGCACCCGCAGGCGCCCACGAAAGAGGAACAGCGGACCCTGAACCTGTCCCAGCTGGAACGCGAAGCCATCGAACGCGCCGTCAAGCTGAGCGGGGGCAACCTGACACGGGCAGCGGAAGCACTGGGCATCTCGCGCTTCGCGCTCTACCGGAAAATGGAAAAACTGGGACTATGAGATTCTATTCGTTAAGGATGCTCGGCGGAGCCGGACTGCTGTTCGCCTTCACATGGGCGGGACTGCGCGCCCTCGACGCCGGGCTCTATGTGTCGGCTTCGGTGGCTTTCGCGCTGGCCGCCGTCGCCGTTCTGTCCATCTGTACGCTCCAAATGCGGCTCGCCCGCACGCTGCGCGACATGGTCAGCCTCATCCGTTACGAAGACGCCGGGCGCATGCCCCGGACAACCTACCGCAGCCGCCTGTTGCAGGAGCTGGCCGACGAACTGGCCGAAACGTTTGAAGCCTTGAAGCGACGCATCGGCGAAGAGAACACCCGGCTGAAATTCTACGAACAACTGCTCGAGCAAGTGAACTTCCCGGTGTTCATAACCGACCGCAAGGGAACGCCCCTCTGGCAGAACAGGATGACGGGCGAGGCGATCGGCCCGACCGAGGCCGCGCTCAGCAGGCTCGCCCTCAGCGCGGCGCGGGGCGAACGGGTGGTCCGCGCCACGTGGCAGGGCCGACCGGCCGAGGTGGCCCTGACGGCAAACGCTTTCAGCGTCGGCGGACGCGATCTGTGGCTGCTCAGCTGCAAGGACATCGGCGACGTGCTCGAAGAGAAAGAGCTTGCGGCGTGGCAGAAGCTCATCCGCGTCCTGACGCACGAAGTGATGAACTCGCTCACTCCTATCCTGTCGCTGACCGAAACCGTGGCGGACCGCACCGAAAGGCTGGCGGGGACGTCGGCCGACGCCGCCCTCATCCACCAAGCCTTATGCACAATCCAGCGTCGCAGCGAAGGACTTCTGCAATTCGTCGAGAACTACCGCCGCCTGGCACGACTGCCCGCCCCGACACTGGCTCCCGTAGCAGTAGACGACATGATGAAAGACATGAAAGCGCTCTTTCCAGGACCTTCAATCACTTGGCGGGCCACGCCTCGCGGCATCACCATCCACGCCGACCGCGCCCAGATTGAACAAGTGCTCATCAACTTGTTGAAAAACGCCTGCGAGGCCACTGGCGACAAGCTGGACGCGCGCGTGAGCCTGTCCTTCTTCCGCCGAGCGGGCGAAGGCGACCACTTTGTCGTCGAGGACAACGGTCCCGGGATGCGGCCAGAAGTGGCGGAGCAGGCGTTCATCCCTTTCTTTACGACCAAGGAAGGAGGGTCGGGCATCGGGTTGAGCCTGTGTCGCCAGATAGTCCGCCTGCATGGCGGGCACATCCGCATGACGTCGGCCGAAGGAAAGGGAACGCAAGTCTACTTCATGCTGCCACTGCCTCCAACGGCGGCCACGCCTGGGAGGGCGTGAGCAAACTAGCCCCCCGGCATATGGGATGCGGTGGAGAACACGTCCGCCGGCCGGAGTCGCCGAAGGGGATGGCGGGAAAGAAAAACTGTCCGGCTGACAGAAAATTCTGTCAGCCGGACAGTTTTTACGGGTACTACGCTCGTTCTTGCGAGATGCCTGACAGGTTTTCCCTTTCCTGCGACAGGACACACAAGCCGCCCCATGAAAGCGGGCAGCCGCGCAGCAGCCTGCCCTATTCCCCGTTTTGTCCGAGCAGGCGCCGCATCTCGTCGGGGCTGTCGAGCAAACGGACAGCCCGGGCGACCAGCTCGTCGTGGCGCATGGCGTAACGGGCCACGCCGGCAGCATAATAGTAGCGGCGGATGAGCTCGGTGGAGACAAGGCGGCTGACTTCGTCGCGATGACGGTCGAGGTCGGCTTCGAGGTTGGGGCTGAGCTTGGCGCGGAGGGCGGCGAACTCGGTCCGGGCGCTGTCGGCCGTCCCTTCAAGGCGGGCGGCACGTTCAAGGGCAGCGAAGAGACGCTTTGTCTCGCGGTCATAAGTGAAACCGGCACGCGAGAGGTGGGCTTTGAGGCTGTCGAAGACGGCGTCGGGCAACTCGTAGGCATCGGGGGTGGTGAGACTGTCGTGGGCGTTGCGGTAGGCGTTGCAGAAGTCGAAGAGCTCGTCAGAATAGAGTAAGTAGGCGGCGAGGGCGGACATCGTGTCGGCGGGTTGGACAACGTCGGGCGTGATGCCGCCGCCGTCGCGCACGACGCGGCCGGCTTCCGTGTGGAACTCTCCGCAGAGGCTGTCGGGCAGATGACGCGGCGAGCCGTCGGCGTTGCGGTGCTGGAAGTCGTAGGCCTGGACGCAGCGGCCGCTGGGGATGTAATACTTGCTCGTGGTGAGCTTCATCTGTGTCCCGTAAGGCAGGTCGCGCGGCTGTTGGACGAGCCCCTTGCCATAGGTGCGCGAGCCGAGGATGACGGCGCGGTCATAGTCTTGCAGGGCGCCGGAGGTGATTTCGGCGGCCGACGCGGTGGAGCCATTCACCAGCACGGCGAGCGGCAGGTCGAGGTCAAGGGGATCGTCGGTCGTCTTGTAAGTCTGGTTCATCTCGTCAATCTTGCCTTTCGTGTGCAGCACCTCTTTCCCCTTGGGGATGAAGAGGCCCACGAGGCTGACGGCCTCGGACATCAGGCCGCCGCCGTTGCCACGCAGATCAAGGACGAGGCGTTCCATGCCCTGCTGTTTGAGGTCGACGATGGCGCGGCGCACGTGGCGGGCGCAGTCTTCGGTGTATTCGCTCAGGAGGATGTAGCCCGTGAGGCTGTCGGCCATGCCATAGAACGTTATGGCCGGAACGGCTACCGTCTCTCGCACGATGGTCAGGGTCAGGGGCTCGCTGACGCCGGGGCGCTGCACGCGGATCTCGAAGCTCGACCCAGGCTCTCCGCGCAGGGCGTCGCTGACCGATTGGGAGTATTCGGCGGCGTCGCGGCTGCCCCGTTGCCCGATGTCCTTACCGTCGATCGAAAGGATGACGTCGCCGGCGCGCAAACCGGCCTTGGCGGCGGGATTGCCGTCGAACGGGTCGCCGATGACGCAGCGATCGGTCTTCTTGTTGTATTGGATGATGGCGCCGATACCTGCATACTTGCCTGTCGTCATCTGCTTCAGGTCTTCGCGCGACTTCTCGGAGTAGTACTCGGTATAGGGATCAAGCTCGTCGAGCATACCGTTGATGGCGGCGCGGACAAGTTTCTGCGCGTCGAGCGTATCTACGTAATAAAGGTCGAGTTCTTTATAAAAAGCGTTGAATATGTCCAGATTTTTGGCCACTTCGAAGTTGTGGTCTTGCTGCCCCATGGCGGGAAACAGCGCCGCCATGAAGAGAACGAGGGTGAAGATTTGTTTCATCAATAAGCCTATTTATATATATGTGTGCTGACTGGCGTCATACTTTGTCGCTGTCGGAAAGCAGGGGCGAGGCCAATACCTCGTCCCATACAGCTTCGGGAAGTCTGGTTCCTGCCACTTGGATGACCTGCCCGGCCAACAAGCTGCCCAACTCGGCACAGCCGGGAAGAGGCGCGCCGTCCGAAAGGCCGTAGAGAAAGCCGGCGGCAAAGAAGTCGCCGGCGGCCGTGGTGTCGACAACGTGAGGAACGTCGAGGGCGGGCACGTCGAACGCCTGGCCATCGCCCCGGATGACGGCGCCTTTCTTCCCGTTCTTCACCACGGCGATGCGGCACGTCCGGACCAACTCATCGGCCGCCTCGTGAGGCCCTTTCCCGGTAAAGACACGGGCTTCGTCGGCATTGGCAAAGACGATGTCGGCCCGATCGACCAGATGGACGAAGAAGTCGTAGTCCTCCTCCACAATGTTATAGCTTGCCATGTCCAGACATACCTGCAAGCCTGCCTCGTGAGCCAGGCCGATAGCGCGGTCGATAAGTGCATGGTTCTGGACAAGGTATCCCTCCACATAGAAATAGTCGTAGCCCTGAAAGATAGAGGCGTCAAGGTCGTTGGCCGTCAAGTCGGCTGCGGCACCAAGGTAAGTGCCGAAAGTCCGCTCACCGTCAGGCGAAATGAACGTAGAGGCCACTCCGCTCGCCTGCGCTGAGCGTTTCAAGCAGACCTCCACCCCGCTTTTCCGAAAATGGTCCGCAAAGAAACGGCCGGTCTCGTCGTCACCGATTTTCCCGATAAAGCCCGATTGGCCACCGAGCCGGGCAATCGCCAATATGGTGTTGGCGGCAGAGCCGCCCGTGGCGCGTTCCGTGTCCATGCTTTCCATCACACGGCCAAACTCTCGGAAACGCGTCTCGTCGATGAGCTGCATCGATCCCTTAGGGAGCGACAATTCGTTCAGTATCTTGTCATTATCTATGCGTGCAAGCACGTCGACCAAGGCGTTGCCTATTCCTAAGATTCGCTTCATCCGATTTTTTTTGCATTATTTCCTGCAAAGATATTGCTAATTTCAAAAATAACCACTACTTTTGCAGCGCAATTCCGAGTTGCGACAGTTTATTGCTTCAGTAGCTCAGTTGGTTAGAGCACCTGACTGTTAATCAGGGGGTCGTTGGTTCAAGCCCATCCTGAAGCGCCAGAACTCAGAGTTGCACTTTTGCTTCAGTAGCTCAGTTGGTTAGAGCACCTGACTGTTAATCAGGGGGTCGTTGGTTCAAGCCCATCCTGAAGCGCGAAAGCCGTTCGGAAACACCCGGACGGCTTTTCTGTTTATGCAAGGCTGCGACGGGGGTTCCGGCCGGCAGCGACTGTTTTTCCGACCGGTAGCGACGGACGCTCCACACCCTGCGACGGGAGGAACAGGCGCAGCGACAAAAATGTTTAGTTAAGCTTATGAGAATAGACTCTTCGTTCCGCATTGACACCGAGCTGCTCCAATTGCGCTTTGTGACGGACCCGTCGCTCGCGGGGCGTGCCGACGCCGCCGTGTCGCGCCGCCCCGGCGACGTGACCATCAGCCTCGCGCCCCGGCCGGACTGGGGCGCGCCCGCGCGGCAGCAATGGCTCAACGACGCCCTGGCCGAGCAACTCCGCCGCGAGGCGAAACGCGCCCTGCCCGCCCGGCTCGACGGTTTTGCCCGCCAGTTCAGCCTGCGCTACCAGCGCGTCACAATCAAGCGGATGCACACCCGCTGGGGCAGCTGCTCCGGTCTGGGGAACATCAACCTTTCGCTGTGGCTCATGCTGGCTCCCACGCATCTGGTGGACTACGTCATCAAGCACGAACTGGCTCACCTGAACGAGATGAACCACGGGCCGCGCTTCTGGAAAGAACTGGACGCCATGACCGAAGGGCAGGCAAAAATGCTGGCGCGCGAGATGCGGCAATTCACCCGGCAGCTGTTCAACGCACGGGGGAGCTTCGCTTAACGGCCACCCTTACGGCGGAAATACTTGCCTACGACGGGAAGAGCCGAAAGGGGAAAATCATAATGCACCGTATGCGCCACGAACAAGGCAATCAGCACCGTGTTGACGCCCAGCCGTGCCCATAGCGGCCAACTGGCCGGCACGAGTTGCATCAAGGCAAAGAAGAAAGCCGTCAGCAGGACATAGACGCCGATGCTCTTCAACGGATAATCGATGGGGTACAACCGCTGGCCGAAGACGTACGACAGGAGCGTCGCCGTACCGTAGCCGGCCACACCGCCCCAAGCGCAGGCCATGTAACTATACTGCGGGATGAACACGACGTTGACTGCGATGAGCACGACGCAGCCAGCGAGCGAGAACCACATGCCATAGATCGTCTTGTCGATGAGCTTGTACCACAAAGACAGGTTGAAGAACACGCCCAGCAGTATGCCGGCCACCATCACGATAGGAGTCACTTTAAGCCCCTCCCAATAATCGGGAGCGATGATATACTTGATGACGTCCAGATAGCCCGTCACACACAAGAAAGCCAGCAATGTGAAAATCAAGAAATACTTCATGGCCAGCGCATAGGTCTCCTTGCTGTCTTTCTCCTTACTCTTGTTGAATACGAAAGGCTCGTAGGCATAGCGGAAGGCCTGCGTGATGAGCGTCATAATCATGGCTATCTTCACGGCTGCCCCGTAGATGCCGAGCTGCACGTCGGTCTCCTGGCCGGAATGGGGAGCGATGAAGCGGAACAGTATCTTGTCGGCCACCTGGTTCAGTATCCCGGCAATCCCGAACACCAGTATGGGCCACGAGTAGTGCCACATGCGGGCGGCCAGCCGCCGGTCGAACACGTAGCGGAAGCCCGTGAGTTCGCGCCGGAAGAACAAGGTGACCGAAGCGGTGCAGAAGAGGTTGATGTAGAACGCCCAGGCAAAGTCGATGCTCCCGTCGAAAAACCAGCTGACCAGCGGGCGCGTCGCCTCGTGCCCATAGAGCCAAGGCACGCCGACGAAGTACAACAGGTTAATCAAGATGTTCGGCACGATGAAGAGGAGCTTCAACGCAGCGAACTTCAAGGCTTTCCGCTGATAACGCAAGTAGGCAAAGGGGATGCTCTGGAAAGCGTCGATCGCCACGCAGACAAACATGGTGGCCACGTACTCGGGATGGTCAGGATAGTCCATCCACGCAGAGAGGGGATGGATGAAAATCAGGACAAGCGCCACGAACACCAGCGCCACGCCGCCCACGAGGCACAGCGTGGTCGAGTAAACGCGCCGGGGATCTTCGCCCTCCTTATTGGCGAACCGGAAAAACGTCGTCTCCATGCCGAACGTCAGCAGCACAAGCAGCAGGGCCGTGTAGCTGTACACGTTCGTGATCACGCCGTACGCACCCGACGAGGCCGCCATCGTGGCCGTATAAAGGGGCACGAGCAGGTAGTTCAGGAAGCGTCCGAAGATGCTGCTTATCCCATAGATGGCCGTCTCCTTGGCCAAAGATTTCAGGTTCGCCATGTTGAATATCGTTTAAGCAGCGCCGGGGCCATCCCCGGCACGGCTGTTTTAATCCTATCCGAAGAAGAAATAACAGATGGCCACGGCGGCCACCACGCCGGCCAGGTCGGCCAGCAGGCCGCAGGCCACGGCGTGCCGCGTGTAGCGCACGCCGACACTGCCAAAGTAGACGGCCAGGATGTAGAACGTCGTGTCGGTCGCGCCTTGGAAGATGCAACTCAGGCGGCCGACAAAGGAATCCGCGCCGTAGGCGGCCATCGCGTCGACCATCATGCCGCGCGCCCCGCTCCCGCTGAGCGGTTTCATCAGCGCCGTGGGCAGCGCGCCGACCCACTGGGCGTCGGCGCCCGTCAGCCCGACCAGCCACGCGATGCCGTCGACCAGCCAGTCCATCGCCCCTGAGGCGCGGAACACGCCGATGCCCACAAGGATGGCCACGAGATAAGGAATGATGCGGACGGCGGTCGAGAAACCGTCCTTGGCTCCCTCGATGAAGGCGTCGTAGACATTGACTTTCTTTCGCACTCCCGCGAGGATGAAGCCCACCACGATGGTGAAGAGCACGACGTTGGCCACCGTCGAGGCCACTGTGGCCATGTCCTCGCGCGACAACTGACTGAACCCCCACATGATCCCGGCCACCGCCAGCGACACGCCGCCCAACGTCAGGAGCAGGACGCGGTTCAGCAGGTTGATGCGCTGATACAGGCTCGTCGCGATGATGCCCGCCAGCGTCGAGAAGAACGTGGCCAGCAGGATGGGGATGAACACGTCAGTCGGTTGTGCCGCCCCCATCTGGGCCCGGTAGACGAGGATGCTCACTGGGATGACCGTCAAGCCGGACGTGTTCAAGACAAGGAACATGATCATCGCGTTCGACGCCGTGTCTTTCTTCGGGTTAAGCTCTTGCAGGCCCTCCATCGCTTTGAGGCCGAGCGGCGTGGCTGCGTTGTCGAGGCCGAGCATATTGGCCGCAAGGTTCATGAATATGTTGCCCACCACGGGATGGCCTTTCGGGATTTCGGGGAACAGTTTCGTAAACACGGGACTAAGCCCACGCGCCAGCAGCGCCACGAGACCGCCGCGCTCGCCTATCTTCATCACGCCCAGCCAAAGCGAAAGAACGCCGGTCAGACCGAGCGAAATCTCGAACGCGGTCTTGGCCGAAACGAACGTCGAGTCCATGATGGCGGGAAACACTTCCACATCGCCGAAAACGACAAGACGAACCACCGCTATGGCAAAAGCGATGAGGAAAAAGGCAATCCAAATATAGTTCAGTACCATGAGGTGGTGATAAGCATTGACCCCGCAAAGTTAAAGATTTGTTTCGTTTCCGCACCGGCCTGACGCGGTTTTGTGTCCGGCCGGCGCCGAAAAGTCCCGTCCGCATTTCATCCTTGCGGACTGCCGGGCAGGTAGACGGAGGCTGGCCGGAATACGTGGGAATGACGGCAAGGACAGGCGGTTTGGGCGACAGGATTTTCCTGTCAGTCATTTAGGATTTTCTATCCGGCTGACAGGATTTTCTGTCAGCCGGATAGAAAATCCTGTCAGCCGTTCCGTTCCCCCATTCCGGCGGAATGCCGGCGCAGGATGGCGGAAGCCGGCTCCGCGGCCCGGCGCGGAGCCACACGAAGAACGCCCTGATTCCGCGGGATTACGTATCCTTGTTCCACGAACGCAGGATGCGGCCCGGCTGGGCCAACCGAAAAGCACGCTTTTCCTTGCCTTGGCTCTCGCCTTTGCGTATCTTTGCGCGGTGAACAGCATTCAAACGCCATGACGACTGCTTTGATTCTCTCCCTCCTGCTTGCCTGCGCGTCGCCCGGCGACGGCAAGACGGCCACCGAACTGGCCATCGAACGCCAAGGCATGGTGGACATCGCCGAAGTGGACTCCACCATCCGTGTCAGCCTGATGTACGGCCGCGCGGACAACTTCACGGGCCGCGTGCTCTACGCCGACCTTCACCGGGCCTATCTCCACCCCGAAGCGGCCCGGGCCCTGAAACGCGCCCAAGCCATCCTGCGCCGCCTGCGGCCCGACCTGTCGCTCGCCGTGTACGACGCCGGCCGCCCGATGAGCGTACAGCAAAAAATGTGGAACGTGGTCAAGGACACGCCCAAGTACTTCTACGTCAGCAACCCGGCTCGCGGAGGCGGCCTGCACAACTACGGGCTGGCTGTCGACCTGACCCTTTGCGACGCAGCCACCGGCGACACGCTCGACATGGGCACCAGGATTGACTACATGGGTGCCGCCGCCCACATTGACCGCGAGGACGAACTCCGCCGCCGCGGCAAGCTCTCCGCCCAGGCCGTCCGCAACCGCCAGTTGCTCCGCCGCGTGATGCGCGAGGCGGGCTTCAAGCCCCTGCGCACCGAGTGGTGGCACTTCAACTTCAAGTCGCGCGCCGAAGCCAAGGCACGCTACAAAGTGATACGCTGAGACGCACGACAGATGGAGCCATCAGACGAGAAAACACGCCTTTTCATCGAGCAAAACCTGCACGCCGACATCGCCACACTGGCCTTGAAACTGGCAGGACGGACAGACATCGACACCACGCTGGCCCTGCGGCAAATCGAAGGGCGGCAGCGTCTCGCAGCCAAAGTGCCGTCGTGGACGGCGTTGCAGGAGCTGCGCTTCCCGCAACGGTTGTCGCTCGAACAGTGCTCGGGCGAACACGCCGCCCGCTACAAAACCCGGCTTGCAGCTGACCTCGGCATCCCGCACGGCGCCATGGCCGACCTGACCGGCGGATTCGGTGTCGATTTTGCCCACTTAGCACCCCTGTTCGGCCGGGCTTTCTATGTGGAACGGTCGGCGGAGCTCTGCGACATCGTGCGCCACAATCTGTCCATACTTGGCGTCAGAAACGCCGAAGTCATCGAAGGAGACGCCACCGACGCCCTTCACACGCTCCCTGCGCTCGACCTGATTTTCGTCGACCCGGCCCGCCGCGACGGCGCCGGACGGAAGACCGTGGCACTGGCCGACTGCACGCCCGACGTCGGCCACCTCGCTCCCGCTCTGCTCCGCAAGGCGCCGGCCGTGCTCGTGAAGCTCTCGCCCATGATCGACCTGCACGAAGCAGCCGCCGGACTTCACGGCGTGGCTGAAATTCACGTCGTCGCAGACCATGGCGAATGCAAGGAAGTGCTCATCCTGCTCCGGCAGGGCGCCAGCGGCGAGCCACGCATTGTCTGTGCCGACGGGCGCTTCGTCTTCACGGCTTCGGAGGAGGCTGCTGCCACCACATCCTACGCCACGGCCGTCGGCCGCTACCTCTACGAACCCGGACCCTCCGTGCTGAAAGCCGGAGCCTTCCGCCTGACGGCCCAACGCTACGGTGTGCAAAAGCTCCACCCCAACAGCCACCTCTACACTGCCGACCACCTGGTCCCGGACTTCCCGGGGCGCTCGTTCGCAGTCACCGCGTCGGGCGGGACAGGGCGGCGCGACCTGCGCAACCTGCTTTCCGGCCTCACGAAAGCAAACATCACCGTGCGCAACTTCCCAGCCACAGTGGTCGAACTGCGCAAGCGATGGAAGATCCGCGACGGCGGAGACACCTACCTCTTCGCCACAACGCTCGCCTCAGGCGGACACAGCCTCATTGTCTGTCACAAGGCGACGTAAGCAGCCGCCCGTTCTCACAGAGAAATTCCCCGCAGCTTCCTGAAAACTGCGGGGAATTTCCGTAAGAGGCCTGGACGGAGCGGGAACTTTGCCCGGCGCTCGCTCAGCGGCGGTGCGTGAAATCGTAGATGATCTTGCCTTTCTCGTTGTAGAGGTAACAATGGATCTCGTCGGCATTGAACGACAAGAGAGTGAAGCCCTCGTCGCCGGAACAGAAACGCGTCCCCTCAATGGGCGACACCTCGCGCGCAAGGGAGCCGGACGTGTTCACGAGATAGTCCGTCTTGCTTCCGGCAGGCACAATGTGCTGAAAGGTGTGGATGTGGCCGCACACGTAGAGGTCAACGCCGTAACGGTCGAGCAGCGGCTTCAAATACTTCTGCATGTCGGCACGTTCTTTCTCACTCTTCGTGGTTTGCGCATAGACAGGATGATGGCCCATCACTATCTTCCATTTTGCTTTCGACGTGCGCAGTTGTTCCTCAATCCACGCCAGCTGCGCCTCGCGGTCTTGGCGGCAGGCGTCGGGGTAGTCGATGGAATCCTTGCGGTACTTGTCGATCAGCGGGGCAGTATCAATAAAAAGAAGCAGCGCCTGGGTGTCGTCCTCCGCCTCGACGGTCTTGGCGTAGTAACGCGACGGCATCATCCACCGCCGGCTCACCCGGCTGTAATCGATGACGGCCTGCGTGTTCCCGTTATACTCATGGTTGCCAAGGATCGGATACCACGGAAGCATCAGTTCGGGATGCGAATAGATCAGCTCGTAGTTAGTCATCCACAACGGGTCGGACGTCGAGGCCACTCCCTCAAAGTGATGCACGTCGCCAAGCGCCGCGACACACTCAATGTCGACCTTTTCGGCCAGATTGCCCATCAGCTCGGCCACGGGCTTCTGTTCGTAATACCCGTTGCGGCCGAGGTCGTTGGCAATCAGGAAATTGCCGGCGTCTTTCGGCAGTTGGGGGACATCGAACGTCACGGTCTTCTCGTTCAACGCAGGCGTAGAATGCTGGGCCACGGCGGGCACGCCCCCAGTCAAAGCCACAGCCAAGAAGAAGAGCGTAATCAGGTTTTTCTTCATAACGTTTGGATTTTATGTGAGTAGTCAATAAATCGTAGATAAGTGTGAGCTGCAAAGGAGGCGGCACCGGCAGCGGAGAGCTCGCTGATGCGCGTCAACCTGCCGTCCCGCCACGTCACCTGTTTCGCCCGCAAAGGACGGCAATCCGCGTGACAAAACAGTTACGGAGCCTTAACGAAACAATTACGGAAGCACATGCGGCCTCGTTCTGCCAGACCGTCAGTTTCCCCTGGGAATATGCCGGAACGGGACGGCTGACAGAAAATCCTATCCGGCTGACAGAAAATCCTGTCACTGCTCCCGTCCGACCGGACGCGGCGGGGTGAAATTCAACAGCCAGCCTGTCACACGACAAGACGACCTCCATCTCATCAGTCAAAGCGCCGGATTACGTAAGCAAGGTAATGGTTTCCGTAAAAAAGGTTATCCGGCTCCAATCATTTGCACTTAATTTTGCACACAGTAGACCCGACGATGGGAAAGGACATCTTAGACATCAGAAACGTCTGTGAGTGTAACCGCTGCCTCGGCAGCAAAACGTTACATCCGCAGGTCAGCCTCATCAATCTGGAACGGCCGAATTTCGATCAAAGCTTCGTGAAATTCGAGTTCTACGCCATTCTTCTCATCGAGGAATGCCCGGACAACTGCGAGTGCTGCGGCCGAAGCCGCCACGACTTTTCATATGCCACGATGGTGTTCCTGACGCCCGGCGAGGTATTCCGCATGAATGCCACGAACACACTACCCGACAAAGGGCTGCTCCTGACGTTTCATCCCGACCTGCTCTTTCGCACGACACTGAACAACCACATCGACAACTATACTTTCTTTTTTTACCGAAAGGAAGAGGCGCTGCATCTCTCATTACAGGAGAAAAAGATTGTCGGGCAATGCTTCGACGCCATCAAAGCAGAACTGCATCACCCCATAGACATACACAGCCGCATCCTGCTCTCCCGGCTCATCGAACTGCTGCTCGACTATTGCACGCGCTTCTACGAACGGCAGTTCATCCTGCGCGAGGACGAAAACAAGGAGTCTCTGAAAAAGCTGGAACGGATGCTCGACAATTACATCCTGTCGGGGCGGCTGCGCGGAGGCATTTTCCCGCGCCCGCGAGACTGCGCTGAAATCCTTTGTCTGTCAACAGCCTACTTCAATGATTTGCTGAAATTTGAAACAGGGAAGACGCTGAATGAATACGTCGAACTAAGACGCATCGAGACAGCCAAACACATGTTGATGTCGCCGGGAAACACGCCCACACTCGTCGCCCGGCAACTCGGTTACACCAGCGTAAACCATTTTTGCTCCCTCTTCAAAAAACTCACAGGCTACGCACCCACAGAATACGTACAGGCACAAAACTAATACAGCTTTGGCTGGAACCGGGCGCAACAGGCAAAAACAAGGATATCCCGGCTAC
The DNA here is from genome assembly GCA_018714085.1 of Candidatus Caccomonas pullistercoris. Lineage (GTDB taxonomy): Bacteria > Bacteroidota > Bacteroidia > Bacteroidales > Bacteroidaceae > Alloprevotella > Alloprevotella pullistercoris. The sequence continues at coordinate 19,074 of DVNY01000142.1, forward strand.
AAGTTACAACAATCTCCCGCCCCAGCCACAAGCACTGTCACAAAACAAGAACCGTCCGCCCCGTTATCAGCTCAAAGTTCTGGCCGTCCGACCACAACGAACAAAAAAGCGCTTGACGATCAAAAGGATCATCAAGCGCTTTTTGTACCCAGAGCCG
>DVNY01000143.1 GCA_018714085.1 Candidatus Caccomonas pullistercoris
GGTTGCCGGGGTACTCGTCGTAGCTATATTTCAGTACGACGTTGTAGTCGTCCTCAGGATAAGGCAACGAGAATTTTCCTTCGCCGTGAGCGACCCAAATGCCCAGCCGTTCGCCGGAAAGCGAGCCGAACATGACGCTACGGTTGGTCGGGACGGTCACTCCGAGGAACGCGCTCTCAAACTTGTGGCTATCGTTGTGGAGCATACGGGCGCGCCGCTCTTTCTCGGGATTGACGAGATTCAACTCAATCATCAACTGGCAGCCGTTGCAGACGCCGAGCGAGAGCGTGTCGGGGCGGGCGTAGAAGCGGTCAAGGGCGGCCTTGGCTTTCTCGTTATAGAGGAAAGCGCCCGCCCACCCTTTGGCCGAACCGAGTACGTCCGAATTTGAAAACCCACCGCAGAAGACGATCATGTTGACGTCGTCGAGCGTTTCGCGGCCACTGACGAGGTCGGTCATCATGACGTCTTTCACGTCGAAACCGGCGAGATAGAGCGCGTAAGCCATCTCGCGTTCGCCGTTCGTGCCTTTCTCGCGGATGATGGCGGCCTTTACGCCCGACGGGGTGCGGCGGTCGGGGTCAATGCCTAACTGCGCGAAAGAGCCTTCGAAGTGCGGGGCGATGTTAAATTCCAACGGCTGCTGCTTGTAGTTCTCAAAGCGTTTCTTGGCGCAACCATTCATGCTCTGCTTAGTGTCGAGGAGATAGGAGGTGGAGTACCACACATCGCGCAAGTAGTCGATGCCGAACTGGTAAGTGGCTCCCTCTTTCTCCACAAGGATATGGCGCTCTTCGGTCGGCTGTCCCAACTTCACATAGCCTACGCCGGCTTCGTCAAGCAGCTTTTTGACATCGTGCTTGCACTTGTCGGCTACTTGGATGACTACACCGGGATTCTCGGCAAAGAGGAGCTTGACAAGATCATCCTCCTTGAAACGATCAAGGTTGATTTCAAGACCTCCGTCGGTGTTGGCAAAGCACATTTCGAGCAGGCAGGTGATCAGACCACCGGCCGAGATGTCATGCCCAGCCAGGATAAGTCCGCGCTTGACGAGTTCCTGCACCGCATTAAAGGCATCGCGGAAATAATCGGGGTTCGTGACTGTCGGGACGTCGCTGCCGACACAGCCCAACGTCTGCGCAAAGGCCGAACCGCCGAGCCGGAGCTTGTCGAAACTGAAATCAATGTGATAGAGTGTAGTCTTGCCATGATTGACGAGTACGGGCGAAACCACCTTGCGCACGTCGCTCACTTCGCCGCCGGCCGACACGATCACCGTGCCGGGCGAAACGATTTTCTCCCCGTCGGGATACTGCTGCGACATGGAGAGGGAGTCCTTTCCCGTCGGCACGTTGATGTTCAAGGCGCAGCAATAGTCGCTCAGAGCTTGGACTGCGGCATAGAGGCGGGCGTCTTCTCCTTTCTGCGAACGGCAGGGCCACATCCAGTTGGCTGAAAGCGACACGCTGTCGAGCCCTTCGGCCAACGGCGCCCATACGATGTTCGTCAGCGCCTCAGACACGGAGAGCACGGAACCGGCCTCGGGGCTGGCCAGTCCGGCTTGGGGAGCATGGCCAATGGCTGTGGCGATGCCGGCTCGGCCGCGGTAGTCGAGAGCCACTACGCCACAGTCTGACAAAGGCAGTTGAAGTTCGCCCTGTGTCTGCTGGCGGGCCACTTTTCCGGTGATGCTGCGGTCTACTTTGTTCGTCAGCCAGTCCTTGCAGGCCACGGCTTCGAGCTGGAGCACGTTGGCGAGGTATTCTTGCAGGTGGGCGACGTCGTACGTGACGTTTTCGTAGCGGCGCACGACAGTCTCGTCGACCATGACGGTCTTCGGCGAATGGCCGAACATCTGAGCGACGTCGAGGTCGAACGGCCTGATGCCATCGCCTTGCTCAAAAGCGAAATGGGCGTCGCCAGTCGTTTCGCCAACTACATACATCGGCGCCCGCTCACGCTCGGCGATGCGCCGCACGTGGTCAAGGTGTTCCTCTTGGATAAGGAGGCCCATTCGCTCTTGGCTTTCATTGGCGATGATTTCCTTGGCCGAAAGCGTCTGGTCGCCAATGGGGAGTTGCGTCATGTCGATCAGTCCGCCGCAATCCTCCACCAGTTCCGACAGGCAGTTGACGTGTCCGGCCGAGCCGTGGTCATGGATGCTCACGACGGGGTTCACGTCCTCCTCGCAAAGGGCACGCACAAGGTTGTTGGCGCGCTTCTGCATCTCGGGGTTGGCACGCTGCACTGCGTTCAACTCAATGCCGCTCGAATAGCGGCCCGTGTCGACCGAGGAAACGGACCCGCCGCCCAGGCCGATGCGATAGTTGTCACCACCGACGACAACGATTTTATTCCCCTTGGTGGGCGTACCTTTAAGGCAGTCGCGCTTTGTTCCGTAGCCCACACCGCCGGCCAGCATGATTACTTTGTCATATCCATACTGCTCACCGTTTTCCGTATGTTCAAAAGTGAGCACCGAACCGGTGATAAGGGGCTGTCCGAACTTGTTACCGAAATCCGAAGCGCCGTTCGAGGCTTTAATAAGGATTTGCTCGGGCGTCTGATAAAGCCACTTGCGGGCAGGCATGGCGCCCTCCCAGGGACGCCCGCCGTCAAGGCGCGGATAGGCCGTCATGTAGACCGCCGTTCCGGCTATTGGCCACGAGCCGACACCGCCGCCCATACGGTCGCGGATTTCCCCGCCCGTTCCGGTCGATGCTCCGTTGAACGGCTCGACGGTTGTCGGGAAATTGTGTGTCTCTGCTTTCAACGAAATGACGCTCTCGATGTCTTTCACGACGAAGTAATCGCTTGTCGAATGGTCCTTCGGGGCAAACTGCTCGACGATGGGGCCTTGTGAGAACGCCACATTGTCCTTATAGGCAGAAATGATGTGATGCGGGTTCTCGCTTGTCGTCTTCTTGATCAGGGCAAACAGCGACGAGGGGCGTTCCTCTCCGTCAATAATGAAAGTTCCTCCGAAAATCTTGTGGCGGCAGTGCTCCGAATTGATCTGGGCAAAGCCGAACACCTCGGAGTCAGTCAATTTCCGGCCAAGCTGCTGCTCCACTTGATGGAGGTAGTCAATCTCTGCCGGAGAGAGGGCGAGTCCTTCCTCTTCGTTATACGTCTCCAAGTCGTCGATGTGGCGGATAGGGGCGGGCTGGATGTTCACCGTGAAAATCTCTTGATCCAAACCGTCGTACATTCGTTGCAACATGGGGTCGTGGTCGGCGTCAGGGCCAGACACGGGGAAGTACTCCTCAATGCGACTGATGCCGCTGAGGTTCATGTTTTGCGTGATTTCAACGGCGTTCGTGCTCCACGGTGTAATCATCTCGCGGCGCGGACCTACGTACCAACCGACGAGATGGTCGGCGGCCTCAACAACAGCATCGCCCAACAGCCAGCATAGGGCTTTCACGTCGGCGTCCGACGGCTTAGCTACTGCTTGAACCGCAATAACGGTTTTCGCGGGAGTCGTAAAAAACAAGATCATAACGTTCGGATTTTCGATTATGTTTATTGTATAGCCGCAAAGTTACACTTTTTCGTCGAACGGTTGGCCGGTAGAACGCAGAAAAGCGTTCATCCGTGCGCTTGGAGAATCATACCGTCTCCTCACTTTTGGGGACGCATTCCACACTTTCAACGCCAATTCCACATCACCGCCTCAAACACGCGGCGAAGTTCAAAAAGCACAACTCACTGACAGACTGACATTTACATAAGCTCCAAAACTTTTGGCACGGCCGTTGTCAATTATTGGAAGAGGAAACGAAATCCATCAAAACTGACAATAAAAAAACAAGCATTATGAAAAAGTTATTTGTAGCAGTAGTAGCATTCGTAAGTGTAAGCAGCATGATGGCCATCGGCGGCCGCAGCACGCAGGATGGCGCCGTAGCCGCCAACGACACGGTAGTCCCTGCCGACACCACGGTCAAGGCTCCGCTGAACATTGCGGCCAACGACACAGTTGTTCCGACCGACACGACGGACAAGGCTTTCAGCCTGCTGGCAGTTAATGACACCGTTGTCCCCACAGACACGACGGCAAAAACCGACGGTTTCATCGCTGCAAACGATACGGTCGTACCGGCTGACACCACAGCCAAAGCCCTCACTTGGCTGGCTGCCAACGACACGGTAGTCCCCGTCGACACCACGGCCAAGGCGTTCTCGTTCATCGCCGCAAACGACACGGTTACCCCCGACACGACAAAAGCGTTGATGGCTGCTTACTTGGCCTAAACCGGCGCCCGCCCAATTACTCCCTACTACCATAAACAGCCCCAAAGCGTCATGACGCTTTGGGGCTGTTTTCATACCTAATTATCCAGAAACTGCCGGTTTCACCGCTGTTTTCTTCACACCGTGCCGTTTTTCTGACACACGAAAACGGCTACTCCAAACGTCCTTGGCAACAGGAAGAGAAGCGGAAGAAAATAACGATGGAAACGGCAGTTTTCTCCACGACACAAGTCGGCTGACAGGATTTTCTGTCAGCCGACTTGTGTCGTCTGTCACTGCGACCGTGAATACAGAAAGCCGGACAGGACAGAATAGCAATTTACCGGCTACGCCGAAAACTGCGGCATAAAAAAAACACCCCGCCGCTGAGAACAAGCGGCGGGGTATAGGAATTTGCAAAGTGGCGGGAAAAGCCCCGAAAAGTCGCATCAGTTCACACGGACGGCCTTAATGACATTCTGAACGCGCTTCAAAGCGTTGCAGACATCGCGCACGTCGTCCGTGTCGTGCAGACGAATGACGAGGGTACCCTCAAAGATACCGTCCTTCGTCTCCAAGGAGATTCGGGTGATTTCGAAGTTAAGTTGCGTATGTATGACATCTGCGATCTGGCAGAGCATCCCTTGCATGTCTATGCCTTTGATATAAATCGTGCAGGTGAAGAAATGTACCTTATGCGTGTCCCACTTCGTCGCGATAATGCGATTGCCGTAGCTGCTTTTCAGCCTGTTGGCCACCTCGCAGTTCCGCTTATGGATGATAAGGTTGTTGCGTTCATCAATATAGCCCAAGGTGTCGTCGCCAGGAATGGGATGGCAACACTCGGCCAAGTGGCATTGTTCGAGGGTCTCCTCGTCGAGCATAAGGGTCTTCTTGCGGTCTATGCCTTTGACGAAAGCCTTAGCCACACTGCTGACGTGCGACGAGGTACGCGAACCGATGAACGGTATATAGCGCCGCCAGCCCGAGCTGGCCGTTTTACCACGCAGGCAATTGACATCGTTCTCATCAAGCACGACTTTCTTCTCACCAATGGCGAGGAGCAACTCCTCGCGGCTGGCGTAGCCATGAAGCTGTACGAGTTTCTCCACATTGGGCGTACTGGGCTCGATTTCCTTGGCGGTCAGGAAGTCTTTAAGCAACTGTTCGCCTTCACGCTGGTGCTCGCGGTCGGTCCGGCGCAGGATGGCTTGGATTTTTCCTTTGGCTTTGGCCGTATTGGCAAAGTCGATCCATTCCCTCTGGACGTGCTGCGAACGCGAAGTGAGGATTTCAACCTGATCGCCGCTCTTCAAACGGTAATTCAATGGCACAAGCCGGTGATTTACCTTGGCGCCGATGCAATGGCTTCCTAAGAACGAGTGTATCGAAAAAGCGAAGTCGAGCGCCGTAGAGTTAGCCGGCATCGTCTTGATCTCTCCTTTGGGAGTAAACACAAGGATCTCGGAGGCGAAAAGGTTCAGCTTGATCGTGTCGAGGAAGTCGAGCGTATCTGGTTGGGGGTCGTCAAGGATTTCCTTGATTGAGTTGAGCCAACGGTTCAGTTCGTTGTCGTCGTGCTCCGCCCCTGCGTCTTTATACTTCCAGTGTGCGGCAAAACCTTGTTCGGCGATGTCGTCCATGCGGTCAGAGCGGATCTGCACTTCAATCCACTCGCCGCTGCGGCTCATGAGGGTCACGTGCAGCGCCTGGTAACCATTGGCCTTCGGGTGACTGAGCCAGTCGCGCAGGCGGTCGGGATGGGGTTTATAGATGTGCGACAGGGCGACATAGATGTTGAAGCACTCGTTGATCTCCTCCTCACGCTTCAACGGGGTGAACACGATGCGGATGGCAAGGATGTCGTAGATTTCCTCGAAAGTGACGTGCTTCTTCTGCATCTTGTTCCAGATGGAATAAGGGCTCTTTACGCGGGCTTTGATGGTGTATTTGAGCCCCATCTTGTCGAGTTCGGCGCGGATGGGAGGCGTAAAGTCGTTAAAGATGGCGTCACGCTCGCGCTGGGTCTTGGACAACTTTTCTTCAATGGCCTTATACTCTTCCGGGTGCTCGTATTTGAAACTCAGGTCTTCCAGCTCGGTCTTTATCTTGTTTAGTCCGAGGCGGTCGGCCAGTGGCGCGTAAATATAGAGTGTCTCACCCGCAATCTTATATTGCTTGTTGGGCGCCATGCTCGACAGGGTCCGCATATTATGCAGGCGGTCGGAAATCTTGATGAGGATGACACGGATGTCGTCGCTCATTGTCAGCAGGAGCTTCTTGAACGTCTCGGCCTGCAACGAGGCTCGGTCGCCGAAGATGCCGCCTGCAATTTTTGTCAAACCCTCAACAATGTTTGCCACCTTGGGACCAAAGAGGTTGCTGATGTCCTCATTGGTGTAATCAGTGTCCTCTTCGACATCGTGGAGCAACGCCGCGCAAATCGAGGTGGAGCCAAGGCCTATCTCACCGCAGGCTATCTGCGCTACGGCGATAGGGTGGAGGATATAAGGTTCACCCGAGAGACGGCGGACACCTTTGTGGGCTTGTTTGGCAAAGTGGAACGCTTTCGTGATGATGTCAACCTTACGTCTGTGGTTGGATGCGAGGTACGTGTCCAGCAACTTCTTGAACGCGGCGTTTATCATCTCTTCGTCTTTCTGCTCCTGGGGAGTCAGCGCATTTGTCTTCGTTTCTTCCATCGTCGTTCAGATTTAAGGTTACACATCAGGCGCCGTTTCCTCAACGCACGCGGATTCGCTTACCAGCGCGTATGTTGCTGCCTTTGATACCATTCAGCCGGCGCAGTTTGCTGACGGTTGTCCCGTGGCGCTTGGCCAGTTCCGAGAGGGTCTGCCCGCTGCGGATAGTCACGTATTTGCGTGAAGAGCGGCGGGTAGTCCGTTTCTTCTTCGCAGTTGTCTTGCGGCGCTGTTCGCCCGGTTCTGGGGCGACAGAGGCATTCACGAGGACTTCGGCACGGCGGGCGAGCAATTCGTCTTTACGATAATTATATACGGAGTCTTCGTTGTCGATAAAGGCTGTTATCTCGGCGTGAGGCAGGCAGAGCGTCATGGGGCGGATGGAGCCGGGGATAAGTCCCGTCCGGTATTGCGGGTTGAGCGTGCGGAGTTCTTCGGGGTCGACTCCGCAGACGGCAGCGATCTGGTCGAAGTGAACGTCCCGGCTGAGCATGACAGTGTCGGTGCTGACAGGCACTTTCGTCTTCATCGGACAGATGTTATGCTCGCAATAATAGTTCATGATGTAGTTAGCGGCGATGAAAGCCGGGACGTAGCCGCGCGTCTCGCGCGGAAGGTAGGGGTAGATCGTCCAATAGTCGCGCGAGCCTCCCGCACGGTGGATGGCCTTGTTCACGGCGTTCGGGCCGCAATTATAGGCGGCGATGACAAGGTTCCAGTCGCCGAACATGGCGTAAAGGTCGCTCAAATAATGGGCTGCGGCGTAAGACGACTTGATAGGGTCGCGGCGTTCGTCGATCAGGCTATTGACTTCGAGCCCATAGCGTTTGCCCGTGTCCAGCATGAACTGCCAAAGGCCGACAGCGCCGGCGTGGCTGACGGCACGGGGGTCGAGCGCCGACTCGATGACAGGCAGGTACTTCAATTCCAACGGCAGGCTGTACATGTCGAGGGCCTCTTCAAAGATTGGCACATAGAAATTGCAGGCGCCGAGCATATAAGAGACGGAACGGCGGAGGTGGCCGCTATATTGGTCGATGAACTTCTGCACCACATCGTTGTAGGCCAGCTCCATCACAGCCGGGATGCGACGCAAGCGGTCGACATAGACGTCTTTCTCGAAGACGGGGTTGACATCGGGGTTCTCGCAGTTCGTGTCGGGGACGAGATATTTCCGTGCGTTCCACTCCTGCAAGAGGCTGTCGGCGTCGTAGGTCATACCCTCGGGGAGGTCGATGGTCTCCTCTTGCTGGTTGGTGGGGTCGACTGCCGTTATCTTCGTCTGTGCTCCGGCGGTCAGCACACCGGCGACGAACATGCATATCACTAATCTGCTACGTTTCATCTTTCTCTTTTTACTGTTAAAAATTCAAACTGCACCCGATGCCATACGAAGTGGAGCGATGCCATCCCCGTTCGCTTATCACGGCCGGCTCGAACCTCATGCTGAGGTCGCGCGAGATGTCGAAAGCCGAAAGCTGTGCGTCGACATAGGCGTCGATCACGGACAACAGGTAGACGGCCGCAAAGCAAAAGGCGCTCAGGTCGCGGTAACGGCGATAATAGTTCTTCTTGTTCTTAAATATGGTCTTGAACTGCTCTTCGCGCCCGGTGATGTCATAACGCGGGGGGAGCATGTCCATGTAGCTGTCGGTGTTCGGGTCGTCGTCCATGATGTCGAGGTAGGCTTGGGAGTAGTCCATGTACATCTGCTGGTTCCACATCAACGCATAGGTACATCCCAAGAAGCCTCCATAGATGATGGGGAGTTTCCAGAACTTCCGGTTGTAAATCTGGCCTGCACCCGGAAACACGAGAGCCAGCCACAGGGCACGTTTCGGCTGGGGGATGAATGCGGTTTTCGGCATGGGAGGCGGCAGTGTCCGCCCGACCGAATCCGCGGCAGAGTAGATCCGCAGGGTGTCCGCAGGAGCCGCCGTGCCTGTCGCCGTGACCGCTTTTTCTGTCAGCCGCCCCGTTTTTTCTGTCACTACTTCAGTTTTTCCTGTCACCGTATCCGTTTTCGCGATCACGGCACTGTCTTTCGCCAACACGACAACCGCACTGTCCGGAAGGGTGTCCGTCTGGCTGAAGAACGGGTTGCCGGCCCTTGCGAGGCCGGCCAGACAGAACAGCAGGGTCCATATGATTCCCCTCGCGGCTTTCATCCTTTCATCTTATCGAACAGGCCGATGATTCGCTCCAACTCTTCTTCCGAAGAGAAAGGAATGCTGATTTTCCCCTTTCCTTGCGGCGAGCAGGTCATCTGCACTTTGGCTTGGAAAAATTCGGACAGTTTCGATTTCAGCATGTTGAATTCCTCGGGCAGACGCCGCCCGTCCGAAGCCAGTTTCTTCCGGCCGCTCTTCACTGTTTCGCCGCTATTGATGGCTTTCACCATCTCTTCCACCTGCCGCACCGAGTAGCCGTTGGCTTGGATTTCGCCGAACAGCTTGATTTGCAGAGTCGGGTCGTCGAGCCCGAGCAAGGCACGGGCGTGGCCTTGGTCTATCTGACGGTTTTGCAAGGCCACTTGCACCGGAGCAGGCAGCTTGAGCAGGCGCAGATAGTTGGCAATCGTCGTCCGCTTCTTCCCCACCTTGTCGCTCAACTGGTCTTGTGTCAGGTGGTATTGCTCAATCAAGTTCTGGTAGGCCAAGGCTATCTCGATAGAATTAAGGTCTTCCCTCTGGATGTTTTCCACAAGGGCCATCTGCATCATATTCTCGTCGTCAGCCGTGCGGATATAAGCCGGAATGGTGTCGAGGCCAGCCATCTGCGAAGCCCGCCAGCGCCGCTCGCCCGCGATGATCTGGTAGGTGCCGTCTTCCATCTTCCTGAGCGTAATCGGCTGGATAATGCCGATTTCGCGAATCGACGTGGCCAACTCTTGCAGGGTCTCGGCCGGAAATTCGCGACGGGGCTGGTTGGGGTTCGCCTTTATCTGGTCAAGAGGCACCTCGCTGATCGACGACGAGCCGCTGGTGCGCACCTCGTCCGTGGAGATAAGGGCGTCGAGCCCGCGCCCCAAGGCGGGATATTTCTTGTGTACTGCCATGTTGCGTCAAGCGTTTTTACGAATGATTTCCTTTGCCAGCGCCAGGTGGTTCTTGGCTCCTGCCGAGTCTGCGTCGTAGAGGATGGCCGGCATTCCGTGACTCGGCGCTTCGCTCAGTTTGACGTTGCGCTGGATGACCGTCTTGAACACGAGTTCCTGGAAGTGGCGTTTCACCTCGTCGTATATCTGGTTGGCCAAGCGCAGGCGGCTGTCGTACATGGTCAGCAGGAAACCCTCTATTTCGAGCGACGGGTTCAACTTTTTCTTGATGATTTTTATCGTGTTGAGCAATTTGCTGATTCCTTCAAGCGCGAAGTATTCGCACTGCACCGGGATGATGACCGAATCGGCTGCGGTGAGCGCGTTGACCGTGATCAGGCCTAACGAGGGGGAGCAGTCGATTAAGATGAAGTCATATTCGTCTTTCAGGGGAGCCAACAGGTTTTTCAGGATCTTCTCGCGGTTTTCCAAGTTGAGCATCTCAACTTCGGCGCCGACCAGGTCGATGTGCGAAGGGACAATGTCGAGCCCGTCGATGTCGGTCGTATAAATCGCCTCGCGGACGTCGACCCCGTTGATGATGCACTCATAAATCGAGCAGTCGATCTCGCCCAGATTGACGCCCAACCCAGACGAAGCGTTCGCCTGCGGATCGGCGTCCACCAGCAAGACTTTCTTTTCAAGTGTCGCCAAAGAAGCAGCAAGGTTCATGGACGTCGTGGTCTTCCCTACGCCGCCTTTTTGGTTGGCTAATGCAATAATTTTGCCCATAGATTTTCTTAAAATGCCATAACTTGTAGGTCGCAAAGATAGTTATTTTTCCACGAAGCTCAGGCCGCTAAACTTTTTTTTGTACTTTTGCGTAAACTCAAACCTCCTTATGAATCCCATCCGCAAACCCCGCTTGCTCCTCTCGAACGACGACGGAGTGACAGCCAAAGGGCTCAATTTCCTGATCGACGTACTTGTTCCTGCGGCCGACCTTTTTGTCATGGCTCCCGACGGTCCGCGCTCTGGTGCCGGCTGCTCGCTCACCTCCATCACCCCCACCAGCTACCGCGTCCTCCGCGACGAACCGGGCTTGAAAGTATGCGCCTGTTCCGGGACGCCGGTCGACTGCGTCAAACTCGCCCTTGACCAGGCCATGAACTACATGCCCGACCTCATCGTCGGCGGCGTCAACCACGGCAGCAATGCTTCGATCAACGTGCACTACTCCGGCACGATGGGCGTGGCCCTCGAAGGCGCGATGAAAGGGATCCCGTCAGTCGCCTTCTCCCTCTGCAACCACCGTCCCGACGCTGACTTCACACCCTTGCAGGCTTACGTGAGAGACATCGTAGCGCGGACACTTTCGGTCGGCCTGCCCCCGCACACGTGCCTCAACGTCAATTTTCCCGACCTCGCCACTTTCAAGGGCGTCCGCGTCTGCCGCATGGCCAAAAGCAGCTGGACGCACGAATACGTGCCTTGCCCGCATCCCTACGGAGGCCGCCACTTCTGGCTGACCGGCACGAACGAGAACCTCGAACCCGATGCGGACGACACGGATCTTTGGGCACTCGACCACGGATACGTCGCCATTACGCCGACCGCCGTAGACGTCACGGCCTACGCCCTGAAAGAACAACTGAAATCCGTGTTCAAATAGAACCGTTCCTTACCAGCATTTCCCGTCATGACGTATTTCATTATAGTCGGTGAAGCCAGTGGCGACCTCCACGCCGCCCATCTGATGGAGGAGCTCCGCCAAGCCGACAGCCAGGCTGCATTCTTTTTCTACGGCGGTGACGCAATGAGCCGCATCGGCGGCAAGCGGTTGCGCCACTACAAGGACACGGCCTACATGGGCTTCATCCCCGTCCTGCTCCACCTCAGAGCCATCTTGCATAACCTCAACAACTGCAAACGCCAGATCCGGGAGCTCCGCCCCGACGTCGTCATTCTCGTAGACTACCCCGGCTTTAACTTAAAGATAGCCCGCTACGTCCATGAAAGCCTCCGGATTCCGGTCTACTACTACATCTCGCCCAAGATCTGGGCTTGGAAGGAACACAGGATAACCAACATCCGCCGCGATGTCGACGAGCTGTTCTCCATCCTGCCTTTTGAAAAAGCCTTCTTCGAAGAGAAACATCACTACCCTATCCATTACGTAGGCAATCCCACCGTCGACGAAGTGGCCAGTTACCGCCGGAATCACACTGCGGCTGACGACAGTTTCCACGAGCGCCATCGCCTCGACGCCTCCCGTCCCCTCATTGCCCTGCTGGCTGGCAGCCGCATCCAGGAGATTAACGACAATCTCCAACGCATGTGCCAAGCCGCCGAGCCCTACGTCGGGCACGGTTACCAGCTCGTGGTGGCGGGCGCGCCGTCGGTCGACGAAGAAGTCTACGACGATGTGCTCGCCGCCCTATCCCCCGAGTTACGCCGGCATGTGCACGTTGTCCACAACGAAACGTATGCGCTCCTTTCACACGCCGAGGCGGCACTCGTCACGTCTGGCACCGCCACTTTGGAAACAGCACTCTTCGGCGTGCCTCAGGTGGTGTGCTATTACACCAGCCTTGGGCGCGTCGTTTCATGGCTCCGCCGACGGCTGCTCAAAGTGCAGTACATTTCGCTCGTCAATCTTGTCTGTGACGAAGAAGTCGTGCCCGAGCTCGTGGCCGACGGCATGACCGTGGCCAACGTGCGCCGCCATCTTGGAGAAGTACTGAAAGGCGGTTCCCGGCGTAGCCGGATGCTCGAAGGCTACGCCCGGATGCGCCAACGCTTGGGCGACGAAGGTGCCGCACGCCGGGCGGCCACCCTGATGGTCAGCCTGTTGCGTCGGAAAGCGTAAGGCGAAGGCGGAATGCCCGAGCCTCCATTCCCACATTATAGGCAGTGCGGACACAACGGCTGTTTGTGTGTCCGCACGGCCTATATATAATTAATGTGTACGGCAACTGACGGCACGGCTGGCGACCTACGCCACCTGTCCGGCCATGACACGGCGACGGGTCTCATAGCGCCGCACGAAGCCCAGCATGACGAACGCGCCCAAAACTGCGAAAACAGCCCCGACCAGTGCGGTGTAAGGATAATCCAAGCCATGCCGCAAGGGCCAGCCGCCGGCCTGTGCCCCAATAGCATTGCCCAGGTTGAATGCAATCTGGATGCAGGCGCCCCCGAGCAGTTCCCCGCCCGGCGCATGCTTTAAGATCAGCGTCTGCTGTGGCGACGAGATGGCGAAAAGCCCCATCGTAACCACGAACATCAGTCCCGCTGACCACCAGCCGTCTGACGCGAGAAAGAAGATGCCGACCAGCGCCACACAGATTCCTCCCTGCACCACTGCGTCAATACGCCCCGGCGAAAACCGGTCACTGAAATATCCGCCGAAAGCATTGCCCAGCACCATGCCACCGCCGGCCACCATCATGAGCACAGGGACGACGGTTTCGCTGAAACCGCTCGTTCGCGTCAGGAGCGGACTGATATAACACCACCAGCAGAACACGCCTCCGTTGCCCAACACTGTGGCTGCCAGGATGCGCCACGGCGCGCCGTGGCGCAGAAAGCGAAACTGTCCACGGAAGCCCGTGTCGGGCAGTCCAGGCATGAAAGGCACCCAGCGCAGCACAAGCAACAGCGTCACGCAGCCCCAAAGACCGGCCAAGAGGAAAGTGAGCCGCCAAGACAGGTAGTGGCAGACAACGGCAGACAGGGGGACGCCGGCAAGGTTAGCCAGCGTCATCCCCGCCACCATGGCCGAGACGGCCAACGCGCCTTTTCCCTCAGGCGCCAGTTTAAGCGCCACGAGCGAAGCTACCCCGAAATAAGCCCCATGGGGCAACCCCGAGACGAAACGGGCTAGCATCAACGACCAATAGGACGACGAGGCAGCGGCCAGCAGGTTGCCGGCCACCATCAGGCCCACCAGCGCCACGAGCAACTGCTTCAAGGGCCGCGTCCTGCCCCACACCAACAACGGGGCGCCGCAACAGACGCCCACGGCATAGGCGGACACCCAGTTGCCCGCCGTCGGGATGCTCACACGCAGGTCGGCCGCCACATAGGGCAGCACAGCCATCATGGCAAACTCGGCCACACCCAAGCCGAACGTACCAGCCGACAGGGCGGCCAGCGATTTCTTCACAGACATCACAGCAACGGTTCAAAAAGTCAGCACCCGGCTGCCGTCAGGCTCCTCGTCGATGCGGACGCGCACGGCGTCGCCGGGCAACAGGTCTTCGACCAGCTCAGGCCATTCGATGAGACAAAGGGCTCCGGAGTAGAAGTAGTCTTCGTAGCCCAAGTCGTAGACTTCTTCGAGCTTCTTGATGCGATAGAAATCGAAGTGATAGATGAGTTCGGTCGTTGTGGCGGAACGATACTCGTTGACAAGGGCGAACGTGGGCGACGTCACGGGATCCTCAACGCCCAACTCCTCGCAAAGGGCTTTGATGAACGTCGTTTTCCCGGCTCCCATCTTCCCGTAGAAAGCAAAGATGGTGTGCTCACCCATTGCCTCGATGAAGCGGCGGGCCGCGTCGCGAAGCCCGTCGAGGTTTTCTATCTTAATTTCCATAACGTAAGGATTTATTGTCGTTAGCGGGCGCAAAAATACATATTTCCACCGGCCTGTCCCCTCCTAAGTTGGACAAAATTAGCGTAAAAACGACCTTTCCGCACCCGCTGGAAAAACCGACTTTTGCAGACGTAAAAACTTTCATCATGCCGAGAGTTTCTCCGTGGACAGTCCTCGCCGCCGCAGCCGCAGTCATGTGGCTGCCCGCCGGGTGCGACATCATCGAGTATCACCCCTACGACACGCGCTTCGACGGCGAGCGCGACATCAACCGCCGCCACATCGAGCAAATCGAGGCAGCCTGTGCCGGGAAGGACACCATCCGTTTTGCCGTCATCAGCGACACGCAGCGGTGGTACGACGAGACGCGGGCCGCCGTCGCGGCCATAAACAACCGCGACAGTGTGGACTTCGTCATACACTGCGGCGACCAAGCCGACTTCGGCCTGACGCGCGAGTTCGAGTGGATGCGCGACGAGCTGAACCGTCTCCGGGCGCCTTATGTCTGCCTCATCGGCAACCACGACTGCCTTGGGACGGGCAGCGATGTGTTCCGTGCCATGTATGGCAAGCCGGATTTTTCGTTCAACGCCGGCGCATATCACTTCGTCTGTCTCAACACAAACGCCTTCGAATACGACTATTCCGTGCCCGTTCCCGATTTTTCCTTCCTGCGCGCTGACCGCGAGGCCACTCCCGCTACGACGGCGCGCACCGTCGTGGCGATGCACGCCCAGCCGTTCAGCGACCAGTTCAACAACAACGTGGCCGACGTCTTCCAAGCCGAACTGCACAAATACCCCGGCCTGTCTTTCTGCGTGAGCGGCCACGACCACCACACGCAGGTTCGCGACCTCTTTGGCGACGGCATCAACTACTACCAAGTAGGTTCGGCCAACGGGAGGGAATACCTGCTCTTCACACTCACCCCGAACGACATCCGATATGAAGTGGCACGTTTCTGACCGCCTGCTCCCGGGGCTGTGCGGACTCATCCTGACAGCCCTCACGACCACGGCGTCGGCCGCCCTTCCCCTTCCGCCGGCTGCGGACGGCACGGCGCCCCGGACGGGAGCACTGGCCGTGAATCCTGTCAGCCGTCCCGGATTTTCTGTCAGCCGTCTGGAAAATCCTGTCAGCCGTCCGGAAAATCCAGACACATTGGCCGGAGCGTCCTCCCCCTCGCCCGAAGAGGCCGACACGACATCGCGCTACGCCCGCCGCGTCGAGCGCTACCGCCATCGCTGGCAGCGCCTCATCCCGAACCACCATGTCATCCAGTATGCCGGCAGCATCGGCCTCGTGAGCTTTGGCACGGGCTGGCACTACGGCCATGACGACGACTGGGAGACTGAGCTGCTCCTCGGCATCGTTCCACGCTACCACGCCGACCGGACCAAGGTCTCCTTCACCGTCCGCCAGCGCTACATCCCCTGGCACCTGCCTCTCAGCAGCCGCTGGACCATTGAGCCGCTCACCGCCGGCCTCTTCGTCAACTCCATCTTCGGCGAGGGGTTCTGGACCCGCGAACCCTCGCGCTACTCCAACGGCTACTACGGCTTCGCCACAAAAATCAGGGCCAACATCTTCCTGGGCCAACGCCTCAAATTCAACATCCCACGCCGCCACCGCATCTCGAACAAGAGCATCTCGGTCTTCTACGAGCTGAGCACGTCCGACCTGTACCTCATCACCGCCGTCACGAACAGGGCGATCCGCCTCAGCGACATACTCTCGCTGGCCATCGGCGTCAAGTTCGAAACGTTCTGACTTGCGATTATTAACGCCGGATTAACACCCGTTTTGCCGGCTAATGCGTAAATTCGCAGCCGACGTAACGACACATCATGCACATGACCCTCGGCAAGCTCCTTTGGGTGGACGACGAAATCGAGATGCTCCGCCCGCACATCCTCTTCCTGAACAAGAAAAACTACGACGTCGCCACCGCCACAAACGGTGCGGACGCCGTCGACCTCTGCCGGGCCGAAGACTTCGACCTCATCCTTCTCGACGAAAACATGCCCGGCCTGAGCGGACTGGAAACCCTTGCCCTCATCAAGGAAGTGCGGCCGGGCGTGCCCGTCGTCATGGTGACCAAAAGCGAAGAGGAGGACATCATGGACCAAGCCATCGGATCGAAAATCGCCGACTATCTGATCAAGCCTGTCAACCCGAACCAAATCCTCCTCACCCTGAAAAAGAACATCCACAGGCAGGAAATCGTGACAGAAGCCACCGTGAGCGGCTACCGCCAGGAATTCGCCCGCCTCGGCATGCAGATGAGCGAACCGCTCACGGCGACCGAATGGATGGAACTGTACAAGCGGTTCGTCTACTGGGAACTGGAACTCAGCGAGACAGACGACGGCGCCATGCGCGACATGCTACGCATGCAGAAAGAAGAAGCCAACCACATGTTCGCCCGTTTCGTCAAAGCCAACTATGCCGGCTGGATCGCGCATCCCGACACCCGGCCGCTCATCAGTCCCGACGTGTTCCGCCGCAAGGTGTTCCCCCTGCTCGACGCCGGCCGCAAGGTGTTCGTCCTCGTCCTCGACAATTTCCGCCTCGACCAGTGGCGCCTCCTGAGCCGGGAACTGAATGAAGACTTCGCCATCGACGAGGAACTGTATTACAGCATCTTGCCCACCGCGACGCAATACGCACGCAACGCACTCTTTTCGGGCCTCATGCCGGAGCAGATCCGGAAAATGTATCCCCACCTGTGGGTGGAGGAAGAGGAGGACGAAGGCAAGAACCTGAACGAGGAAAGCCTCATCGCCGAACAGCTAAAACGATTCCGCCGGAAAGAAAGCTTCACGTACAACAAGGTGAACGACTCGCTGGCGGCTGACCGCCTGCTCGGACAGGCCAGCCGCCTGGGGACGGCACCGCTCAACGTGCTCGTAGTCAACTTCATCGACATCCTCTCTCACGCCCGCACCGAGTCCAAAGCCGTGCGCGAGCTGGCCAACGACGAGGCAGCCTACCGGAGCATCACGCTCTCCTGGTTCCGCCACTCGCCCGTAAGCGACCTGTTCCGGCTGCTCAGCACGACGGACCAGGACATCATCGTCACGACCGACCACGGCAGCATACGCGTCGACACGCCCTCGAAAGTCATCGGCGAGCGCAACCTCAACACCAACCTGCGCTACAAGCTCGGCCGCAACATGAGCTACAACGCCAAGGAGGTTTACGAAGTGCGCCGCCCGGCCGACATCCAGTTGCCCGCCCCCAACCTCTCGACGGCCTACATCTTCGCCACCGGCTCACGCTTCTTCGCTTACCCGAACAATTACAACCACTACGTGCAATACTACAAAGACACGTTCCAACACGGCGGCATATCGCTCGAAGAGATGATCGTCCCGCTCATCACGCTCCGCCCGCGCAAACGGCAGTGAGGACAGCCAGCCCTTCACCCAACACGGGAGCCCTGACCGCACGGAACGGTCAGGGCTCCCGTGTTTCCTAGTCGCCGACCCGTTTTTCCTAGTCGCCGACTTGTTTTTCCGGCCATCGCGGCCGGCGTCCAAAAATGCCAAGTTGGCATTCCGCAGGCTTTTTCCGTCCTGCTCGTCCCTACTGCCACATTTTTTCCGTATCTTCGCAGCGAAATGTGGCGTTGCCCGGACTTTTACACAATAATCACCCCTTCGGAGAGTTATTCTAATAAATAAGCCACCGTGACCGAGCGTATGCCCAAACAGCGCGCACGCCGATGAACTGGAAGAGACTGACCATACTCCTGCTACTGACCTGCACGGTTGCCGTGCTGGGCGCACAAACACGCAGGGTCCAGAACAAGCCTTACATCGACTTGCGCCGTTTCCACTACGGCTTCACGGTCGGCGTCCACGACCAAAGCCTGAAACTGCTCAACAACGGATACATCGACCCGGCCACCGGCCGGCAATGGATGGCCGAGAACGACAATCACGGCCTCGGGTTCAACGTCGGGGTGCTTGGCGAATGGAAACTGACAGACTACCTCGCCGTCCGCGCCATACCGTCGCTCTATTTCGGAACAAAGCACATCACGTTCCTCGACCGGACAAGCGGCACAACCGAAACACAAAACATGAAGTCCACGTACATCGGCGTTCCGGTCCACCTGAAAGTCTCCGCGCCTCGCTTCAACAACTATCGCCCCTACGTCGTAGCCGGCGTCGCTCCTATGTACGACTTGATGAAAAAGAAACAAGAACGGCTGCTCACCAAGCCGCTCAATCTTTTCGTAGAAGTAGGCCTGGGCTGTGACCTCTACCTGCCTTTCTTCAAGTTGATCCCGGAACTCAAATTCTGCTTCGGACTCTCCAACATCCTGCAAAAGAACCGCAACGACCTGACCGACCGCAACCTTCTCATCTTCACGGAAAGCGTCGACAAGGCCACGGCGAACATGGTCGTCCTTTCATTCTATTTTGAATAACCATCCCACAACACATGACTATATGAAGAAACTCCTTTCGCTACCGCCCAACCTCGTACAGCACTTCAACGACATCACGGGCACAGCGCCCGGAGAATGGTTCTGCACGTCCGACCCCGTCGGGAAGAAGCTTGGCTCGGGCGGCGGAACGACTTGGCTGCTCGAAGCCTGCCGCCAGGCCGAGGCGCCGGCCGAAGATTTCGCCGCCTGGATTGGCCGCGAAAAGCGCATCCTCCTCCATGCCGGCGGACAGAGCCGCCGCCTGCCCGCTTACGCCCCAAGCGGAAAGGTGCTCACCCCCGTGCCCGTCTTCCGGTGGGCCCGCGGCCAGCAGATAGACCAGACGCTGCTCTCGCTCCAACTCCCGCTCTACGAACGCATCCTCAAAAACGCCCCCGAGGGGCTCCACACACTCATAGCCAGCGGCGACGTCTTCATCCGCACCGTGGGCGAAATCGCCCCCCTGCCCCAGGCTGACATCGTCTGCTACGGACTTTGGGCCGAGCCAGAACTGGCCCGCAACCACGGCGTCTTTTTCATGAACCGCCGCACGCCGGGCGAACTCGACTACATGCTGCAAAAACCGTCGACCGAGACGCTCAGCCGCCTCACAACGACACACTTCTTCCTCATGGACATCGGTGTGTGGGTGCTCAGCGACCGTGCTGTCGAACGCCTGCACGAATGCTCCATGGACGGCGGTGAGTGCATCAACTACGACCTCTATTCCGCCTTTGGCTGCGCCCTTGGCCTCCACCCATCCGCCCCGGACAAGCGGCTGGCCGACCTGAGCGTTGCCATCGTCGACCTGCCCGGCGGGGAGTTCTACCATTTCGGCACAAGCCACGAGCTGATCTCCTCGACGACGGCCCTGCAAAACCTGGTCAAGGACCAGCGGTTCATCATCCAGAAGGAAATCAAGCGGCAGTCGTCCGTGTTCACGCAAAACGCCGACATCGCGTTCCGCTTCGGCAACGAACACACCGAGATATGGGTGGAGAATGCCCACCTGCCCGCCACGTGGACGCTGACAAGCCGCAACATCATCACGGGCGTCCCCCGGAACGACTGGAAAGTACGCCTCGCCCCCGGGCAGTGCGTGGACATCGTGCCCATCGGCGAACACGAAATCGCCGTCCGCCCATACGGCTTCAACGACGCTTTCCGCGGCGCGCCCGACGCCGACGCCACCCTCTTCATCGGCCAGCCCCTCCCTTCGTGGATGGCGGCACACGGACTGGACACCGCCGACCTCGGCGGCGCCACCGACATCCAAGCCGCCCCGCTCTTCCCCGCGACCGCCGACATGGCCTTGGCCGGACGCCTGCTGGCCTGGATGCTCGACGAGCACCCTGCCGACAACAGCCTTGCCGCCGACTGGCGCCGCCTGCGCCGCCTCTCGGCCGACGGCCTCTCGGACGAGGCGAACCTGAGCCGCCTCGTGGCCCAGCGTCACGGTTTCCTGCGCGACAACCTCACCCAGCTGGCCGGCAACTACGCCAAGAGCGTTTTCTATCAAGTCGACCTGAAACACACAGCTGCCCTCTATGCCGGCTACGGCCTCGACCTGCCCTCCCCCCTGCCCGGAGAAGCCTCGCTGATGCTGCAAATGCGCGACGCGATGTTCCGCGCCGAATGCCTCCGCCTGCGCGGCGAAGACGACGCAGCCGAAGCAGAGAAGGCATTCGGCCTGCTGCGTGAAGGCCTGACCGCCACCGTCAGCCGCGAAGGGCAGGCTCCGCGCCTCAGCGTCTGCCACGACCAAATCGTGTGGAGCCGCTGTCCAGTACGCATCGACCTTGCGGGCGGTTGGACCGACACCCCGCCTTACAGCCTCGCCACCGGCGGCAACGTCGTCAACCTCGCCATTGAGCTGAACGGCCAACCGCCTCTTCAAGTCTACGTCAAGCCGTCGAAAGACCGCGCCGTGATTTGCCGGTCAATCGACCTGGGCGCCATGGAGCGCATCACGACCTATGAGGAACTGACTCACTACAACAAAGTGGGTTCGCCGTTCTCCATCCCCAAGGCCGCGCTCTCGCTGGCCGGCTTTGCACCGGCTTTCTCGGCCGAGCGCTATCCCTCGCTCGAAGCACAACTCGACGCGTTCGGCTGCGGCATCGAAATCACCCTGCTTTCCGCCATTCCGGCCGGGTCGGGTCTGGGCACCAGTTCCATACTCGCAAGCACCGTGCTGGGCGCCCTGTCCGACTTCTGCGGACTCGGGTGGGACAAGATGCAGATCGGCAACCGCACGCTGGTGCTCGAACAGCTCCTGACGACGGGCGGAGGATGGCAAGACCAGTATGGCGGAATCCTGAACGGCGTCAAGCTGTTGCAGACCGGACGAGGCTTCGACCAGACGCCCATCGTGCGCTGGCTGCCCGAGACCCTGTTCACCGCCGAAGACTACCGTCCTTGCCACCTGCTCTACTACACCGGACTGACCCGCACAGCCAAGAAAATCCTCGCCGAGATCGTGCGCGGCATGTTCCTGAACAGCAGTGCCCATCTGGCCCAGCTCGACGCCATGAAGCACCACGCGCTGGCCTTGCACGACGCCATGCAGAAAGGCGACTTCGCCGAGTTCGGCCGCCTTGTGCGTCAGACGTGGGAGCAAAACAAACGGCTCGACGCGGGCACCAACCCGCCGGCCGTCGAACGCCTCTGCCAGATGGTGGACGACCTCGCGCTCGGCTACAAGCTGCCCGGCGCAGGCGGTGGCGGCTACCTCTACATAGTGGCCAAAGACCCGGAGGCCGCAACCCGCATCCGCCAACAGCTGCGCGAGAACCCGCTCACGCCGTCGGCCCGCTTCGTCGACATGAGCCTCTCGCGGACGGGTCTGCAAGTCAGCCGGAGTTAACAGGCGCCATGGCCAAACAACCCACAACCCAACCACAAAACATGAAAGCAAAAAGAAATTCAATCTTCTCGACGAGCGACGGACGGAACTACCTTGTTCCGTTCGCCCTTGTCACCACCCTTTTCTTCCTCTGGGGCTTCGCGCACAGCATCCTCGACGTCCTGAACAAGCACTTCCAAGACACGTTCGAGATCGGCCGTGCCGAGTCTGCCCTGGTCCAAGCCGTGGTCTACGGCGGCTACTTCCTGATGGCCCTGCCGGCGGGACGCCTCATCTCGCGCTACGGCTACCGCGCCGGCGTGCTGACCGGACTCGTGCTCTACGGCGTCGGCGCCTTGCTCTTCATTCCGGGCAGCCACATCAACAGTTTCCCGTTTTTCCTCTTCTCGCTCTTCGTCATCGGATGCGGCCTGACGTGCCTCGAAACCTCTGCCAATCCCTACGTCACCGTACTGGGCACGCCCTCGGCCGCCGAACGGCGCATCAACCTCGCCCAGTCGTTCAACGGCCTCGGCTGGATCGTCGGCCCGCTCGTCGGCGGCCTGCTCATCTTCGGTGAAGACGCCAGCCAGATAGCCCTGCCCTATACGATCATCGGCGCCGTCGTGCTGGTGGTAGCCGCCGTGTTCAGCCGCGTCCGCCTGCCCGAAATCAAGGACGACACGACCGACGAACGCGCCGCCCGCCCCCTGCGGCAGCACCGCAACTTCACGTGGGGCGTGGCCGTCCTGTTCCTCTACGTGGCGGCACAGACCGGCATCAACAGCTTCTTCATCAACTACGTCACCGAAGCCGGCATCGGCATCGGCGACCGCACAGCGGCCCTCGCCCTCTCGTTCGGCGGCATGGGGCTTTTCGTGCTCGGCCGCATGGGCGGCAGCTGGGTGATGAACTACGTGCGCCCCGATCGGTTGCTCCTGCTCTTCGCCGTGGGCGCCGCCCTGACGATGGCGCTGGTGTGCGGCGATTTCGGCTGGACGTCGATCGGCGCCCTGTTCGCCTGCTACTTGTTCGAGAGCATCATGTTCCCGACGATTTTCTCCCTCGCGCTACGCGGCCTCGGCGCCCACACCAAGCGCGGCAGTTCGCTGCTCATCATGAGCATCGTGGGCGGCGCCATCGCCCCCGTCACCATGGGCCTCATCGCCGACCGTAGCGCCTCGATGGCCGACGGCTTCGTCATACCCTTAGTCTGCTTCGTGGCCATCGGCGCTTACGCCCTGCGCTACAAACGCCTTGTCGAGGCCTGACGGAGCGGAAAAAACCACGCAAGCATACACACGAAAGCGCACCGCCGCCGGGATGGATGTCCCGGACTGCGGTGCGCTTCTTGCATACAGGCGGCGCCCCACCCAGCGGGCGACCTGTCCGGCACGGCCGCACAAGACGGGGAGGTGGGACGGCTGACCGCTCCCTCCTGTCAGCCGGACAGAAAAGCCTATCCGGCTGACAGGATTTCCCAGACGGCTGGCAAAAATCACGGACAGGGCGACAAAGTCCGTTTCACAGTGTGATTTGTGCATTTTACACTGTGATTTATATATTTCACAGTGTGACTTTTATATTTCACGGTGTGAAATAGACTTTACCTCGTGCGGCGGGAAACTCTCGCAGGGCGACGGCAGGAACTGTCAGCCGGGTCAGAAAGCGTAGCCCAGGGACAGGCTGACGCTCCACGTGCTCAGGCTGAGGTCGCAAGCCGGCGAGGTGACAGCGCGGGTGAAGTGATACGTGTATCCGCCGCGCGCGCCGACGAGGAGATGCTCAGTGAGGGGCCGGGCAAAGCCCACGCCCACCCGGGCGCCGAGCATCGTGCGGCGGAAGCGATAGCCGTCGACCACAACGCCGTTGACCGGCTCGAACGAACGGTCGTCGGTCAGCACGGACAGCTGCGGGCCTACTTCGGCAAAGACCTCCAAGCCGCGCTCCGTGCGCCACGGCGTGACGCGCAGCTTGGGCAGGACGTAGAGGTAGTGCTTCCGCTGGACGTTGCCAATCACCTGCCCGTCCTCGCGCATGATCCCGTCGTCCTTTCCGCCCATCGCGGCGTAACCGAGTTCGAACGAGCCCGACCAAAAGCGCTCCGGAGCCACATCAAAGCTGACTGAGAGGTTGTAATTGGCACTGGGCGCATGACAGAGGTCCCAGCTCGAGCTCCTCACCATGCGCGAGACGAGCACGCCGTTGTCCACCCACACGCGCTGTCCGGCTGCGGTGAGCGACAGGGCGAACGCTGCTAAAAGCAAAGGTAATTTCATGGATAGTTTGATTAGTGTCTGTCATAATCAGAACGGAACTCGGCCTGTCTTATTGCCTCGCCCTCCGCCCCGTACCCCCGCCCGGCCTGCACGGCAGCCTGTGGGAGCCGGTGTCAAGCATTTGCGGATTTTCGTGCTTGGTGCTTCACATTTTTTCCTTACCTTTGCATATTCCATAAGTAGGCCTGCGAAAGGCCACCACAGACATGAAGATCACGGAACTCATCGCGGCAAACGGCCGCACGGCTTTCTCGTTCGAGGTGCTCCCGCCCCTGAAAGGCACGGGCATCGGCGCGCTGACACGCACCGTCGACAAGTTGCGCGAGTTTGCCCCCAGCTATATCAACATCACCACCCACCGCTCGGAATACGTCTACAAGGATCTCGGCGACGGCCTGATGCAGCGCTCGCGGCTGCGCCGGCGTCCCGGCACGGTGGCCGTGGCGGCCGCCATCCAGCAGAAATACGGCATCCCCGTCGTGCCGCACATCCTGTGCAGCGGCTTCACGCGCGAAGAGACGGAGTACGTCCTCCTCGACCTGCAATTCCTCGGCATCAGCAACCTGCTCCTGCTGCGTGGCGACAAGGCCCGCGACGACGCCCGCTTCACGCCGACACCCGGAGGCTACGCCCACACCACCGAGTTGCAAGCGCAGATCAACCGGTTCAACGCCGGACTCTTCGACGACGGCTCCCCCATCAAGACGCCGGGCGAGCCTTTCAGCTACGGCGTGGCCTGCTATCCCGAAAAGCATGAGGAGGCGCCCAACATGGCCACCGACCTCCACTGGTTCAAGCAGAAAGTGGATGCAGGAGCCGAATACGGCGTCACACAACTGTTCTACGACAACGCCAGATACTTTGCCTTTGTCGACGCAGCCCGCCAGGCGGGCATCACAGTGCCTATCATCCCGGGCATCAAGCCCCTGACGAGACGGTCGCAACTGACGGTGGTGCCCAAAGTGTTCCACTGCGACCTGCCGGAGCCCTTGGTGAACGAAGCGCTCAAATGCAAGACCGACGAAGAGGTGGCGCAGGTCGGGAGGGAGTGGGCCATCGCGCAGTGCCGCGAACTGATGAGAGCAGGTGTGCCGAGCATCCATTTCTACACCGTCTCGGCTGTCGACAGCATAGCGGAAATAGCCCGCGCCATATACTGACCCTCTCTCACGAAAGCACGCCATGCAGTTCAGCCAGGTCATCGGACAAGAAGAAGCCACCCTCCGGCTCCGCCAGCAGGTGGCCGAAGGGCGCGTTCCGCACGCCCTGCTCTTCTGCGGGCCTGAGGGAAGCGGCAAACTGGCT
Organism: Candidatus Caccomonas pullistercoris; assembly: GCA_018714085.1. Taxonomy (GTDB): domain Bacteria; phylum Bacteroidota; class Bacteroidia; order Bacteroidales; family Bacteroidaceae; genus Alloprevotella; species Alloprevotella pullistercoris. Next base: position 25,446 of record DVNY01000143.1, read on the forward strand.
TCGGCTTGGGCCTTGGCCAGCCTGCTGTTGTGCCGTCACCCCGAAGACGGCGACGCTTGTGGCACGTGTCCGGCCTGCCACATGACGGGCAACCTCGCCCACCCCGACCTGCACTTCGTGTTCCCCGTCATCAAGGGCAAGAGCAGCAAGAGCGCTCCCGTGAGCGACATGTACCTCGACGAATGGCGCACGCTCATGAAAGAATCGCCCTACTTCACCCGCGAGACGTGGCTCGAACGCATGGAGACGCAGAACCAGCAGGCACAGATCTATGCCGAAGAAAGCAGCGTCATCCTGCGCAAACTCAGCCTCAAACCGAGCCAAGGAGGATATAAAGTAATGATAATCTGGCAACCCGAGCTGATGAACACCGCTGCGGCCAACAAGCTACTCAAACTGCTCGAAGAACCTCCCGGCGACACCGTCATCATCCTCGTAAGCGAGCGGCCGGAACAGCTGCTGGGCACCATTGTCAGCCGCACGCAGCGCATCGACTTCAAACCGCTCAGCGAGGAAGAACTCACACAGGCCCTCATGCGCGACAACGCCCTCGAAGAACGGACCGCAAGGGGCATCGCCCGCCTCTCCGGGGGAAGCTACGCCACCGCCCAGGCACAACTCCGCGTGAACGAAGACGCCGACCTTTTCTTCGACATGTTCGTGCTGCTCATGCGGCTGAGCTACCAGCGCAAAGTAAAGGACATGTTCGAGTGGAGCGAACAAGTGGCCTCGTGGGGCCGTGAACGCCAAAAGAGCTTCCTCGACTATTGCCAGCGGCTCATCCGCGAGAATTTCGTCTACAACTTCCGGCTGCCCCAGATCAACTACATGGACACCAAAGAAGCCGAGTTTGCCGTACGGTTCGCCCGCTTCGTCAACGAGCACAACGTCATCGGCATCATGGACGAACTCTCGGAAGCCAGCCGCGACATTGAACAAAACGTGAATCCAAGGATGGTCTTCTTCGACTTTGCCCTACAAATGATCGTCCTACTTATCCCTAAAACCTCCTAACGATGAACGATTATAAAACCAACGACCAGCTGCGCGGCATCTGTGCCCGAGGCTGCGGACGCCAGGATAAACAACTCAACACGTTCGACTACATGGCCGACGTCCCCGGCAACAACGAGACGACCGACCTCGTGGAAGTCCAATTCAAGAATACGCGAAAGGGATACTACCACAACGACAACCGCCTCCCCTTGGAGAAAGGCGACATCGTGGCCGTCGAAGCGAGCCCCGGCCATGACATCGGTGTCGTCACCCTCACCGGAAGCCTTGTCCCCCTGCAAATGCGGAAGGCCAACCTGAAAGGCAATTCGGAAATACGCCGCATTTATCGCATCGCCAAGCCCGTTGACCTCGAAAAGTACGAGGAAGCAAAGGCGCGGGAACACGACACGATGATTCGCTCCCGACAAATCGCCAACGAACTGGGACTGGAAATGAAGATCGGCGACGTAGAATATCAGGGTGATGGCAACAAGGCCATCTTCTACTACATTGCCGACTCCCGGGTGGACTTCCGGAAACTCATCAAAGTACTGGCCGAAGCTTTCCACGTACGTATCGAAATGAAACAGATCGGCGCCCGGCAAGAAGCCGGCCGCATCGGCGGAATCGGCCCCTGCGGCCGCGAACTCTGTTGCGCCACGTGGATGAAGAACTTTGTCTCCGTGTCGACCAACGTCGCCCGCTATCAAGACATATCGCTCAACCCGCAGAAACTGACGGGGCAATGCGCCAAGCTGAAATGCTGCCTGAACTACGAGGCGGACACCTACATCGAAGCCGTAAAGAAGCTGCCCAGCCGCGAGATACAACTCGAGACGAAAGACAGCACCTATTATTACTTCAAAGCCGACGCCCTGGCCAACCAAATCACTTACAGCACGGACAAACGGCTTGCCGCCAACCTCGTGACGATAACGGCGGAACGCGCGTTCGCCGTCATCCAACAAAACAAGAACGGCGAGAAGCCCGACAAACTGGACGTGACGGGCAACAACGAGCCGACACGGCCAATCGACTTGGTAGAACAAGAAAGCCTCACCCGCTTTGACAAAAACAAGAAGCGCAAGAACAAGAAAAAGCGGACAGAGGGAAAGAAGCCTGCAAACGCAGCCGCGCAAAGCACAAGCAACACCCCGCAAGAGATCAACGGCAAGCGTCCGAACAACGACAGGCCGCAAAAACGTGGCGGCAACCGCAGCAACAACCGACGCAGGGAGAACAATCCCGGAGACGAGCCCCAACACGCATGACACACCATCACACATCCGTCAGACGCCTGGCAGCCGGGCTATCGGCCATCCTGCTCCTTCTGCTGGCCACCACAGCCTGCGAGAAACGGACTGCCGTCTATGCCCAACGCTCCATCGCCGCCGACGGATGGGAACCTTTCGACACCGTCATGTTCGTCATCGACAGCCTTCAACGCGACGGAAACTACGCCCTCAGCATCGACCTCCGCACAACGAGCAGTTTCCCCTACCAAGCGCTCTACCTCAGAATCGAGCAACACTGGGAGGATCCGGAAATGGTGCGTTGCGACACACTCTGCTGCCAGTTAGCCACTCCCGACGGCGACATCACGGGAGCTGGCATCAGCCACCTGCAATACACCTTCCCTTTGGCCAGATTGCAGCTCACCGCAGGCCAACACGGCCACATCGTTGTCCGCCACATCATGCAGCGGGAGATGCTCCCGGGAGTGGCCAGCGTAGGCGTCAAGATAGAACGGGAAACACCAGCCGGATAATTACAGACACAAGAATACCCACAAGTTTCAACGACGACCCTCAGACCTTCACCCAAAAGAACCACAAAAAACGCAAGCATATGGAAGAGATTAAAAATCAGTACCTCAGCTTGAAAGCCTCATGCCGAGGCGCAGAAATGCAAAGCCTGACCAACCTTTCGACAGGACGCGAATGCCTTTGGCAGGGCGACCCCGCTTTCTGGGGAAAGCGCTCGCCGCTTTTGTTCCCCATCACCGGCCGCATGTGGAACAACCGAACGGAGTTCAACGGCCGTGAGTACAGCATCCCCAAGCACGGCTTCATGCAAGACCGCAGCTTCAACCTTGCCGAACACACCGACACATCGCTCCGCTACGTATTCTCGAGCACACCGGAAGAACTGAAAATGTTCCCGTTCGACTTCAATCTCGAAGTTGTCTATACGCTCGACGGGAACAAAGTCCGGGTTGACTTCCACGTCGAGAACTGCAGCATCGACACCATGCCTTTCCAAATCGGCGGCCACCCCGGCCTGAGCCTCCTCGACTACAAGGCAGATGACAACGTGCACGGCTACCTCTCTTTCGAAGGCGCCCCGTGGCGACTGTTACGTGCTGGCGAACAAGGCTGCACCGAACCCGATCCCCTCGAAATGCCAATGCTCGAAGAGAACTTGCTCCCCTTGAAAGACGGCCTCTTCGCCCACGACGCCCTCATCTTCGACGAGCACCAGATAAAAGCCGTCACGCTGCACGACAAATATCGCCAGCCCGCCGTCCGGTTACGAAGCGACTCACCGGCCATGCTCATCTGGCAACCGGACAAACACGGTGCCCCCTTCGTATGCTTCGAACCTTGGTTCGGACTGTGCGACTCGCAACACTTCTTCGGCCCGTTCACGCAGCGGCCATACGTCAACACAGCCCTTCCCGGCAAGACTTGGCACGGAGGCTACACTATTGAATGCCTCAAATAAGCCAGCCCACGAACCGGTTCACCGACAGCAAAACAGGCATCCTCTGATGGGAATCTACTCGGAAGACAACACGCAAGAGACGCACCGGCGCGGGCGCATCGAGGTGATCTGCGGCTCCATGTTCTCGGGCAAGACCGAAGAGCTCATCCGCCGCCTGCGACGGGCGCAGTTTGCCAAGCAACGCATCCGCATTTTCAAACCCGCGATCGACGTACGCTACGCCCACGACGCCGTGGTCTCGCACGACAGCAACTCCCTCTCTTCACACCCGGTGAAGAATTCAGCCGAATTGCTGGAAGCCGGGCACGACGTGGAGGTAGTCGGCATCGACGAAGCACAGTTTTTCGACGACCGCCTGCCCCAAGTGTGCAGCGAACTGGCCTCACGGGGCATCCGCGTCGTCGTGGCAGGACTTGACATGGACTTCAAGGGTCAACCCTTCGGCCCTATGCCCGCCTTGTGCGCCATTGCCGAAGAAGTAACCAAAGTCCACGCCATCTGCGTCCGGTGCGGCGACTTGGCCTACGTATCTCACCGCACCGTTCCGGGCGAGAGCCGCGTGCTCCTCGGCGAGAAAAATGAATACGAGCCTCTCTGCCGGCGTTGCTTCGAGAAAACCTGCAAACACTGACGCCATGTCACGATATACACACGTCCTGTTCGACCTCGACGGCACCCTGACCGACCCCCGCGTTGGTATCACACGTTCCGTGGCTTACGCACTGAAACAATTCGGCATACATGTGGACGACCCCGACACGCTCACGCCATTTATCGGGCCGCCACTGATGGAATCGTTCCAGACGTTCTACCACTTCAATGAGGATCAAAGCCGCCTTGCTTCGCGTCACTACCGGCGCTACTTCCTCGACCGCGGATGGGCTGAGAACTCTGTTTACGCCGGCATACCATCCCTGCTCCGGGACCTGCGCGAACAAGGTGTCTGTCTCTACGTGGCCACGTCAAAGGGAGAACAGTCAGCACGGCGCATCCTGACCCACTTTCACCTGACGCCCTATTTCGACTTCATTGCCGGCGACACACCCCGCCATCGGCGCCCGACAAAAGCCGACGTCATACGCTACCTCGTCAAGCGGCAGGGCATCTGCCCGACAGACCGGGCGGTCATGATCGGCGACCGCCGTCACGACATCGACGGGGCACACCAAACCGGCCTGCCCTCACTCGGCGTCACGTATGGGTACGGCAGCCGCGAAGAACTCACGCAAGCCGGGGCGACGGGCACAGTGGACTCCGTCGACGCCCTGCGCCGCTTCCTGCTGCCGTAATCCCGCGGGCACAAAGCCCACGCGGCATCGCTCCCAACAGCCTACGCGACAGGAAAAACGGTCAGGATGATGGAAATTTCTGTCAGTACTCCAGAATTTCCTGTCAGTACTCCAGAATTTCCTGTCAGTACTCCAGAATTTCCTGTCAGTACTCCGGATTTTACGGCCAGCCGTCCCGTGCACACACCCTCCGCTCCCATAAATTCAAGACCAGTTAACAGACCTATGAAACGTACCGAAATATCCACACTCGGCGAGTTCGGCCTCATCCGCCACCTCACCGAAAACCTTCCGCTCACCCAAAAAAGCACGCGCTACGGGGTAGGCGACGACTGCGCCGTCCTCGCCTACCCCGACAGCACCGTCCTTGTCACCAGCGACATGCTCATGGAAGGGGTTCACTTCGACCTCGTCTACACGCCGCTCAAACACCTCGGCTACAAGGCGGCGATGGTGAACTTCTCAGACATCTACGCCATGAATGGCACCCCGCGCCAACTCGTCGTCAACCTGGCCGTCAGCAAGCGCTTCGCAGTCGAAGATCTCGAAGCCCTCTACGCCGGCATCCGGCTGGCCTGCGAACAGCACGGAGTGGACATCGTGGGCGGCGACACCACCTCGTCGCTCACCGGACTGGCCATCAGCATGACTTGCATCGGCGATGCGGAAAAAGGCCACATCGTCTACCGCAACGGGGCACACGACACAGACCTCGTCTGCGTCAGCGGCGATCTCGGCGCCGCCTACATGGGCCTGCAACTATTAGAACGCGAAAAAGCCGTATTCGCCCACCAGGCTGACAACGAGACAGCCGCACAACCCGATTTCAGCGGCCGCGAATACCTGCTTGAACGGCAGCTTAAGCCCGAAGCCCGACGCGACATCATCACCGCCCTGCGCGAAGCCGGCATCCAACCGACAGCCATGATGGACATCAGCGACGGCCTCTCTTCTGAAATGCTGCACATCTGCACCCAAAGCCACGTGGGCTGCCGCATCTACGAAGAACGCATCCCACTCGACTACCAGACCGCTGTGACTGCCGAAGAGTTCAACATGAACGTCACAACTTGTGCCCTCAACGGCGGCGAAGACTACGAGCTCCTCTTCACCGTACCCCTCACCGAGCACGACCGCGTCTCCGCCATCAAGGACGTGAAAGTCATCGGCTACATCACCAAAGAAGAGCTCGGTTGCGCGCTCATCGCCCGCGACGGCCAGGAATTCACCCTCAAAGCCCAAGGTTGGAACCCGCTCAAATAAGCAATTCAACCGCAAATGATAAAAAATTGCGAATTTCGTTTGTCAGTTCAGTCAAAGTCATTATCTTTGCACCCGAAAACAAACGGAAAGGTGCCATAGCTCAGTTGGTAGAGCAAAGGACTGAAAATC
>DVNY01000017.1 GCA_018714085.1 Candidatus Caccomonas pullistercoris
GGCCAGCTCGGGCAGCTTCATCACCGACTTGAAGATCGGCTACTGGCTGGGCAGCACACCGCGCAAGCAGGAGGGACTGAAATTCCTCGGCACGCTCGTTTCGGCAGCCACGGTCGGCGGCGTCATCATCATCCTCGAAAAGAGCTACGGCTTCACCAGCGGCCAGCTGGCCGCGCCGCAGGCCAACGCCATGGCGGCAGTCATCGAACCGCTGATGAGCGGGGCGAGCGCGCCGTGGACCCTCTATGGCATCGGCGCTGCCATAGCGCTTATACTGACGTTCTGCCGCATCCCGGCGCTGGCCTTTGCGTTGGGCATGTTCATCCCGCTCGACCTCAACCTGCCCCTTATCGTCGGTGGTGCCATCAACTGGTACGTCACCACGCGCAGCAAGGACAGCGCCCTGAACAAAGCCCGCGGCGAGCGCGGCACCCTGCTGGCTTCTGGCTTCATTGCGGGCGGCGCACTGATGGGGGTGGTCAGCTCGGCCATGCGCTTCTGCGACCTGAATTTCATCAACCCCGCATGGCTTGACAATAATTGGAGCCAAGTCTGCGGCCTCGTTGTCTACGTGTTGCTTATCGTCTATCTGACGAAAGCCTGCCTCAGCGCACGCAAAGAGCTATAAGAAACTCTGCACGGCAGCGACACAATCGTCCGCCACGGCATCGCATACAGCCAAGCCCGGCCACAGCGCCCCGGCTTGGCTGTTGTTTTATGCGTCGGAAGCCACAACGCGGCCCCTCCGGCGGGTGCGCCCGGAACGCCGGCGGACGCTTGTCTTGTCCTGCCAAACTCTCACGGGACGGACCGCCGCACGTGGCGTTACGCCATAGACGCAAGTAAGAGCAGAGAAATCAGAACGGGAGGCCTACGGCGAAGTGGAACGTGAAATCGCGGCCAAAGTCCGGATGAATGAGCGGATAATGGCGCCGGCTGTCGGTATAGGCCGGATCGATGGCCTTCATGCCACCATCGAAACGCAAGATGAAATAATCGAAGTTGAGACGCAATCCCAACCCGTAAGCTACGGCAATCTGGCGGGCAAAACTGTCAAACCGGAACTGGCCAGCCTCGAGACCGGCATAGCGCCGCGTGGTCCAGACGTTGCCTGCATCCACGAAGACAGCGCCGTCGATTTTCCAGAAAAGGTGGGCGCGATACTCCACGCTCAGGTCGAGTTTAATGTTACCCGTCTGGTTCACGAAGTCCACCTGCCCGCCCGGGCTTTGATACGCTCCCGGCCCCAGTTCCCGCACACTCCAACCGCGCACGCTGTTCGCGCCGCCTGAGAAATAGCGCGTTTCGTAGGGCAGGATCGTCGAGTTGCCATACGGCTGCGCCACGCCGAGCGCTGCGTGCAGGGCAAAGGAGGAACGGTCGCCAAGACGGAAACTTTTCGCAAAATCGAAATCGAACTTGACATACTGCGAGTAAGCGATGTGGAACAGGGTGTACTGCCCCTCTGCATCCCGGGGCAAACTGAAAACCCGCGACACGGCATAAGGCAGGTTGCCGGCGGCCTCAACGCCCATGCGCAGCTGCCAGGCGTCGCTCTGATAAAGCTGTGCCGACCCGAACGCTCCGCGACGGGCGGAATTGAAAGTCACGCTATACCCCCACTTCAAGACGAAGAGGTTTTCGTAGCTATACCGGAGCACGGCATTGCGCGGATCGTCGGTTTCAAGATAATCACGCCTGAACGTTTCCGAAATCCACGGCATGAAGACGTAGTTAAGGCTGAACAGGTCAAAACGGTGACGCCAGCGGGAATCCGCCAATCGCGACCAGCGGTAGGAGAACGCCCCCGTGACCACGCGGCGGTGGAACTCAGGGCGGTCCTGCGAGTCATAGAGCAGCGTGAACTCCGACGCGCCTCGCAGCTCAGTGCGCCGCTTGTGACCCTTGAAGCGGAGCGACGGAAGCCGCAGGCTGGCTTCGAGGCTGTATTCGACGTAGTTCCGCCCGGAGTAGCCTTCAAGCCCCGTAATGGCCTCGTAAGCGCCGCGTGCTTGCAGCGACAGTTGCTCAGCGCCGCGGAAAAGGTTACGGTTGGTATAGGTCAGCGCAAGCGCCGCGCCGAGGTCGCCCGCCGTGTTGGTGCCTTCGAGTTCAAGGCTGAGGTTGTGCGACGGGTTATAGTGCAACTGCACATCGCAGTCGAGGCTGTCGCTCTCGTCGCCGCCGGCCGGGCGTGTGTGCAGCGTCACATAGTTGACAAGGGGCAGGCTGTTCAGGCTGCTATACGTGTTCTGCACATCGCGTTCGCGGTAGAGGCTGTCGCGGCTCAGGGCGACGTGGTCGCGGATGACACGCGGGCGCAACCGCGTCTGACCTCCTGAAAAAAGCAGGATGCCTGCCAGGGAATCCTGTCGCAGTGACTGTTTTTCCTTGGACGGCGACAGGTCGTCGTAGACGGCGACCCGTGCGTAACGGTAGCGCCGGTAGGCCTTCGCGCTGTCCATTCCCGCCGGACAGGCTAGGCGGAGCGTCAGCCCCACGCCGAGCGAACCCGGCAACGTGTCGGCCACGAAAGTGACAAACTCGTTGTGGAGGGCATAGAAACCGGCATTCCGCAATTCACGCACTATCCGCGAGCGTTCGGCTTCAAGCTGCGTGGCGTCGAGCGGCATCCCCTTGAAAAGCAAAGAGGGCGAACGTGCCTCGCTGAGCACTCGCGCCACATCCGGCGAGTCGAACTCATAAGAAAGACTGTCCACATAATAGATCGGGCCAGGCGAAAGATGATAGGTCAGCCGCGTCTTCCGCCCTTTCTGCACCACCTCGTCCGTCACGCGGGCATGAAGGTAGCCCGCTCCGACAAGAGCCGTCCGCAGGCTGGACACGCTGTATTCGGCTAACGACGCATCGAAAGCCACGGGCGCTTCGCCGAGCTTGCGCACAAAGCGGTTGATGCGCCGCGTGCTGTCCGTGCCCGAAAGGCAGTAGATGCCAAGCGGCACCTTGACGAGGCTGAACCAGCGCGAATTAGGCTCCTGGCGCACATAGCCGCGATAGTCGGCCGGGCGCACCGCACGGCTGTCGCTCTCCACCCTGACAGACGTGAGCAACGTCTCCTCGGGACCGAGAAAACGCAACGGCGAACATCCCGGCAGCACCAACACCACTGCCAGAAGAAGCCACCACGCAGCGGCCCGCCGAGAGAAGATCGAAAGAAAAGTATGCATTTACGTGCAAAGGTAAGACTATTATGACAGAAAAACTTTGTAGCTTTGCGTAAATTTCGCCCACAAGGCCCAGCTAACCATTAAATATGCTCAGCAAACGGCAACTAAAACTCATCCGCTCACTCGCCCTGAAAAAGCACCGTGACGAAACGCGCCTCTTCGTAGCCGAAGGAGCCAAAGTGGTCGGCGACCTGATGCCTCACTTCGATTGCGCCTTTCTCGGCATGACTGCTGACTTCGCCCGGCGCCACCCCGGTTTCGAGGGCGACGAGACGGCCGAGCTGACACAGGCCGAACTGGAAAGGGCAAGCTTCCTGCAAACCCCGCGCGACGTCATCGCCGTTTTCCACCAGCCCCAGACTCAGACAGAAGGGCTCGAAAAATTGCCGCAAGGCGAACTATGCCTGGCGCTCGACGCCGTGCAAGATCCCGGCAACCTCGGGACTATCATCCGCATAGCCGACTGGTTCGGCGTCAGCCATGTGTTCTGCTCGCCGACGACAGCCGATGTGTTCGCCCCCAAGGTCGTGCAGGCGACTATGGGCGCCCTGGCCCGCGTGAGGGCGCACTACGTCGACCTCCCGGCCTTTCTCAAAAAGCTGGAAGGCAGTTCGCCCGTTTACGGCACTTTCCTCGACGGAACCGACCTATACAGCGTGCCGCTCAGCCGGCAGGGAATCATCGTCATGGGCAACGAAGGGAACGGCATTTCACCAGCTGTGGA
>DVNY01000144.1 GCA_018714085.1 Candidatus Caccomonas pullistercoris
GGTCGAGGCCGTAGAGGGCAAGGCGGCGGTAGTCGCCGATGATGCGGCCGCGGGCATAGTTGTCGGGCAGACCCGTCAGGAAGCCCAGCGAGCGGAATTTGCGGATTTCGTCGGTGTACACGTCGAACACACCGTCGTTGTGCGTCTTGCGGTAGTGGGTGAAGATGTCTTTCACCTTGGGACTAACTTCCACGCCGTTTTCGTAGCAGGCTTTCTCCACCACGCGGATGCCGCCGAAAGGCTTGATGGCGCGTTTCAGGAGCTCGTCGGTCTGAAGACCCACGATAAGCTCGTTTTCGCGGTCAATGTAGCCGGCTTTGTGTGAAGTGATGGTCGAGACTACGTCCGGGTCGATCGAGCGCACACCGCCGTTGTTGCGTTCTTCCTCCAAAGCTTTCAGGCAGAGGTCCCAGATGTGCTTGGTGCGCTCCGTGGGGCCTTGCAGGAACGAGGCGTCGCCCTCATACGGGGTGATGTTCGTCGAGACGAAGTCCGTCACATTGATTTCTTTACTCCAAAGTCCGTCTTTGAATCGGTTTGTCAATTCCATAAATCAGTTCGTTTGTGGATACCAGTCGTTTTGCGGCTGCAAAGATAGTGTTTTCATTTCAAATTTACACGTAACTTGTGAAAAAGTTCACCGTGAAACTGTTTCCGGCAAACCGGTTTCCCCGGTCTGAGGCCGTGAGGCGCGCGTGCCGGGGCCTTTCCGCCGCCCGGACGTCCCCTTCGGGAGCCGGCTGCCCCGTCCGCGCGCAGCGGCCATTCCCCTGGCGCCCGGCGTGACGGCGACCCACTTCTTCCCGGACGGCGACCCGTCGCGACGGACGCAGCGACAGTCGCGACGGGTCGCCGTGTGCGGCGCGACGGGTGGGGATGTCTCTTTTTGCGGGGCGATGGCGCGCGGATGGCTTTTTTTCCGTACATTTGCACAATACCCACAGAAAAACGAAAACCGACGACGTATGAAATACTCCATACTCATCCCCGTGTTCAACCGGCCCGACGAGGTCGACGAGCTGCTGGCGAGCCTCTGCGGGCAGACCGTGACCGACTTTGAGGTCGTCGTGGCCGAAGACGGGTCGAGCGTGCCCTGCGCCGACGTCGTGGAGCGCTATCGCGGCCGCCTCGACGTCAGCTACCATGCCAAGTCCAATTCCGGTCCCGGCCCGACGCGCAACTTCGCCGCCGCCCGCGCACGGGGCGAATACCTCATCATCCTCGACTCCGACGTCGTCCTGCCGCCCGGCTACCTTGCCGCCATCGATGCGGAGCTGGCCGCCGCGCCCTGTGACGCTTTCGGGGGCCCCGACCGTGCCCACCCGTCGTTCACGCCCATGCAGAAAGCCATCAACTACGCCATGACCTCGTTCTTCACCACCGGCGGCATCCGTGGGGGCAAGAAGAAGATGGACAAGTTCTACCCCCGCTCGTTCAACATGGGCGTGCGGGCCGACGTCTACCGCGCCTTGGGCGGCTTCTCGGAAATGCGATTCGGCGAGGACATCGACCTGAGCACCCGCCTCTTCGAGGGGGGACACACCTGCCGCCTCATGCCCGGCGCATGGGTGTGGCACAAACGGCGCACCGACCTGCGCAAGTTTTTCCGGCAGGTGTACAACTCGGGCATCGCCCGCATCAACCTGACCAAACGCCATCCCGGCACATTGAAACTCGTCCACCTCCTTCCGGCCGTGTTCACCGTGGGCTGCGCCGCCTTGGTGCTGCTCTTCGTGGCCGGCCTTGCCACTGTCTTGGGCGCTTCGGCTCCTGCGGCCTTGGCGGCGGGGCGGGTGTGCATGGCCGTCGGGCTGGCGCCCCTGTTGCTCTTTGCCCTCGTCATCTTCGCCGACGCCGCCCTGCGCGAGCGCAGCGTGCGCGTGGGGCTGCTGGCGGTCTGTGCGTCCTATGTCCAGCTCATCGGCTACGGCTCGGGCTTCGTGCGGGCGTGGTGGGCGCGTTGCGTGAAGGGGCGCGGCGAGTTCGACGCGTTCCGCAAGAATTTTTATAAATAATCCCAGCACCAACCCGTGGACAAGCTGAGCATCGCACAGTGGGACGAGGCCGACCGGCCGCGCGAGAAGCTCGAACGCCTCGGGCCGCAGGCCCTGTCGAACGCCGAGCTGCTGGCCATCCTGATTGGCTCGGGTTCGGCCGACGAGAGCGCCGTCGACCTCATGCGCCGTGTCCTTCAAGGCTGCGGGGGCAGCCTGCGCCGCCTGGGGCGGACGCCGATGGCCGCCCTCTGCGCCTACAAGGGCATCGGTCCTGCCAAGGCCGTCACGCTCATGGCCGCGTGCGAGCTGGGGCGCCGGCGCGCTGCCGAGCCCGCCGAGCAGCGGCCGCAGATGGCGTCGAGCCGCGACATATACAACTACTTCCTGCCTCTGATGCAGGACCTGCCGACCGAGGAGTGCCACGTGATGCTCCTCAACCAGCAGTTGCGCCTCATCGACAGCCGCTGCGTGGGGCGCGGCGGGCTGAGCTCGACGCTGGTCGACGTGCGCTGCGTCATGTACGAAGCCATCACGGCCCGCGCATCGGCCTTGGCCCTGTGCCACAACCACCCCTCGGGCGCCACGCGCCCCAGCGCCGACGACGACCGCCTGACCCAGCGCGTGGCCCGTGCCGCCGCCCTGCTCGACCTGCGCCTCGTCGACCACATCGTCCTTGCCGATGGCGGCTATTTCAGCTATGCCGACGAGGGACGCCTCGACACGACACATTAAATATATACATACGCCATACTGACATGACACCCGAAGAAAAGCTCAAAATCGAAGAAAAAATAGTCGATGTGCTCAAAACGGTCTACGACCCCGAAATCCCTGTCGACGTCTACAACCTGGGGCTCATCTACCGCATCGAGCTTGCCGACGACGGCACCCTCGACGTCGACATGACCCTCACGGCGCCCAACTGCCCTGCGGCCGACTTCATCATGGAGGACGTGCGCATCAAGCTCGCCGCCGTCGAGGGCGTGACCGACGCCCGCGTCAACCTCGTCTTCGAACCCGAGTGGGACAAGGACATGATGAGCGACGAGGCCAAGTTCGAACTCGGTTTCCTTTAACTTGCGAAAATGCTGCGACGATGAAAAACGTTTATTTTCTTTCCGACGCGCATCTGGGCAGCCTTGCCCTTTCACACCGCCGTATGCAGGAGCGCCGCCTTGTCAACTTCCTTGACCGCATCAAGCACAAGGCAGCGGCTGTCTACCTGCTGGGCGACATGTTCGACTTCTGGCACGAATACCGCACGGTGGTGCCGAAGGGATACACCCGTTTCCTCGGAAAAATCAGCGAACTGACCGACCACGGCGTCGAGGTGCACTTCTTCACGGGCAACCACGACCTCTGGGTGGGCGACTATCTCGAAACCGAGTGTGGCGTCACCCTGCACCGCGACAGTTGCACCACGGAGATCTACGGCCACGTCTTCTATCTGGCGCACGGCGACGGGCTTGGCTCCTCGGACAGGAAATACCGCTTCCTGCGCGCCATGTTCCACAACCCCACCTGCCAGCGCCTCTTCGCCTCCATCCATCCCCGTTGGGGCATGGCTTTCGGCCTTGCCTGGGCCAAGCACAGCCGCCTGAAGCACATCGACGGCGGCGAGCCGGAGTACATGGGCGAGGACAAGGAAGAGCTCGTCCGCTTTGCCAAGGACTACCTGCGCACGCATGCCGATGTCAACTATTTCATCTTCGGACACCGGCACATCGAGCTCGACCTCATGCTCACGCGTGAGGCTCGCCTTGTGATCCTCGGCGACTGGATTTCGCAGTTCACTTATGCCGTGTACGACGGCGAGCATCTTTTCATGGAGAACTTCATCGAGGGCGAGACGCAGCCCTGACCCCGCCCTGCGGACGGGGAGGCGGGGGCTTGCGTGCCGGCTTCCTGTCCGGACGGGGACTGCGACGGAAAATCCTGTCACTGCGACAGGAAAAACGGCCAGCCGGCCTGTGAACGGAAGGAAAAGCGCGGAACATCCCCCGGCGGACGGGGAGGATGTTCCGCGCTTTGTGCGTGTGGGGCAGTCAGCGCGCGGGCCAGACGACCGTGCGCGTGACGGTGCCGGAGTTGAACGTGGGGAGCTCGACGCGCACCGTGTCGCCGGCGCGAAGGCTGGCGGCGTAGGGGGCGAGGTCGAACGAGACGTAGAGTGTCCGCGAGAACGACGCCGGGTCGCTGCCCTGGTCGTGGTAGAGGCCGAGGCGGAGCGTCTGCCGCCCGTCGGGCCACCGGGTCACGCCGCGGTCGATGCATCCGAAGTAGTGCGTGCCCTCGTTCCGTGTCCTGACGGCAAGGCGCAGGTTGATGCAGCCTCCGCCGGCCCACGTGCTGACGGCCTCGACGGGGTCTGTCTTTTCGTGGGCATAGGTGCGCGGTGCGGCCACCAGGGCCATCTCGACGCGGGTGAGCGTCGTCGGGCCCGGCGCCGCCGTGTGCGTGGCCATGACGCGGTAGGTGGTGTCCGGGCGCAGGCCGCCCATGCGGCCCGCCACGTCGAGCGTGTCGCCGCCGTCGGGACAGAAGCGCTCGGCCGTCCCCTCGGGCGAGGTGGCGAGCCAGCCCATGTCGGTGCGCACGGCGGGCCATGTGGCCTCGTCGTCGGCACAGGCGGCCGCGAGCGTCGCCGCCAGCAACAGGAAGGCGGGCCCGGGATGCCTCATCGCAGGGCGGCGGCTTGGTTGCGCGCCGGGTTGGCGTACATGGTCAGCATCCGTTCGCGCAGGTAGTCCTCGTCCTTGCCGGGCAGCTCGATGCGCGCCAGCTGCCCGTCGATGTAGGCGTCGAAGCGGCAGACGTCAGCCTCGGTGTAGCGGCCGGCATAGCGCCCGTCGCCGTCGAGACGGTCGGCGGCGATGTAGTTGTTCGGATAGAGCCGGTAGTTCCGGTGGATGGCGCGGTCCATGCGCCGCGCCACGGCGTCGAAGAAGGCTGCCTTGGGCAGGTCGGCCACCTCGTCGAGCCACGTGTTGATGGGCGCGGCCATCTGGTAGTGGACGTGCCCCTTTTCGCCGAAGATGCCGGTCTGCATGTTCACAAGGTCGTCCTCGCGGCTCTTCTTGAAGCCGGGGTCGTCGCGCTTTTGCTGGAACTCCTTGGCTTTGAGGAAGTCGCAGGGGTCGAACTCGTAGGAGATGGCCAGCGGCACGATGTTGAGGCTGCGCAGGCGGTCGGCCGGCGAGCCCTCGCCGCCCATGGCGAGCATTTTCAGCAGGGAGTCCTGCGTGCGGTCGTCGGAGTCCTTGGCGCGGCCTTGGCGTTGCGCAATCCAGATGTTCTCTTTCTTCTCACTGATGGCAAAGTGCATGTAGCGGCTCAGCCGGGCGCTGCTTTCCAGCATTTGGCGCATGCCCACCGAGCGCTGCACGATGAACGACTTGTTGATGCGCACGAGCTTCTTGATCCAAGGATAGGCGAGCAGGTTGTCGCCGATGGCGATCTCGACCGTCGTGGGGAAACCGTGTTGCAGCAGGAGCAGGCTGAGGAAAGCCGAGTCGAGCACGATGTCGCGGTGGTTCGAGACGAAGGTGTAGTTGCTGATGGGGAGGCCTTGCGTGTCGAGGTCGACGCTGGCGCAGGCGCGCATGACGAGTTCTTCGACGAGGGGATAGAACACGCGTTTCTGCACGTCGAGGTTCGTCTTGCACTGGTGCAGCCGCGCGGCCAGCTCCTCGCGGCTCACGCCCGGGAAGAACGAGAGGGCGATGGGGAGGAACTGCGGGTCGGCCAGGAGCTCGTCGAACACGGCGGGGAGTTCCTCAGGCGTGTAAGGGCGGATTTCGTCAAATTCGGCGGGGATGTTCATGGCGGTGGGCTTTGGTCAGTCGTCTGCGTTGAGTTTTCCTTCGATAATGTCCGCAAGGACGTCCTTCATTTCCAGTCCGGCTGCCCTTACTTGCTGGGGGATGAAGCTCGTGGCCGTCATGCCGGGCGTCGTGTTGATTTCGAGCAGGTTGATGGTTTCGTGTCCGGCTTCGCCCGAGAGGATGTAGTCGATGCGGATGATGCCGTAGCAGTCGAGGTGCTCATAGATGGCGGCGGTCACGCGTTTCACGCGGTCGGCCGTCTCGGGCGCGATGCGGGCGGGGGTGATTTCGCTCACCTTGCCGTTGTATTTCGCGTCGTAGTCGAAGAACTCCTCGCTGGTGACTACCTCGGTGATGGGGAAGACGACGAGCCCGTCGTCGCGGCGATAGCAGCCGCAGGTGATTTCCGTGCCGGTCAGCAAGTGCTCGATCATGGCCTCGTGGCTCTCCATGAGGGCTTTGTCGAGGGCGTCGGCGAGTTCGTCGGCCGACTTCACTTTCGAGACGCCGAAGCTGCTCCCGCCGGCGTTGGGCTTGACGAAGCAGGGGTAGCCGATGCGGCGCGCCACGTCGTCGGCCTTGGGGCGTTCGCCGCCGCGGCGCACAAGGACGGAGTCGGCGATGTGGAAGTCGCTCCCCGCGAGCGGGCGGAGGTAGTTGTTGAGCGCGTACTTGTTGAAGGTGAGGGCCTCGACGAGGACGTCGCTCGTGGAGTAAGGCATGCCGATGAGGTCGAAGTAGCCTTGGAGGATGCCGTCTTCGCCCGGGGTGCCGTGGATGGTGATGTAGGCGAAGTCGAACGTGTGGCGCCCGTCGGGGGCGGTGAAGCTGAAATCGTTGCGGTCGATGGGCAGGCGCGTATCGTTGTAGTCGACGTGCCAGTCGGTGCCTTGCATCTCGACGACGTAGCAGTCGTATTTTTCAGTGTCCATAAACGACAAGATGCCGGCTGCGCTGTGCAGCGAGACGTCGTGTTCGGAGGAATTGCCTCCGGCGACAATAGCAATAGTGCGTTTCATGATGATTTTGATGGTAACTTGTGTGTGGTTGTATGGTCTTGTCAGTGTGAGGCGAGGTTGCGGCTGAACGCGCGCCAGCGTTCGAGGAGCTCGGCCATGTCGGGGGGGAGGGGCGCTTCGAAGTCCATCTCGCGTTGGGTGCGGGGGTGGCGGAAGCCGAGGGTGCGGGCGTGGAGCGCTTGGCGCGGACAGGCGTCGAAGCAGTGGCGCACGAACTGGCGGTAGCTGCCCGAGAGGTTGCCGCGGATGATCTGGTCGCCGCCGTAGCGGACGTCGTTGAAGAGGGGGTGCCCGATGTGTTTCATGTGAGCCCGGATCTGGTGGGTGCGTCCGGTCTCGAGCACGCATTCGACGAGGGTGGTGAAGCCGAAACGCTCGATGGCGTGCCAATGGGTGACGGCGGGCTTGCCGACGCCCGAGCCGGGCGCGAAGACGGCCATCTGCATGCGGTCTTTGGGGTGGCGGGCGATGTTGCCTTCTATGCGGCCGCTTTCGGTCTCCATGTTCCCCCAGACGAGGGCGTTGTAGCGCCGCCGCGTCGTCTTGTTGAAGAATTGCAGGCCCAGTGCCGTCTTGGCCTGAGGGGTCTTGGCGGCGACGATGAGGCCCGACGTGTCTTTGTCGATGCGGTGGACGAGACCCACGGCGGGGTCGTTGGGGTCGTAGCCGGGGTTGTCGCGCAGGTGCCAGGCCAGGGCGTTGACCAGCGTGCCGGTGTAGTTGCCGCAGCCGGGGTGGACCACGAGGCCGGCGGGCTTGTTGACGACGATGACGTCGTCGTCCTCGTAGGTGATGTCGAGGGGGATGTCTTCGGGGGTTATGGTGTTGTCATAGCGTGGCCGGTCGAGCAGGAGGGTGACGACGTCGGCGGGCTTGACGCGGTAGTTGCTCTTGACGGGCTGGCCGTTCACGTGGACGAAACCTTGGCGCGCGGCGGTCTGGATGCGGTTGCGCGAGGTGTCGGGCAGGTGGTCGATGAGGAACTTGTCGACGCGGAGCAGCTGTTGGCCGCGGTCGGCCACGACGCGGAAGTGCTCGTAGAGCTGGGCACCCTCTTCTTCGTCGAGGATGTCGTCGTCGGGCGCGGGGATGGGGCTGCCGGGGAGCGGCTCGCTGTTATTGGGCATAGGGGATGTGTTCATCGTCGGTCGTGTGGGGGGATTCGGCTGTGCCCGGAGTTTCTTCGAGGATGCCGGTGGCCTCTTCGCCGACGGGGTATCCGCCTTCGTCGAAGAAGAAGTCGTCGGTGTAGTCCATGCTGTCGAGGCCGTAGATGTCTTCGTCGGTCTGTCCGTTGCCGGCGACGAGGGTGATGGGCGTGTCGACCGAGATGCGCGTCCCGGCGCTGACGATGCGCCCGTCGGCCTTGACACTGTAAACCCAGTCTTTCTCTCCGTCGATGAACTCGGTGGGGGCGAGGGTGAAGCCGAGGGAGGTCAGGCGCGACTGGGCTTCACGCAGCGAGCTGTTGTCGGCTATGTCGGGCAGGGCGATGGTGGGTTGCGTGCCCGAGTTGAGCGTGAGGAAGATGGTGCGGCCGGGTTTGACTTCCTTGCCTGCCTGGACCGACTGCCCGAGGACGGCGCCGGCGGGAAGGGAGCGCACGAAGCCCGAGTCGGCCACTTCGGCTCCGAGGCTGAGCTTCTGTAACTGGCGTGTGGCTTCGGCCTGGCTGAGGCCACGCAGGTCGGGCACGGTGACTTCCTCGCCGTGGCGGGTGTAGCGGTCGAGGGCGAAGAG
>DVNY01000145.1 GCA_018714085.1 Candidatus Caccomonas pullistercoris
AACAGCCGCAAGGTGCGCGACGCCTCGGAACTCGACCGCCTCGCCCCAGAAGACGTGAAGAGCGTCGAAGTCATCACCAACCCCGGCGCACGCTACGGCGCGGACGTGCGGGCCGTGGTGCGCATCCGCACCGTCAAGCGGCAGGGCGACGGGCTCAGCGTGAGGAACGACGCCTACCTGACAAGCGGGCACAACACCAATGCGAGCGACCGGCTTTCGCTGAATTACAGGAAAAACGGTTGGGACGTCTCGGCCAGCGGCTATTACGGTTCTGGCAGATGGCGCACGCGCCAGCACTCCACCGAGACGCGCTTTGCGCCCTTCACGCTGAGCAACAAGAACACGTCTACACTCAAAGGCAGTCAAGAAACGTACAACTTCACTGCCAGCATCAACTATGACTTCAACGAGAACCACTCCGTCGGTGCACGTTATGAGAGTTCGTTACTCCCGCATGCCACAAGCAACGTGAGCAGCACGGTCCTGACGTTCCGCCAATCCCAACAGGAAGACCAGCTCACCACCAACTCCCATGCCATCAAAGACGACCGGCCCACGCACAGCGCCAACCTTTATTATGCGGGCCAGGCGGGCCAATGGGGCATCGACTTCAACGCCGACCTCTATCAGACCGACACCCGTTCGCTCACAGACGTCGACGAAGTAGCCATCAAGGGCGGCGACCGCGACTTCACAAAGCAGAACAAGAACCAGAACCGCCTCTATGCCGCCAAACTCGTCGTGACACACCCGCTCTGGCAGGGCAGCCTGAGCGTCGGGACGGAATACACGTTCACCCAAAGCTACGGGCAGAACCTCAACGAGGCTTGGGTGCCCAGCTCGGAGAGCTACGTGAAAGAGGCAAGCACGGCCGTCTTCGCCGACTACGCCCGCACCTTCGGCAAGCTCCAAGCCAAGGTGGGCGTGCGCTACGAGAATGTCAACTCGAACTACTACGAATTCGGGCACTACGTCGCCGGACAGAGCCGCACGTATAACGACGTTTTCCCCAACGCCTCGCTGGCCTGGCCTGTCGGCAAAGTACAGATGCAATTGAGCTACGCCGCGAAAATCGAACGCCCCAGCTACTACTCCCTGCGCAGTGACATACAATACAACGACCGCTACACCTACGAAGCCGGTAACCCTCTGCTCCGCCCGACAAAGAAACAGGACGTCGCGCTGGTGGCCGCGTGGAAATGGATGCAGTTCGTGGCCAACTACACAGAGGAGAAAGACCCCGTCGCGCTGGTTCAGGAAATCTACGACGCCTCGCAGGAAATCGTGCTCTATTCACACGAGAACCTCAACAAGCGCCGCGTGCTCACCGCCCAGCTCTCCGCCGGGCCGCGCATTGGTTTCTGGACGCCAAAGGCCAGCGTCGGTGTGCAGAAACAGTTCTTCAAGGCACCTTGGCGCGACGGCAGCCTCCGCATGAACAAGCCCGCGTTCTTCGGTAGCCTGCAAAATCAATTCAAAATCGACGACACGTGGTATGCCTTCCTCGACGTCCACGTCACGTCGGCCGGCCACAGCATGCAGATCGCCGCACGGAAAGACTGGATGATGAACGTGTCGGTCAACAAGACGTTCCTCCACAACACGCTCGTTGTCAACCTCGGCGTGAACGACATCCTGAACACCTCGCGGCAGAGGTGGACCATGTACAGCCCTTACGTCATCAACAACATGTACAAGAACAACGACCCGCGCTACGTCTACCTCTCCGTCAGCTACCGCTTCAACGCCGCCAAGAGCCGCTACAAAGGCACGGGCGCCGGATCAAGCCAGCGCAGCCGCATGTGACGCTGCCGAAAGGCTCCCCGACAGCCGTCGAACGCTGTCCGGCGCAATGATTTCCCTTTCAACTCCACGCTGCGGGCGGGCTGTGCCTGCCCGCCCGCATTTTGTCTCCCCCAGAACGCCATGAAACGCTTCCCCCTCACCCTGCAACACGACGCCATGCAGTGCGGCGTGGCTTGCTTGCAGATGGTCTGCCGCTTCTACGGGCTCCGACTGCCGCTTGACCGCCTGTCCGAACTTTGCGTCCCGACCCACGAAGGCGTCTCGATGCTCGGAATCAGCCAGGCGGCCAGACAGCTGGGCCTGCAAACAGCATGCGGCCGCATCACGCCGGAACGGCTGTCCGAAGCCCGGCTGCCCTGCATTCTCCATTGGGAACAGAACCATTTTGTCGTGCTCTACGACGTGCGGCACAGCCGCCACCGGGCCACATTCCGCGTGGCCGACCCGGCCAAAGGCTGCCTCGAATACACGGAAACAGACTTCGAACGTCACTGGGTGACCGACAAAGAGGAAGGCCGCGGCATCGCCCTCTTTCTCCGCCCCGACGCGCGCTTCCGGGCCGGCGCCAACCTCAACGGCCAGCATGGAGGAAAAGACAAGTCGGCTGACAGGACGCACGGGACGGCTGACAGGATTTTCTGTCAGCCGGACAGGAAAAACGGGCAGGGCACCCGTCCGTTCAGCGTGCTCCTGCGCTACGTACGCACCTACCGCCGCTCGTTCCTTGCGCTGGCCATAGCCTTGCTAGGCGTCAGCTTCATCCAACTGGCATTCCCTTTCCTGACGCAGGCTGTCGTGGACCGAGGCATAGCCCGCCGCGACGTCGGCTTCATCGGCCTGCTCCTCATGGGAATGCTCGTGCTCACCGCCAGCCGCACGGCCATCGATTTTGTCCGGCAGCGCCTCCTGTTGCGCGTCAGCCTGCATGTCAACCTTGACATGCTCTCCGATTTTTTCACCAAACTGTTGCGCCTGCCGATGGCCTATTTCGACACGAAGCTCCTCGGCGACCTCCTGCAACGCATGGCCGACCACCGACGCGTGGAGCAGTTCCTGACCACGCAGATGCTCTCGGCCATATTCGCCATACTGACGTTCGCAGTGCTGGGCGGCGTGCTCCTCGCTTACAGCGCTGCGGTGTTTGTCCTCTTCGTGGCGGGCAGTGCGCTCTACGTCGGCTGGCTCCTTCGCTTCTTGCGTCGCCGCAAGGCCTTGGACTACGCCCTTTTCCAGAAACAGGCCGAGAGCCACAACCGCACCAACCAACTGCTCACCGCCATCCAAGAGATCAAATTGCAAGACTGCGAACGGCGACGCTGCTCGGAGTGGGAAGACACACAAGTGGCGCTCTACGATGTCCAGCAAAAGGCGTTGCGCCTCAGGCAGGCACAAGAGACAGGCTGTGTGCTCATCCACGAGGTGCAGAACGCCGTGATCACGGTCGTGGCCGCCTTGGCTGTCATCCGCGGCGACATGACGCTGGGCATGATGCTGGCGGTGCAATATATCCTCGGCCAACTCAATGGCCCGATCGACCAAATAATGAGCCTCGTCTACGCATTACAAGACGTGCGCCTTAGCTTGGAGCGCATCGACGAAGTGCACCGCCGTCCTGACGAAGATGCCCGTCGCACGCTTGCAGCCCTCGACCGCCCCGACGACGGCATCCGACTGCTCAACGTAGGTTTCCGCTACGACAAACACGCGCCCGGACAAACTCTCAGCAATATCAGCCTCACCATTCCCTATGGCTGCGTGACGGCCATAGTAGGCGCAAGCGGCAGCGGCAAGACCACGCTCGTCAAACTCCTCCTCGGATTTTACGCCCCGGAGAACGGAAACATCACCGTGGGCAACACGCCACTCGAACAGCTCAACCTGCATTGGTGGCGGCGGCAATGCGGCGTCGTGATGCAGGACGGCGTCATCTTCTCAGAAGCGATAGCCCGCAACGTGGCCGTCGACGACGGACCCATCGACCCCGCACGACTGGCTGCGGCGCTCGACGTGGCCTGCTGCCGGGAATTTGTTGACCGCCTGCCCCTGCACGAACAGACGCTCGTCGGACCCGACGGCCATGGTCTTAGCCAAGGACAAAAGCAACGCCTGCTCATCGCCCGCGCCGTCTACCGCAATCCGCGCTACATCTTCTTCGACGAAGCCACAAACGCCCTCGACGCCACCCACGAGAGCCTCATCACGAAGCAGCTCGCCGACTTCTATGCCGGGCGCACTGTCATCATCGTCGCCCACCGCCTCAGCACCGTGCGCCGCGCCGACCAGATCGTCGTGCTCGACCACGGACGCATCGTCGAGACTGGACGCCACGATGAACTCGTCGCGCGCCGGGGCGCCTACTATCGCCTCGTCCTCGACCAGCTCGAACTGGGCGCCTGATCTCTACTACAAGATTTCTGACCGCAACCATAAGAGCGCCACCCCAGACGCCCGGAAATTCGCCGGCACCGTCCGGAATGACCTGACTTCGATTCGGGAGGCGGGAAAAGCTACGCCCCCGCCACAGGCTGTGCGACAGCTGCGGCGGGGGCGTTCTCCGGGTTGCCCCTTCGGAGAGGAAGGGACATCAGGGCCTGTCGAAGGCAATGGCCACAGGGTTCAAGCCGACTTCGTAGCGACGCATGAGGCGGCCGCCAGGCTCATAGCGCATCAAGATGCCGTTGCCGAGGAAATCGGTGCTCGGGTAGCCGGCCACGTAGAACTGCCCCGTGGCCAGGTCGATGGTGAAGCACTGCGGGTTGCAGTCGGCGGGAATGTCGAAAGGCTGCACGGTGAGCGTGTCGCCAGAGGCGGCATCGAAGCAGGTCACTTCGTTGCGCGACACGGTGTAATCGGCGTTATAAACGGTGTTGACGACATAAAGCAAGTTGGCATAAGTGGCGGCAAGCAGGCCGTCAGCAACGTAGGAAACACTGTCGCGCTCGTTGATCTTCTTGACCTGCGGCGCGCCCGTATAGTCGCCCGGAACGGTCACAAAGAGGTTGCCGCGCCCGTCGGCGATGAGCTTCGTCGGGTTCAGACCCACGTTGATTTGTTTCTCCATCGTGAAATCGCTGAGACGCACTTTCGACACGCGGTCGCCCTGCGGGTCCATCGTGAGGCCATAACTGTTGGCCACGTAGAGGTAGCCGTCGCGCACGGCCATCTGTTCGGGATAGACACCGACGCGGCAGCGGGCATCGACAGCGAGCTCAGCCGTGTCGATGCGCGAGACGTAGCCGTTGTAGTTGCTCACATAGACTTTGCCGCCCTCGGCGAGAAGGTCGCGGGGCTCATCGACGGCGATGGAAGTCTCAATGACGCGCGTCGAACGGTCAAGGACCCACACGAGGTTGGAACCGTAGACAGCGAGGTAGATGTGCGAGCCATAGACAAGGATGTCCTGCGGCGTGTCGCCCATCGAACGCCCTTCGTTGGCTGCGGCAAAGAGATCGCCCGAACCGATGTTTCCCGTGGTCAGGTTGAGGAAACTTATGGTTCCGTCGACAAGTCCGTACGAACCTTGGTTCAGCACGTAGGCTCCCGTGGCCGGATAGATGTACGAGGGGGGCGGCGTTGTCCCGCCGTCGTCGTCGCTGCACGAGAAGAGAGCCGACACACTCATGAGGGCCAAGGCCCATGTTTTCCAGTTTTTCTTCATTTTCTTTCAGTATGTTTGATGGATTGAACGATATTCACCATTTCACGCCTGCCGTGAACAGGAAAGCCCGGCCGGGCATGGGATAGCGCGCCACCACCTCGTATTGCTCGTCGGACAGGTTCGTGGCGTCGAGGCGCAGCGAGAGTGTCACGGGGCGCAGCCGGAAGTCGCGATAGAGCGCCGCCCCCCATTCAGCGTAGGGCGCAAGGCGCGTCCCCTCGATGTGGGAGGGCAGCGAGAAACGCTCGGCGACGGCATTGGCATAGACAGCCACACCGGCCCAAGGGCTCTCGTAAGCCACGGAAGCTCCGCCGGAATGCACGGGGGTATAGGGCAGCTGCTTGCGGTAGGTCGACGAGCCGGGCGATGTCCGGTCGACAACGCGCTGAAAGGCATAACGCGCCGACAGGGCGACGAGGTGGCCGCGCGCCACGGCACGACGGGCTGAGAGGGCGGCGTCGACGCCCCACACATCGGTGAGCCCCGTGTTCGTCATGCGCCAAAGATAGAGATTGACAGGGACTGCGGTGATCTTGTCGCGCACGGTGTTGTGATAGGCGTCGGCCGAGAAGGCCACGGCGCCCTGCCAGGCCGTCAGGGTCAGGCCCGCGCCGAGCTGGCGGGCTCGTTCGGGCAGCAGGCGCGCGCTCCCGTAGTGGTAGTAGTAGTTCTCCGTGAACGTCGGTGGCCGGTAGGTTTCCTTGTAGTAAGCGCGCAGACGGAGCAGAGCGGCCCGGCGCGGTCGCCACTCGACGTGGAACGCCGGGGTCAGGCGGCTGAGGTTCCGCCCCGCCTCGCCCGCCTCGACGCTGTTGGCGAACTGTTGGGCGGTCAGCGAGGCTGTCGCCGTCAGCCCGCCGGCACGCCAGCGCAGCGCTGCA
>DVNY01000146.1 GCA_018714085.1 Candidatus Caccomonas pullistercoris
AAAACAGGCGGGTCCCGTCGCTCGCTCTCGGCGAACAGCGGGACCCGCTTTCAAGGTTTCATGTGACGGCTGAATCAGGCGTCAGACGAGGCCTTTGCCGTGACAGTTCTTGAACTTCTTGCCACTGCCGCAAGGGCAGGGGTCGTTGCGGCCCGGAGTCTTCTCTTTGACAATAGGCTCTTGGCGGCGTTCGCGCGTGTCGCGCTGTGCGGCTTCTGCGGCACCGCCGTCGCTCAGGTCTTCATGACTTTCGGTGTACTTGGGCTGCTTATGCTGGGGCTCGGGTGCAGCCTCACGCACTTCTTCGGGCGTCTGCACAGGGATTTGTCCGCGCATCAGCGTGCCGACTGACGTGTTGTTGATTTTGTTCACCATGTTGTCGAAGAGCGTCACACTTTCGAGCTTGAACACAAGCAACGGGTCTTTCTGTTCGTAGCTGGCGTTCTGCACCGACTTCTTCAACTCGTCGAGCTCGCGCAGGTTCTCTTTCCAAGCGTCGTCGATGTTGTGAAGCAGGATGGCTTTCTCGAACTCGCGGACAACGACCTTGCATTCGCTCTCGTAGGCCTCTTTGAGGTTGCAGCGGATGTTGTAGACCAGCTTGCCGTCGGTGATGGGCACGAGGATGTTTTCGTACATCGCGGCTTGGTTCTCGTAGACGTTCTTAATCACGGGCATGGCCACTTCGCTGAGGCGGTCAATCTTGCGTTTGAAGTTGGCCATCGCGGCTTGGAAGGAGCTCTCGAAGAGGTCCTCGCGGCGTTTCGCGTTGAAGTCCGCCTCGCTGAAAGGTACCTCCATGGCCATCACTTCGAGGAACTGGTCGCGGCAGCCGTCGTAATCGTTGTTCTCAATGATGTTGACGACGCGGTCCCAAATCATGTTGGTGATGTCCATGCCGATGCGCTCACCCATGAGGGCGTGACGGCGTTTCTCATAGATGACGGTGCGCTGTTTGTTCATCACGTCATCGTATTCGAGCAGGCGCTTGCGGATGCCGAAGTTGTTTTCCTCCACTTTCTTCTGGGCGCGCTCGATGCTCGAATTAATCATTGGCGATTCGATCATCTCTCCTTCTTTGAAGCCCAGCTTGTCCATGATGTGGGCGATGCGTTCGGTGGCGAACAGGCGCATGAGGTTGTCTTCGAGCGAGACGAAGAAGACGGACGAACCCGGGTCGCCCTGACGTCCGGCACGGCCTCGGAGCTGGCGGTCGACGCGGCGGCTCTCGTGGCGTTCGGTGCCGATGATGGCCAGACCGCCAGCTTTGCGCACTTCTTCGCTGAGCTTGATGTCCGTACCGCGGCCGGCCATGTTGGTCGCTATGGTCACGGCGCCAAGCAGCCGTTCCTCTTCGTGCATCTTGCCGTCGGCGCCTTCTACGATCACTTTCCCCAAGGTGCTTTGTCCGGCTTGGGCCACGATGTCGGCTTCCTTTTGGTGGAGCTTGGCGTTGAGCACGTTGTGCGGGATGTGGCGCAGTTGCAGCATGCGGCTGAGCAGTTCGGAGACGTCGACGCTCGTTGTGCCCACGAGCACGGGGCGTCCTTCGTTGCGCATCTTGACGATCTCTTCGATGACGGCGGCGTATTTCTCGCGCTTCGTCTTGTACACACGGTCGTTGAGGTCCTTGCGGACGACGGGGCGGTTTGTCGGGATTTCGACTACGTCGAGCTTGTAGATGTTCCAGAACTCGCCAGCCTCAGTGACGGCCGTACCCGTCATACCTGACAGCTTGTGGTACATGCGGAAGTAGTTTTGCAGCGTAATCGTGGCGAACGTCTGGGTGGCTGCCTCGATCTTCACGTGCTCCTTGGCTTCGACGGCTTGGTGCAGGCCGTCGCTCCAACGCCGGCCTTCCATGATGCGGCCCGTCTGCTCGTCTACGATTTTGACCTGTCCGTCCATCACGACGTACTCCTCGTCCTTGTTGAACATGGTGTACGCTTTGAGCAGTTGCAGGATGGTATGGACGCGTTCGCTCTTGACAGCATAGTCGGCCAGGAGGGCGTCTTTCTTGGCGAGGCGCTCGTCGTCGGTGAGAGCCTTGTCGGCTTCGAGCATCGATATTTCAGACGTGATGTCGGGCAGGACGAAAAGCGTCGGGTCGTTCACCGTTTTGGCCAGCCATTCGTTGCCTTTGTCGGTCAGGTCGACGGAGTTCAGCTTCTCGTCGACCACGAAATAGAGTGGTTCGACAGCTTCGGGCATCCGCTTGTTGTTGTTCTCCATGTATATCTCTTCGGTTTTGAGCATACCGGCCTTGATGCCGTGTTCGGAGAGATATTTGATGAGCGGCCTGTTCTTCGGCAGCGCCTTGTGGCTCCGGAAGAGCGCAAGGAAGCCTTCTTCCTGCTGTTTCTTGTCTTCGCTGGCGATGAGCTGTTTGGCGGTGGCGAGATATTGCGTGGCAAGTTTGCGCTGCGTCTCGTAGAGGCGTTCGACAAGGGGTTGGTATTGTTCGAAGAGCTGGTCGTCGCCTTTGGGGACGGGACCGGAAATGATGAGCGGCGTACGGGCGTCGTCGATGAGCACGGAGTCGACCTCATCGACGATGGCGTAGTTGTGGCTGCGCTGCACGAGGTCGCGCGGGCTCATTGCCATGTTGTCGCGCAAGTAATCGAAGCCGAACTCGTTGTTCGTACCGAACGTGATGTCGGCTTGGTAGGCACGGCGGCGGGCTTCGGAGTTCGGCTGGTGCTTGTCGATGCAGTCGACACTGAGGCCGTGGAACATGTAGAGCGGTCCCATCCACTCGGAGTCGCGTTTGGCCAGGTAGTCGTTGACCGTGACGACGTGGACGCCGTTCCCGGTGAGTGCGTTGAGGAACACGGGGAGCGTGGCGACGAGGGTCTTTCCCTCGCCGGTGGCCATCTCGGCGATCTTGCCTTGGTGGAGAACTACACCGCCGAAGAGCTGGACGTCGTAGTGGACCATGTTCCATTTAAGGTCGTTCCCGCCGGCCACCCAGTGGTTCTGGTAGATAGCCTTGTCGCCTTCGATGCGCACGAAGTCGTGCCTGGCGGCCAGTTCACGGTCGAAATCGTTGGCGGTCACTGTGATCTCTTCGTTTTCGGCAAAGCGGCGCGCCGTTTCCTTAACGATAGCGAATGCGTCCGGCAGGGCCTCGTTGAGCGCCACTTCGTAGCGTTCGAGCACTTCCTTTTCGAGTTTGTCGATTTGGTTGAAGATCACCTCGCGGTCTTCGATGGGAGTTTCCTCCACTTTGGCTTTCAATTCCGCGATTTTTTCTTTGAGGTCGTTCGCCGAACTCTGAATCTTTTCTTGCAGCTCCTTGGTTTTTGCGCGCAGGGCGTCGTCGTCGAGGGCTTGGATCGCGGGATACGCGGCCTTTACTTTTTCCACCCAAGGCTGGATGAGTTTCATGTCGCGCGTCGACTTGTTGCCGAAGAGCTTGCTTAGGAATTTGTTGATATCCATTATTTATTGTCTTTGTTTACGAGTGAAATTTTTGTCCGTGCAAAAGTCTTTGTTTACGGGGAAGGTGGGCTTGCCAATGTCGTCTTTCCCTCCATGGTTAGCCGTGCGGGCACGGTTGCGGCGGCTGTTAAGGGAGGGGCGTGGCGAAGCAAGCGTTCGGGGCACGGATGCGCATCGCCTTCGACAGGGTCGGGGCGATGTAGTCGACGGTGACGAGCGTCGTGACTTCTTCCGGCTTTATGCCGTAGCCGAAGAAGATGACAGGGAAGGGTATGTAGCCCGTCCCGACGATATAGTTCTCGCCGGTGTCTTCGTTGACGAAACGCCATCCCGGCGCCACTTGAATGAGGATGTCGCCGGAAGTTTGCGGGTTGTAAGCGTTGCGCAGCTTGTTGATGCCTGGCGTCCATGCGCCAAGGCGGATGCGTTGCGACGTGTAGACGTCTTTCACGCCGCTCAGCTGAATCAGGAAATCCTGCGTGCGGCTGAGCACTTCGGTGAGATACAGCTGCTTGTCTTCAATGAGCTTCTTGTTCAGGTAGATTTCCTGCCCGAAACATGCCTCGACGTAGTTGCCTTGTCCGTAGACAGCCATGAGATACATGTTCAGCAGGGCGGCCGAACGTTTGATATCGAACGTGCCGGTCGGGATACGGAATTTTTGAAGGTCCGCAGGTTCTTCTTTGCAGTAACCTGTCGACGTGACGACGAACAGGGCGTTGGCCAGTCCCACTTTCCGGTCTACGGCGTCGATGATGTCCGAGAGGGCTTTGTCGATGCGTACATAGGTGTCCTGCATCTCCATGGGCGCCTGGCTGACAGGGCGGTTGTCGTAGTTGCCGGCGTAGAGCATGACGGCCAGGTAGTCCGTGGTGGCATCGCTGCCGATGTTCGACTTCCAGAGGCAGTCTTTCGCCATGGCGGCGACTTCTTCGTTGACAGGGGCGCTGGTCTTGAAGAGGCGGAAGCGGCTGTGGCCTTTGAATTCGTGGCTGAACGGCTCCGTGGAGCCGTCTGAGGTGTAATAAGAGAAGTCGCCGTTGCGTTGGTAGAACGGTTCCCACTTATAGCGGCGGAGCTGCTTGTCGAGGGAGTTGTCGCGGTTGCGTGTGCTGGCCCATTCGGGCAGTGAGCCGTAGTAGCTCGATGTGCACCAGTTGCCCGTCTGGTTGTCGATCCAGACCGAGGCGTCGGCGGCGTGGCCGGCGGCCAGGACGGCGGCGTCGCGGAACGGTGCGATGGAGTAGACGAGCGCCTTGCCGTCGGTCGCCACTTTCAACTCGTCGCTGACGGTCGATACGGCCAAGTGCTGCGGCGACGCGCCAGCGTCGGTCTCGATGCCCTTGCAGCTTCGGTCTTCCACGCAGTTCACGCCGCGCATGGCTGAGAGGTCGAACCATTTTTGTCCCACTATGCCGTGATAGAAGGGGGTGCTGCCGGTGGCGATGCTTGCTGTGGCCGAAGCGCGGTCGACTTTGGCGATGGGGAATTCTCCCTGCGTGTATATTTTCCCGTTGCCCATCAGGCGTTTGAAGCCGTTGTCTCCGTAGAGCGGCATGAACGCCTGCATGTAGTCCGAGCGCAACTGGTCAATCAGGATGTTGACCACGAGCTTCGGGGCGGCCGGGTTTTGAGCCTCGGCTGCCAAGACCGCCATGACGGCGATAAGCGATGTGAGCAATCGGTTCTTATTCATTTGTTTTGTTTAGGTATGCCAGCCTGACGCGGGCGACGGACAGCAGGGCCAGTCCGTTGATGAAGAAGAGCAGTTCCGTCGGAACCGTCTGTCCCGTCAAGGGCGAGAGAGCGGTGAAAGCCCAGATGACGGCCGGCGCTGCGATGTGGTAGGCGTCCAGCCGGCGGCGGCGTGCTCTCCGTATCTCCCAAGGAAGGTAGAGCAGGGGCAGCGGGTTCAGCACGGCGATGAGCCAGTTGCTGTCGACGCCCGGATGGGTCGAGGCGAGGAACAGGAAAGTGATGAGGCAACCCGCCACGCCTTGAAGGGCGATGAACGGGACGTCGAACCACCACCAGTTGCGCCGCCTGACGACCTGAGCCACGGCTATGCCCAACGCCAGCACAAACCATGCCAAAGCCGCTTTCCGAGGCGTGAACCATGTCCCGGTTCCTGTTTTGGGAGCCTGCGGCGTCCATTGCCGTGTTTCTGTCACAGCCGGCCGGCGTTTGCCCGCCTTGTCCACGATGACTGCTCCTGCCATGTCCCGTTCGAGCATGAGCGGCAGGAAGTCTTGTCCGCGCGTGCCGAGCGTCTGGTCGGCCTCTGTGCCGATGAGGAGGTCTTGCCCGAAGCGCAGCCACGCATCTTGAGCTGTGAACATGTGCAGGAGGTCGCGGTAGCTGTGCGGCGGGTTGTCGGGCCAGCGGATTTCGCCGTCGACGGCCTGCTCGATGATGTCCCGCGCCTGCGTCGTACAATTCTTGTCGAAGAAGTTGTAACGGTAGACGCGGTTCTCGGGCTGGTAGTTGGCTACCAGGAGAGCGTAGAGGCGGGCCTTTTCGTTGCTGTCGAGGTTGAGCACCTGTTCGTCGACGAAGCGGCCGTCTTCGGCGTAGTTCATCACGAAGTAGTCAAAGGGGGCGACGCCCAACTGGTAGTCGGTCTCGCCCAGGACGAAGCGCCAGATGAAATGGGGCTGCTCGAAGTTGAACACGCCGTAGTTGAACGTCCAGTCTTCGCCTGTGCTGTCGTTGCGCACGCGGATGGCTGTGTGGCCGTAGACTTCGTAGGCATTTTCGCCCGGCCCGCACGTGATGAGGCTCACGTGCAGCGAGTCGGCGGCCGGCCCCGCCGTCGCGGGGGATGTGGCTGCCAGCCACAGGCAGGCAATCCATAAGAGGTGGAGGCAGTGTCTCATGCTGGACCGTTACGGGCTACAAAAGTACGCTATTTCTCTGAATTACCCCGCATCCTGCGCCAAAAGTTTACCATCCTGTCGCGGCCCAGCCTGCGTCCTGATACCATTCTGTCTGTCGGAAGGCTTCGTTCAGGTCGCCGTAGAGGCAGGCCGACGCGTTGTCGGTGTATTTGATGTCGGGGATGAAGCCCGAGACGCCGCAGTAGTATTCGTCACGCGTGAAGTAATTGTAGGCACCCGGTCCGACCCAGTAGCTTTTGCTGACGTCCATGTAGGGCACGGCGCGGTCGAACTGACGCCGCCATACGGCGTAGTCCGCAGGGCCGAGGATGCGGTGCATGGCGCTGCCGAGGTCGTAGAACTCCGGGCGGTAGTAATAATTATAGACGTAGGGCTGGTAGGCCATGACGCCCGTCATGTCGATCTGCGCGCCGTTCCTTACGTATCGGGGCAGCAGGCTGGCCGTCACTGCGGCCAGGTCTTCGAGCTCGCTCGTCTTCACCGCCGCGAAGGCGAAGCCGTCGTTGCCATAGAGTTCGGCATAGTTCCCGCTTGTCACATCGCTGAAATAGGTGCGTGCCGCGTCGACAGGGTCATCGCTGAAAAAGCCGTAGCGCAGTTCATTGGTGTAGTGCGTGCCGTAGCCCGGCGTTGGGATGGGCGAGGCCAGGACGTAGTCCGTCACGTGGCGCAGGGCATAGCTCGACTCAATGCACTGCATCAGGCAGGAGTCGAAGAAGAGGAACCGCAAGTGCACGCCGGCGTCGCTGATGGCCTGGGCCATGTCGTCGATGTCCATCGACGCGCCCATCTGGCCGGTGATGTCCACGTCCCAGGCCATGTTGCCGCCTTCGCCCGTGTCGATGCCGAAAGCGCGGTTGCCGCGGTAGTTTTTGTTCGGTGCGGGCAGCCAGCCGTCGGAGTGCGACCACATGACGAGGCCGTATTCC
Organism: Candidatus Caccomonas pullistercoris; assembly: GCA_018714085.1. Lineage (GTDB taxonomy): Bacteria > Bacteroidota > Bacteroidia > Bacteroidales > Bacteroidaceae > Alloprevotella > Alloprevotella pullistercoris. Next base: position 7,268 of record DVNY01000146.1, read on the forward strand.
TCAGAAGGGAAGTATTGCTTTGTCCATGCCAGCACGTCTTTCAGCGTTTCCGGGTCCGACGAGTTGGCGTCACGTGCGAAGGTGCGCACCAGGTAGGGGGCGCGTTGGCCTTTCACAAAGCGGTACATGCGCGGGTTCTCGGCGTCGTCGATGTAGACGATGAAGCGGTCGTTGTCGTCGATGTATTGTGCGCCGAGCGACATCTCGATGGAGTCTTTTTTCTGGAACTGTGTGCCTGTGCCCAGCGAGTTTTGGGCGGAGACGTAGACGAGCACCGTGCGATCGCCCGCTTCGTCGGGGAAAGGTGTGAAGCCGGGGCCGTCGGCGTCGTCGGAGCAGCTCGTCGTGAGCCCCAGCACGAGGCTGGCGGCCAAAGTCGTGAGGAAATGTCTTTTCATCAGGTCAGGTGTTTTCAAACGTTATATTTATATGTGTATATCCCAGTCCGCGCAGGAGCGAGGTGAACTGTTGGCGCGCGTTCTGGCGCGCCGCGTCCATGTTCTCCTGCGTCAGGCAGCGGCGCATCATGGCCCTGCGTGCCCGTTCGTAGAGCTGTTGCCGCGTGGCGGCGTCCCACCGGCCGCGTTCGTAGAAAGAGCGCGTGCGGGCCTCGTCGATGAAGCGCTCGTCGAGCAGTTTGACGGGCGGCAGGCGCAACCACGCCGTGTCGCCACGGGCGGTGGCCCATCCGGGCGCGGCGTCGCGCAGGTCGATGCCTATGCGCAGTGTGCCCGTGTAGATGCGCACGAGTTGCCGCACGCCGGTCCATCCCGTCGCCACGGTGTCGATGAGTTCTTCGGTACTGATGGTGAGCAGTTCCCACTGCCCGATGTCCCTCAGCGCCGTTATTTCTTCGGGCGTGGTGTCGATGGCCGTGGTGTGGGTCAGGCTGACCGACGTTTCGCCCCGTTTGCAGGAGCGGATGAGGCCGCCCGTCACGACGAGCGCCGCGAGCAGGGCCACCAGCCACCACCGCCGCGCAAGCCACCAGAGCAGTCCCGCCGCCGTCAGCCGTCGTTTCCGTTCTCCGCGCCGCATCATGGGTTGAGGCGTTGGTTGGCCCCGTCGGCCGGGGCGCGGTGTTCGACGAGGTCACTGGCCCGCAGGCCGTGGCGGAAACGGATGGTGACGTCGCTCTCGGCGTAGCCCAGGTCTGTCAGCAGGGGGACGAGTGTCCGTGTCGCCGAGGCGCGTGCCGCTTCGATGAGGCCGTAGCGGTCGATGTGGCTGACGATGGAGTCTTCACCCTGCCGCGCCAGTTCGGCCAGTTCGGCGTCGCTGTATGCCGAACGCATCGGGTCGGTGAACTGGCGGGTGGCAAAGTGGTCCACTTTCGACGCCGTCACCGTCACGACGGGGTCGGGCAGGGTCAGCGTGATGCGCCGCCCTTGCCGGCTGACGTGCGTCGAGTCGAAACCGGCGAAGTCGATGTAGGCTTTGAGTGTCACGTCGATCGGCACCACCGCCTTGCGGTCGCCCAGCGGCAGGCGCACGTCGTAGTCCGACGAGAGGAAGCGCCCCCGCATCCGCACCTCGTCGCTGTGCGTCACGAGCTTGTGCACCTGCATCTCGGCCGTGTAGAGGCGCGAGCAGCGGCTCACTTGCAGCACCAGCTCGGCCAGGGTGTCGCGTGCGGCCGTCTGGCCGGGCGACGACGTGTCGCGCTGGCGGCAAGCCGTCAGGCACAGTCCTGCCGCCAGCGCCACGGCGGCGGGCAGGAACGGGCGGAAAGGTGCGTCGGGTTTGTGCATTTCTGCCGCAAAGATAGTGAAAGGCGAGCGCCGAGACAAGAGAAAGCCTCGCTTTCTTCGTGGCTTGGCCGAGCCGCATCCTATCTTCGCAGGGCAGAGATAGTGCATACGAGCGGAATGATGGTCGAAAAGCCGCAGGAATTTCGACAGGCCATGCCCGAGTGCCGGGAAACGTAGGGGCGCCACCCCAGACGCCCGTGCCCGTGAGGGCACCAAGCGGCGGGCGGATGTTTAACCCGGCCATTCGGGCGACATGAATGTCGCCCCTACGTTTGCAGGCGGTTATTCGTGAATACGTGGTGGCTATCTTGTGGCGGTGCGTCGGCCTCCGGGCGTCTGGGGTGGCGTTTCTGCGCATCCTGTCGCAGTGACAGAAATTCCTGTCGCAGTGACAGGAAACCCTGTCGCCCTGCCCGTTCACGCGGTTGCCCTCTTGATGTTTTCTTGCGCGTTAGGCTGCAATTTTGACCGTTTGACAATAGTACAGGCATGGCTTAGACAAATTTTTGCATCGGAATTAAACAAACTTAAACCTGCGAAGACTTATTTAATCATTCTGACTTGCATTTCTCTTTCGCTTGCCGTACTTTTGCAGTGTTTCTCAACTAAAAACTAATAGTAATGAAGAAACTTCTTTTGTCAGTCGCAGCTTTGTGCTGCGCAGGTGTAAGCGCAAATGCTTGGGAAATTACTGAAACGAGAACCTATTATGGAGAGTATGCCTCAGGTGACGTCCAGTCTCCTTGCTTAGGGGCAACGACGCGGAAATGCGCCACAGTGACCACAACCCGTCCTTACTTTCCCGGTGGGGGACCTCAGCAATATAGTTTGGGCGAACCAGCATCGAAGACGGTCGTGTCTTTGCCCGCCGACACTCCTTGGCAGGACTATGTGAAGATGAAGAAGCTCGAAGACCCCGCAAAGGGCATCTATGTCGTGCTGGAAAAAGACGGGGACAACGAAAATTGACCTTAAGCAGCGAGGCGGCCCGGTTGTGAGCCGCCTCGTTTGTATTCGAAAAACTGAAAGAACAATGAGAATGAAACGATTGACAACCCTGTTCGTCGGTTGCCTGTGTGCGTGGGGCTGGCTCGCGGCGCAGACGCCGAAGACGGACTACGAGGAGATGATGGACGACGTGCTGCAAGTGCGCCAGAAAGCCGGGACGGAACCCTTGTTGCGCGCTTACGTGCAGCGCGTCTGTCCGGACGCCGACACGGTCTACGCCCTCCTCTTCATCCCGCACGACTGTCCGCGCTGCGAGTCCACCATCCAGCCGTTCATGCGCCTTGTCCGGGAGATGCAACCCGGCCGCGAGGTCGTGCTGATCGCCAGCTACCCCGACGCTGAGGCCACGCGCCGCTATGTGGCCCGGCAGGGCTTCGGCGAGCGCTACCTGGTGGCCGACTCGACGGAGCAATGGCGGCAGTGGCTCAGCCTGAACACCAATGACATCTACGGGATGTATGTGCTGGCCATCGACGTCAAGGCGGGCCGCTTGATCACCGGCGGGACGAACAAGCACATCACTCGCGAATTCCTGCGCCAAGTGGCCGCCCTGCGCGAGCCGCTGCCTTTCCACACCTATCCCGAGAGTGAGCCGGCCCCCAAAGCCACGGCCCGCCTGTCGGGGCAGGCGGACGGCGCTTTGCGCTATGAGGACTATGACGTGCAGCTGGGCGGGGCGCATGTGCTGTCGGCCTTTCGCGGATGCCCCTCGGCGCAAGACGGTCGCCTCGTGCTCTGTGACAATTTGGAGAACGCCAGCTTCCTTTTCCGCCTCGACGAGGCGGCGCGTGCCTACCGGCTGGAACAGGTGCTGGAGGTGGACAGCGCCGTGCGCGACACGTTCGTTGACCTCCCGTCCGACGTTTACGCCCGTAACCGGTCGGCATTCCGCTACATCGATTGCAGTGTCAATTTCTTCGGCCGCGACGAGATTGTCGCCCCTTGGTCGCTCCCGCGCGTTTTCGTCGAACATCAGGATTCCCTGAGCCGGGACTTGGCTTTCTATAACATGCCTGTGGGGCTCCGTTGGGGGCTTGACCCTTTCCGCAGCCTGCCCATGCTTGTGCATGAGGACGACGCGTCGCTCGCGGGCTACATGGACCAGCATTTCACGATGTTCCCGATTGGCCGCGACGGCGTGGCCATGGCCTGCAAGCGCCTGACGTTCCCCCTGACGTTTACGAAAGAGGAATACGCGGGCAATCCCGACATGGACCCGTTTATGGACGAGTTCTACGACCGGCCGCGGCCTTACGTCGCCTGGATGGACAAGCGGACGGGGCACATCGTCAAGCGCTTCGGGCAGCTCGAAGAACCGATGCGGCGCACCCGCACGGGCTATGGCTTCCTCAACCTCGTGGCCGATGGCGACGAGCGGACGTTCGTCTACGGCAACGGTTATGCCGGGCTGCTTTACGTGACCGATGCCTCGGCGCCCGAGCGCATCCTACGCACGCTCCGCATGTTCGATTTGGACTATGCGCAGATGCCTGAGCCCGACACGACGAAGTTCTACGACCGCGCCTACATGCAACGCTATAACGACTTTTTCAGCCAGTATGTCGCGCAGGTCAAGCTCTCCGATGATTTCATCGACTGCCTCGTCTGCCACGGCGTGCCGTTCGTCTCGTCGCCCGACGAGGACGTGTATGAATACGTCCGCTTCGACCGCGCGACGGGCGAGGAGGTGGAGCGTCTCGCCTTGCGGCCGGAGGACGGCGCGGAGACCGTCTTGGGCTATGGCCTTGAACGGGGCGGCCGCCCGTTCTACGTGGGCAAACGGGCTGGCCGGACGTTCGTCAAGTTCATTGAGCGCGGCGCGTGAGCCGTCCGGCTTTGCGTTGTGCATGCGTTGCCTGCCGTCCCATCGTGGGTCAGCAGGCAATTTTTTTGTCGGTCATCCGGGCGTCACGAGTGGCGCCCCTACGTTTCCCGTGCGGCGGTTCGCGATGGTACGGCGGTCCCCGGGTGTTTGGGGTGGCGTTCCTGCGCATCTTGTCGCAGTGACAGAAATTCTTGTCGCAGTGACAGAAATTCCTGTCGCAGTGACAGGAAATCCTGTCGCCCTGACTGCTTTGCCTGTCCGCCGGGGCGAGTTTGCAAACGGGTTGCAAGACGAACGGCCTACCTTTGCCGCAGAAACAAACGCAAAACGTATGGAAATCATCAAAGAATGGGGTTGGACGGCCTTTTCGGCCCTCATGCTCGTGGCCGGTGTGGCGATGGGGCTCGCCGGGGTGGCGTGGTTCGCGGCGCCGTGGGTGGCTTTTCTCTGGTATCTGGTGGCGGTGCTCCCCGTGGGCTGGCCTGTGGTCGCCGAAACGGTCGAAGCTTTCAAGGAAGGCGACATTTTCAACGAGTTTCTCCTCATGGTGGTCGCTGCGGTCGGGGCTTTCGCCATCGGCGAGTATCCCGAGGGCGTGGCCGTCATGCTTTTCTATGCCGTCGGCGAGACGTTGCAAGACCGCGCCGTCGACCGTGCGCGGGGCAACATCCGCGCCCTGCTGGCCTTGCGCCCCGACCGCGTCCGCGTGGAGCGCGGCGGGCAGGCGGTCGATTGCCCGCCCGAGGA
>DVNY01000147.1 GCA_018714085.1 Candidatus Caccomonas pullistercoris
CAGAGTCGCAACACTTTCAGAGCGTTTCATTTCATAGTACATCGGTCGTTTCACTTTTCCGGTGATATTGACGAGACAGTCGTAGGGACCGACTACTATGACGTCGTTGGCGGCTAAACGTATGTTCCCGCTTAATTTCCCGTTGAGGATATAGTCGTAGATGTCGACTGTTGTGACAAGTTTGTTGTTGCGATACACTTTGATGTCGCGCAGTGTGCCGATATCGTTTGTCCCGCCAGCCATGTAGAGGGCGTGGAAGACCGTGGCAAACGCTGACAGGGTGTATGTCCCCGGTGCGACGACTTCGCCCATCACGTTGACTGTGATTGTCTTTGTCTGTCCCACGGATAGCTTAACGTTTGAGTTGCTGTATCGTTGGCCCAGTGTGGCCTTGATTTGCTGGTTGGCTTCTTCTACGGTCAGCCCGCTGACTTGTATGGGGCCAAAACCTTCGAGGTCGATAGTCCCTTCGGGCGACACGGTGCTGGAATATGTTTTTTGCGAGGCTCCCCACACGTCGACGAACACGGCATCGCCCGGACCGAGTCGGTAGTCGGACGGTGTCGCGATGTTCATGTTCGGTTCAAAGGAGAGGTATTTCTGGTTAAATATGTTACGTCCGAAAACGAGTTTCTTGTTCTTGTCTTGTTCGCGTTCACTCATGATGTCGTTGAACAGCTCCATTGAATCAGGAAGCACAAAGTCAAGTCCATCCAGATAGTCGTCTTCTTTTCGTTGTTGGAGCAGGCGTTTCCGCCGGTCGCTCATGATGGCTTCTTCTTCCTTTTCTTGGATGACGCGGCGTCTGTAATTTTCAGCGTTTTCTAATTTATCGTCTTTCTTGTCACCGTTGTTCTGTCGCAGTCTGCTTTCGATGGCGTTTTTCCCGGTGAGATCTTTGGCGCCAAGTACGTCGCCCTTATGCTCTTTCTCATATTTCTCACGGATTCGCCGTATCTGTTGGATATCGACGCCGCGTTGCATGAGCTTTGTGACAATCTGTTGTTGCGAAGTGCCTTTGGCGTTCTCGTTAATGACAAATTCCATGACTTGCTCGTCGGTCATGGACGATTGGGCATGTGCGCCAAAAGAAAGAGTACATGCGAGTGCGGCAAGGAGCGCGCACCGTCTTATTTTCAGGTTCATCAGAACTTTTTGCCGTTAATAATAGAAAATGCGGTTTTTGTCAGTATGACGAAATCTCCCCACAGGGAGCGTGTTTGCAGGTAGTTAAGGTCCATTTCCAAACGGTCCAGCATCTTTTCCATGGTGTCTGTGTAGCCATTGTAGAGTGTGGCTTCGGAAGTCACGCCCGGTTTCATTTTGAAGATAAAGATATACCTGGAGTCGCGTTTCATGATTTGATTGATGAAGTATTGCCGTTCGGGGCGTGGGCCGACCATTGACATGTCGCCTTTAAGGACATTCCAAAGTTGTGGAAGTTCGTCCAAATGATGTTCGCGCAGGAACTTGCCTGTGCGTGTCAGCCTGTCGTCTTCCTTGCAGGCCAGTTGCGGGCCTTGGACTTCCGCGTCTATGCGCATGGTGCGGAATTTATAGATGTAAAAAGGTTCACCTCCATAGCCGATACGTTCTTGCTTGAAAATGATGGAGCCTTTCTCTTTCCATTTCAGGGCAATTGCGACAGCCAGAAAAACTGGTGAACAGGCAATCAGTCCGACAGAAGACGCCAAGATATCGAAGATGCGTTTCATCGCTCTTTGCGTGATGTTCATAGCGTCTTCTATTTCTGCCACATTGCATCTCCGGTTCATTGACATATATAGCATGTTTATTCTCTAAAAGTTACACTTTTGTGAATTGTTATATTTAATAAAACAGAGAATTAGAAATTTTATTGCAAAGATAAGGCGTTTTTTTCAATCGTCAAAACGCTATTTCCTTTGATTTTTAGAGCTGATTTTGTGACTAAATGATGATTTTTTTCTCCTCATTCTCTCTTTTGAAATTATATGCGTGCGATAGTGACGAGGTTGTTCCTCCTATCGCACAGTTTGTGTGAATTTGTCAAAAGAGAAAAACTCGTTTTCGGCAGTAAGTTCTAAGTCGTAGCCGAATGTTTCCGGCAATCAGTATGCAATGCCCAACTTCTGAATTGCTGCCTCGGTGCTGACTGAAGGCTAAGTCAGGGAAGGAGTAGCTGGCCGAGGCTCATAATAGGGAATGTTAAGTATATCTTTGGCCTGAATTTTTGTGATTTGAAATAAAATCCGTAATTTTGCAAGGAATTATAGAGCATCTTAGGGCCAGACTGGATTTGACAGCGGGCCGAAAGGGTGCGTAAGCATGCAGTGCGTTGTTAGTTGGCACTTTAATCTCGGCTATCAAAAATTTAACTGGCGAAAACAAGTACGCTCTCGCTGCTTAATCGAAGTATAGTAGATTAGCTTTATCTTCTCACAAGGTGAGGAGACGAGACATCACTCAAAAGCTGTGGTTCCGAAGCGTTTTGATCCAGTGGTGCAGATAAATCGGAAATAGTTTCAGGCAGCTCCGTGTCTGGGATGAAATTTTAGGAGATAAGGTGTGAGTAAGTGGCTCCGGTCGGGCTTACACTCGAAAATTAAAACGGAGATAAGCATGTAGAAAGCGCATTGTTTCCCCGTTTGGACGAGGGTTCGATCCCCTCCTGGTCCACAACTTGGATGTGCGTACGTTAAGCGTGACACCTGTGAAGTTTTAGGTGGGACGTTCTTCAATGAACGTCCCACTTTATTTTGTTTCTGCCGTCGCCGTCGGGTTTGTGCGGAGCGGCAGACAGTAAGCATTGGCTGTCCATGATTCATGGGCGTCAATGCCGACGAATTCCTCGAATGGCTGGAAAGGAAAACGGGAGTACCGACAGGATGAACGGGAGTACTGATAGGAAAAACTATGACTGCGATCGTTTTTCTTGTCGCAGTCACAGATATTCGTATTCTCCGGTTCTGGGCTGACGCAGAGGTGACGCCTGCTTCGTTTGTTACTTTTTAGGGCAAGTTACAAACTGAAAAAGTTTAGGTAGAAGCCTGTAAGCCGGATAAAGCAGGGGAGGGCGGAGTCCGTTTACGCGGAATGCTCGTTTGCATTGTCCGATGCCGCGGAGTATAGGTAGGATGTTTTTGCTCGTAGTGCCGCCGATGCGCATTTTCACCAGAACGGTGTCTATGAAATGTGTACGAATCCGGCAACATTCAAAGAACCTGAGCATCAACTCAAAGTCTGCTGAAAGCGGGAAGCGTAGGTCATAAAGACCATATTTCTCGTAGATGTCTTTTTTGACGTAAAAAGTGGGATGAGCAGGATGCCATCCGTGAAAGAAAGCACGAGGTGAAAATTCTTTGCTTTTCCAGAAACGGATGACTTTGTCTGTGTCTTCGCCATCTACGTAGTATAGGTTGCCGTAAACAGCGTCGAGGCTCTTGTCTTTCTTAAATTCGCGGGCAATGAGGGAAACCGCGTCTTCGCGGGCGAAGAAGTCGTCAGAATTGAGGATACCGACGACCTCGCCTGTGGCCATCTGGATGCCTTTGTTCATGGCATCGTATATGCCTTTATCCGGCTCTGAGATATACTTGGTGATGTGGGGCTCGTAGCGACTGATAATGTCCAAAGTCCCGTCAGTGCTGCATCCGTCGACAACGATATACTCGATGTCGGGGTAATCCTGGCTGATGATGCTTTCAATCGTGTCGGCTAGGGTATTTGCACTGTTGTATGTCACTGTAATTATGGAGACTTTCATTGAGCCGTTGTTTCGTCAAATGAAATGTGCTAAAATTTTCGGAACAAGATGCGGGCGAAATCAGATCGCAGGTGCATCTGGTTTGCATCGAGCTTTTCGATTTGGAATTGTGCCCGATTGCCCATGATGCCTGTCGGCTTGAGCTTGTCGAATGCAGGATCGGTGATGAGGCTGTCGTTGCCCCTGCGATTGACATATACGTCGGTGATGGCCAGCTGGTCGCCGGTGTAGGAGAACCGGCATAGCGTTTGCGAGGTCTCCCCATTGTCGATTCCTTGGATGTTGAGCAGGCCGAGTTGGATGCCCCAAAAGACATCTCTGTCCTTCATGGGGACAACGGAGTCATATATCCCGTTCCGAGCAAACTGAACTTCTGTGACTTGCCAAAATCCATCCAGCTTCCCATTTGCCGGAAGCTTGTCGCACGAAGCCCATATGCAGGAAATGCAGATGCTGGCGAGGCAGCAAAATATGTTGCGCTTCTTCATTTTGTGAGCCATCCCGTTTTGCTGATTGTCAGTTGGAAACCTGTGTGGCTTCCTGTTTGTTTGCCCCGGTCAAGCCCGAATGCGGCTTTCGCCTGCCATCCCTGCGTGCGGAGCTTTCCTATGCGTTTGGGGCTGTATGCCACTTCGCACAGGAACGAGTTGCCGTATTTGATCTCGTCGTATGGTGCGGTGTACGTGCCCCAGTTGCTGGTGTAAGTGTATAGAATGCGATAGTCTATTTCTTCGGTGGGTGAACCACTTACGCCGAAGTGGTGGCCGATGAAACGGTTGTTGTCGAACGAGAGCAGCCCATCATGTCGGTATAGCGGTGACATGTAAAGTGGATTGCCGATGGCTAGCCCCCAATGTGTCCAACTGGTGTACAGACCATGGTTGTAGTAATTGTCTTTTGCGCTGATCTGGTCTGGTATCGCTTCGGTGTGGTCGTGATAGACTGCGCCACTTTGGTCTTTGGTTCCGATGCGTTCATACAGCAGTGTGCTGATGAAGCGGTTTTTAGGCAGTTGAAGTTCTATGCCAACAAGGCCGTCTTTCCAGCCGTACTGAAAGAAAAGTTGGGAGTGGTCCTCAAAAAAGTGGTCGTAGTAGACGCGCAGTTTGGCGCCCTTATATTTATAACTAAGGCTGAACAGCCAGCTGCCGACCGTGTTCCCCATGGCGTTGGCGTAGACGCCTTCACCCGGGTCGCTCCCACCGGAGTAAATGATTTCGATGAAATCTTTTATACCGTGCCCCATGGGAAGGCTCTCGCCCTTCCGGGGATAGTTGTGGATGATTCCGCCAAACTGATTGGCCATTTCAATCCCTCCTTCGAAGACGAGCGGGAATTTATCTTCATTGCCGAAACGAAGAAATCCCGATTTGCTGTGGTAAAGGACGTGGTCGGCATATTGTTTGCCGGGTTCGGTATATCCTTTTTTCCAATTATTATCCGTGAAGAAGCCGTAGCCGAAATGGCCTTTAATACCAATCCAGTTTGATGTACCTGTCAGCGAAATGTATTCGGGAATTTCAATGCGGAATTCAGGGATAGGACGAGCGTTGGTACCAAATGTTTGACTTCCACTGCTGAGAAGTGGATTTTTTAAGTTGGCAGGTCTTTCCTTGCTTCCGATGGAAAGGCGCACTTTTTTGTACTGTATGTCCGCGTAGAGCTGTTGCAAGACGAAACTGCTTGTGAAGTCGTATGTGGCAGCCAAGTCAACGCCATAGCCAAACTTCCAGTTATAAGCGGAGTCAGCCTCTGTGCTGCGGAACGCGCCCACGCGGATGTAGCCATTGTTCCCGGAAACGCTTGAGAGGCCATACTTGTTGGCGTTGAGCCAAAGTGGGGAGTCGTGGTCTGAGAACGTGGATTGGCCTTCAACTTTATAGGAAACGTTATGCCCTAACTGCTTGGCGCGTTCGTGCGCCTCGCTTTGCGCCTGGGCTTTTATTCCACAGGCGCAAAGCAGGCAGCACATCAGCAAAGCCGACGTGCGTGTCGGGCATATCGTTTTATTTTGCATAACTTACGGCGCGGGTTTCACGGATAACGGTGATTTTCACTTGTCCCGGATACGTCATCTCGTCTTGTATCCGCTTGGCGATGTCATGGCTGAGACTTTCGGTCTGTTTGTCGTCAATTTTGTCTGCACCCACGATAACGCGCAGCTCACGGCCGGCTTGGATGGCGTATGTCTTTGTCACGCCGGGATAGCTCATTGCTATGTTTTCCAAGTCGTTGAGCCGTTTGATGTAAGCCTCTACAATTTCGCGGCGGGCACCGGGACGGGCTCCGCTGATGGCGTCGCAGACTTGTACGATGGGGGCCAAAAGAGTTGTCATCTCCATCTCGTCATGATGGGCGCCGATGGCGTTGCATATGTCAGGCTTTTCTTTGAATTTTTCAGCCAACTTTGCGCCGTAGAGAGCGTGGGGCAGTTCGGGTTCTTCGTCGGGCACTTTTCCTATGTCGTGCAGAAGTCCGGCGCGTTTGGCCTTTTTGGGATTCAGACCTAACTCCGCGGCCATGACGGCGCACAAGTTGGCTGTCTCACGGGCGTGCTGCAAAAGGTTTTGGCCGTAGGATGAGCGGTATTTCATCTTTCCGACGATGCGGATCAGCTCAGGGTGCAGGCCGTGGATGCCTAAGTCAATGGCTGTGCGCTTACCAGTCTCGATGACCTCTTCTTCCACTTGTTTGCGGACTTTTGCAACGATTTCCTCGATACGGGCTGGGTGAATGCGTCCGTCGGCGATGAGCTGGTGAAGGGCGAGTCTGCAAATCTCGCGGCGTACAGGGTCGAAGGCTGAAATGACGATTGCCTCGGGCGTGTCGTCGACAATGATTTCCACGCCTGTGGCAGCTTCGAGAGCACGTATGTTACGGCCTTCGCGGCCAATAATGCGGCCTTTGACCTCATCATTGTCAATGTGGAACACGGTTACGCTGTTTTCGATTGCAGTTTCCGTGGCAACGCGTTGGATGCTCTGAATGACGATGCGTTTGGCTTCTTTATTGGCCGTCATTTTCGCGTCGTCCATGATTTCGTTGATATAGCTTTGTGCGTCGCTCTTTGCTTCATCTTTGAGCGAGTCGACCAAGCGCTTCTTTGCTTCTTCTGCTGAGAGGCCGCTGAGTTCCTCTAATTTCTCTCTTTCTTTCAATTGCAAGCGTTCGAGCTCTTCCTCACGGGCTGTGAGGGCTTGCTGCTGGTTATCAATGCGGTTTTGCGCCTTTTCGATTTCAACCTTGCGGCGACTTAACTCTTCCTGGCGCTGGTTCAGACCGATTTCGCGTTGTTTGAGTTTGTTCTCGGCCTGCGCAATTTTTTGGTTGCGAAGCTGAACTTCTTTTTCAAGTTCAGCCTTTTTGTTGAGGAACTTCTCTTTGACTTCCAGCAACTTCTTTTCTTTGATAACCTCGGCTTCTTCGTTGGCCTTGGCCGTCATTCTCTTGTATTTTCCAGTCAGTACGTAGCGGAAAAGGGCGTATCCCCCGATTCCTCCTATGACGAGACCGACTATAAGTGCTATAACAGTAAACATGTTGATAATTTTGGGTTATGTGATTTGTGTAGTCCGGTTCTTGGTCTCTTTGTGGATTGGAATGGACACACATGGCGTCTTTTCCTTCCGTTCCGGCGGAAGCAGACGTCCTGACGCTGGTCATGAATACTCGTGTAGGGCGGTTTCTATTTCGCCCGTGAGTTGGTTCATGGCCTGACGATAAGGTTCGGTATCGTTCTTTTTTTCAAGAAGCAACAACTGAGTGTATACGTCAATAAGGGCTAACGACATATTTTTCTCGACGCTGTGCTCCGGGTAGGCTGTGTGGAAATAGCCTATCTTTTCGTTAATCAGCCTTTCTGCTTTTCTGTACAGCTCTTCTTTTGCCCTCGGGATGTTGATGGCAAACCGCTGATTGGCTATCTTAACGGTGATGTCGAATCTTTGCTCGTCTGTGTCCATTCCGCGTCCGTGTTATACGCTCAACAGCGCGATGCACTTGTTTACCTCCCGGGTGAGGCGTGACAGCTTGGCTTTGGCTTCTTCAAGGTCGCCATTGCTGATTTTCATCATGGCTGCCATTTTCAGGTTTGCGTAATGTTGGCGCAGTTCGTCGCATGTGGCTTGAAGTCGCTCGACTTGTGCCTCCTTTTCTCCAATCTGTGCTTGGAGATTGGCGTTTTCTTTCGCCAATTCCTGATAGTTCAGGATGAGTTGTCTTACCCTCGTGCTGAGTTTTTGGAGTGCGATGTCGTCTTCGGGTGTCATCGTGCGACAATGTTTTTCGCAAAGTTAGTATTTTTTTATACTCATGCCAAGGCTTTGGCTTACTTTTCTTCGCTATCGGCAGGCTTGGGTTCTTTTTTCGCAAGCAGGACGATGTGATAAACATATTCTGTCATCCATTCCGCGCTATATCCTAAAGCATGTTGATAGTTACGGATGGCTATGCAGGTCTTCCTTACGCCTTCATCTTTCCAGGTATGTCTTGTCAGTACTTGGTTAATCGTCTTTTCGGTCATTGCGCGGAGGGCTTTTTTGAAAATGCCGGGGACACGGAACTTCCATTTCATCAAGTTGCCCATAAGCATCATGAGGTCTTGCGAGAAACCTTGGAATTGGATGAAGTACGTGCGTACGTCGTTGATGTTTCGGCAGTTGTGTTTGATGCTTGCGTCGATTTCCTTAAAGAATGTTTCGGGCAGTCCGTAAAGTTCGCCGAGCATTTTTTTGCAGCGGTTCTTCTCGCCGATGCCTAATTTGTTATTGACAGTCGGCACGTGAAGCGTTTGCTTGAATATGCGCAGGTCGGGCAGGGCGCTTAGGTTTGTGATGCCGAGGTTGGCAGCCATGACGGCTTGGTAGTATACGCGTATCAGAGTCATGAAATCCTCCATGCCACCGACGCGCCAGCCGTTGTCTGCGGTATTTTGCTTTTTGCCCAAAAGCTTGCTAAGTATATTCATCGTCTTGTGTGTAAAAACTTATTTGGCGTACAAAGTTACTATTTTTTATGACAGGAATGGCCGTATGGCGACGCTTTTTGCCGTGACTAAGAAGATAAAGGCCGTTTGGGGCGATTGGGTATTCCTGTCACTGCGATAATAAAAAGCAACGCAGTGACAGAAAAACTCGTCACTGCGTCTGTGTCTTTCAGAAGCGTATTGCGGGAAGAGGGTGTACGCCGCGTCTCTTGCCGGCAGGTTATAGTTCGATGAATCGCGCGTATAGTTCTTCGATTTGAGCGAACGTGCGTGCCCAGGTGAAGCGTTTGGCGTTTTTCATACCGTCCTGAATGATGCTGTTTCTTGTCGGCGCATCGCGCAGTAAGGACAGGCAACGATGGATTTCTTCGATTGAGGGTTCTTTGAGTAATAACGTCTTGTTGCCAATGATTTCCGGGATTGATGAGGAATTCGATGCAATCACAGGGCATCCTGCCTTTTGTGCTTCGAGCACTGGAATGCCAAACCCTTCGTATGAGGATGGGTAAAGCAGGCAGTAGGCGGAATTATATAGCTCGTTAAGTCGTTTGTTGGATACACGTCCGAGTTGGGTGAATTGTCCGGCTAACTGTTCGTTCAGCATGTTTGTTTCCTCTGGCGTAAGGGGATTGCCGACAATGACCAGTTTCAGCCCTGTGCCACGGAGTGCATGTACGGCCAGCCCGAAGTTTTTGTAGCTGACGCGGCTACCGACGAATAAGACATAGGGGCTGTCCGTGTATGGCAGTGTCTCGGGGGACGGAGAAGACAAGCGGTTGTATTCTTTGGATACTCCGTTGTAGATGACGGTGACATTGTCCGGATTGATCTCGGGCATAAAGTGAAGCAGGTCTCTCTTTGTATGCTCGGAGACGCAGACGATGTGTGTGGCGTGCCGTATGGCGTTGTATTTCTGGTGGCTGTGCAGTCGGCGGACTATGCCGTGCATGAAATGTTCATACGTGAAATCGTGTACCGTTGTGATATTGATTGCTTTACGGTTAGTGCATGTCCGGTAGTACGATGAGTGGAATATGAATTCCTCCTTGCACGAGACGTCAGGGTTGATATAACGTTGCAGCGGCATGAACACATGGTTCCGGTGAATAATTTGCCTTTCAGGCAGGTTCAGGTGTTTCCTGAAAAGGTTGCCTTCTGCGTGGCTGTATTCGAGAAAGCGTAGCCTCTCGTGCCATGCTGTGGACATAAAATGTTTGAGGAGTTCATACCATACTATTGAAATGCCTCCTGTCTTTTGTAGTGAGAATATGATGTTGTCCAGGTATATGTTTCCCTGAGTCATGTCTGTTGTCGTGATGGTGTTCCTTTTTCGTGTGTGAAAGTTCCTGCGAGCAAAGATAATAAAAAAGCCTGCGACTATCCTCATCCTGCCTCACTTTCGTGTCGAAAAGTTCGTTTTTCCCCGAGCGGAGTGCCGGTTTCCGGATGGTGCTTATATATAATTAATGTGTAGTCCTGTTTTTCGCTCTTCCGGATACGGGTTGTCGGATTAAAATCGCAACGTTTTTTATGACTTGTAACAGAAATGCAGTATCTTTGCAACAAAATTGTTAAAGGGAATCTATTATGGATTTTATTTACATGGGAATCTTGGGATTCCTTTTAGTGCTCGCCACATTTGACCTTTTTGTGGGTGTCGCCAATGACGCCGTGAATTTTCTAAGTCCCGCCGTCGGGGCCAGAGCAGCCAAGTTCCGTACTATTCTGATAGTCGCGGCTGTCGGTATTTTTGTCGGAGCTGCCACAAGCAGCGGCATGATGGATATAGCCCGTCATGGAATCCTGAATCCGGCTATGTACAGTTTCGAGCAGGTTATGTGCATCTTTTTAGCTGTCGCGGCTACCGATGTCGTCCTGCTCGATATTTTTAATATGCTTGGGATGCCGACTTCGACCACCGTCTCCATGGTGTTCGGGCTTCTAGGTGGTAGTACAGCTCTCGCAATGGTGAAGCTCGTCGAAGGCGGGCACACGTATGCAGAACTGATCAATACGGACAAGGCTCTTTCCGTCATTCTTGGTATCTTTCTTTCGGTGGCCATCGCTTTCGTGTTCGGTTATCTCGTGATGTGGATTTCCCGAATGATATTCACGTTTAATTACAAGCGGCATTTGCGTTGGACCATCGCCCTTTTCGGTGGCATTTCCATTACTTCTATTATTTATTTCCTGCTTGTGAGCGGGATTGGTGAGGCACGTTTCATGACTCCTGTCGTCACTGAATGGATCAAAGGTAATCAGGCTTTCATCCTGTTGTGCTGTTTCGTGGTCTTCACAGTCTTGATGGAAATCCTGCACCTGTTCCGCGTAAACATTTTCAAGATTATCGTGCTTTTCGGCACATTCGCGCTTGCCATGGCCTTTGCCGGAAACGACCTTGTCAACTTTATCGGTGTGCCCTTGGCCGGACTTGAATCGTACGAGGACTACGTCGCTTCAGGCGGGGGAAATCCTGCGACGCATATGATGGGAGCCTTGCTTCTCCCCTCGACGACAAGTCCGTGGTTCCTGATAGCGGCAGGTCTTATTATGACGGTTGCCATCTTCCGTTCTAAGAAGGCGCATAAGGTGATAGAGACCTCTGTCAATCTGGCCCGCCAAGATGAGGGTGATGAAGTTTTCAGCTCGTCGCGCATTGCGCGGCGCACCGTGCGCAATGTCTTGGCCGCGACGTCGGTCGTCGACAAATGTATCCCGCGTCGTGTCAAAACGTGGGTGAACAGTCGTTTCAACACCGAGGAAGCCGTCCTTCCGGAAGGCGTAGCCTTTGACCTCGTGCGTGCCTCCGTGAACCTTGTCCTTGGAGGCCTGCTTATTGTCGTGGGTACGTCGTTGCAACTTCCCCTTTCGACCACTTACGTCGCTTTCATGGTGGCCATGGGTTCTTCTCTTGCCGACCGGGCATGGGGGCGCGAGACCGCCGTTTACCGTATTACGGGAGTGATTACAGTTATCGGTGGCTGGTTCGTGACAGCAGGTGCGGCGTTTATCGTCAGCTTTACGTTCAGTCTTCTTAATTACTTTGGCGGAATCATTGCCATGGTTGCTGTGATGGCGATAGTCGTCTTTGCGTTGGTGAACAATAACCGCAAGTTTAAGAAGAAGCAAGAAGAAGAGAGTGTGGATACCCTTTTCCGCAAACTTGTGCGTAGTCACGATAAAGCCGAGACTTGGCAGTTGCTCGCAGAGCACGTGCGTACCACACAGTCTGCCATGGCCGCATTTGCCGGCGAACAATATGGGCGCGTGGTCAACGGACTCCTCAACGACGACATAAAGACGCTGCGTCATGCCGCCGAGGCCGTTGACGATGAGAAGAACATGTGGAAGCGCTATCGTCGTAAGGAAATCATCGGTATGCGCAAGATTGATTATTTGCAGGCTGTGGAGAAAAACACGTGGTTCCATTTGGGATGTAACAGCTCCACGCAAATTATCTACTGCCTCAAACGTATGATTGAACCTTGTGTGGAGCATGTCGACAATAACTTTGCGCCGATGCCGCAGGCATATGCGGATGAATTGAAGCCTCTCTGTGACGACGTGATCACCCTGTTCAACGAGGCTGCCAAGGCTATCCAAACCGGCGACTTCTCCGACGCCGACCGTATCCTTGTTGATGGAAACGCCTTGAAAGCGCGTTTGTCCCAGTTGCGCCACCAGCAGCAAGACCGCATCCAGCGTGAGGACAGCAACATCAAGGTCGCTCTGCTGTATCTCAGCACTTTGCAGGAAACGCAGGAACTCATCAGCGCTGTCCGCCACCTGCTTCGGGCGGCCCGTCGCTTCCAAGAATAATTCGTAGCTGGTTCGCAAAGCTCATATCGCTACAAAGAACCCCGGGAACGAGTGTTCAGCTTGTTCCCGGGGTTCTTTGTAGTCACAGAGGTCGTTTTTGAAAACTTGGGTGGTTTGTTGTCCGGCGAAACCGCTATTCTTGCACGCTTTTGTGCGGAGAAAAAGTTGCCCGGATTATCTGAAGACTTTCTTCCCGTCGTAGATGAGGATTTCTCCTCTGCCGGTGCGGCCCTCCGCACGGCGACGGCCGTCGACGCCGTATATCCTGTTCTCCCTGTCTGTTTTTGTCGCAGGGCGGATCGCTGTTGCTGGCGAATGTTGCACCCTGACCGATGCGCCGGAATGCCCGGCTGACAGGTATGCACGGAAAGGAGTCAGGGCGCTCGATGCGTCGGCCATGACAAAGGCTGTCCCGCTTTCATTCAACAGATAGCAAGAACCTACGAGCGAATCGACAGTGAAGTTGATGTAGTTGACGCGCAAGGGTGAAGCCGATGGCTTTTCCTGCGTGTCTACGTATGCATTTGTGGCCGGAATGCTGAGCGTGGCGTTTCCAGTGCCGACGTTTTCTGCCGTGCAGGTGAAGATGACGGGCGAGTTGGCTGCTATTTCGGTCGCGGGGGTAAATGCGATTGCGTGCCCGTCGAAGTTTTCGACCTTTTCGAATATGAATCCGGACGGCAACTCACTTACGTCGAACGGAAGGCTGAGTGTTTCCCATCCGCCGTCTGTGAACGCCTCGCGGCGGTAGGTGATGCCTTGGGCTGCGATGAAAGGATAGGGCGTATGGAACGGCGCGCGGTCCGTCAGGAGGATTGACGTCGTGGCTGTTCCTGTTCCGCCTTCCATGGCAATGAC
Organism: Candidatus Caccomonas pullistercoris; assembly: GCA_018714085.1. Lineage (GTDB taxonomy): Bacteria > Bacteroidota > Bacteroidia > Bacteroidales > Bacteroidaceae > Alloprevotella > Alloprevotella pullistercoris. Next base: position 13,407 of record DVNY01000147.1, read on the forward strand.
GTTTTCCCACCCGGCCGGAGCAAATCCCGTTTCGTCGTGGCGTATATATATTAATGTGTTCGGATTTTCTGGCGACAACGTGGCGGCTGTGTGGGGTAGTGAGATGTGCGACAGGTCGAGCGCCGTGAGTCCGTCGAGGGGCAGTGCTTCCAATGCGGTGGCGCTCCATGCGCCTGTAAGGACGGCTGTGCCCTGCGTGTCGGTGTGGAACTGAGGTTCAGGGCCTATGGCGCGGAACAGCATTGTGGCGAAACTGCTTTCTTGGAACTCGTCGGGGGTGCATAGTGCCGGCACGGCTTTTTCATTGCTATTGTCGGCGCAGAGCACCAATGGGGGCGATGTCGTGTCGGCCGTAGCGATGAGCCCGTCTGTTATGCGCCACAAGGTGGCAGCGTCGTCCGACGTGCTGAGGAGGGCAAGCCGCCTGTCGATGGCGCCAAGCTGCGACCCGTCTTGCCCCACGAGGCGGAAACGGCCGTCGTCCTCGTATTTTACGATCCATTGGGCGAAATTCCCGTCGGGCGTCAGTGTGTCGTTGGCCAAGCGGAAGCGGTCTGCATTGTCCATGGTGGCGAGGTCCGGCGTAACAGCCGTGAGACCGTCTCCGGTCGCCGCGCAGAGCGCGACGCAAGTCCGGTCGGCCGGCAGTTGTGCCTGTTCCGTTTCCAAGCGGTAGAGGTAGATTTTAGTCCGCGAGTCGGTGTAGCTGAACCGGCCGAAGTAGTGCGTGCCTGACCTGTCTGTGACGCTGACGCGCTGGTTGGGCGAACCGGTCGCCGTGAGCGTAAATGTCCCGTCGCCGTTTTCCGCGAACTGCCAGGCGTCCGGTCGGCTGTTTAGGGCGAAATTGTTGTTGCCCTCGGGAGCGAGATAGCCTTTCTCGCCCTTGATGGTCCAGCCTGTTACGGCCGGTTCTATCAGCCAGAAGTTGTCTGATGTCGACAGGGTATAGGCATCGCGCTGTTCGCCGGCGGCAGCCACGGTTTGCTTGCCTTCGTAGTTGACGGCGGGCGTCTGGCGCATCAGGTAGTGGCCGTCTGGGTCGCTGGCGCCGATGGCGTAGAATCCGGCGCGCGTCACGCCGGACAACGATGTCACCCTGACAAAACGGGCAGGCACTTCGGGCCACTCCTGCGCCTGCAAGGTGCAGGTCGAGAGCATGAACAGGCATGCGGAAAGCCAGCCTGACCGCTGCGGAAACGGTCCTGTTCGTCTCATGCTTTCTGGCTGTCGGCCTCGTCGGCCAGTTTGAGCAAGTATTGTCCGTAATCGTTTTTCCGCATGGGCTGTGCCACTTCGCGCAACCTGTCCGGGCTTATCCATCCTTGTTCGAGGGCGATTCCTTCGAGGCAGGCTACTTTCAGACCAGTGCGTTTCTCGATGACTTCGATAAAAGTCGACGCTTCGCTGAGGCTGTCGTGTGTGCCTGTGTCCAGCCAGGCGAAACCGCGGCCCAAGGTCTGCACTTTGAGTTCGCCGTCGGAAAGGAATTGTTGGTTGACCGACGTGATTTCCAGCTCACCCCGCGCAGAGGGACGTATGCCCTTGGCCACTTCCACCACTTTGTTTGGATAGAAATAAAGTCCCACTACGGCGTAGTTCGACTTCGGATGCTCGGGCTTCTCTTCTATGCTGACGCAGTTCCCTTCGGCGTCATATTCCACCACGCCGTAGCGCTCGGGGTCGTTGACGCGATAGCCGAAGACCGTGGCTTTCCCGTTCTCTTCGGCGTCTGCCACCGACTGTTGGAGCATCCGGCTCAGACCGTTGCCGTGGAAAATGTTGTCGCCCAAGACAAGGCAGACACAGTCGTCGCCGATGAAGTCCTCACCGATGAGGAAAGCCTGTGCCAGTCCGTCGGGCGAAGGCTGTTCGGCGTAGGAGAAGCTGACGCCATAGTCTGAGCCGTCACCAAGCAGGCGTTTGAACCCCGGGAGGTCCTGCGGGGTCGAGATGATGAGGATGTCGCGGATGCCTGCGAGCATCAGGACGGATATGGGGTAGTAGACCATAGGTTTGTCGAAGATGGGGATGAGCTGTTTGCTTATTCCTTTGGTAATGGGGTAGAGGCGGGTTCCGCTGCCGCCGGCTAAGACAATTCCTTTCATCGTGTGGAAATTTATAAAGTTACGGGACAAAGATAGTGCAAACGAGTGGAACGCACGCGGAAAAGCCGGAGGATTTTCCGCAGCGCACTCCCGAGTGCCGCCTTATCTTATGGAAAGATAGTGCAAACGAGTGGAACGCACGCGGAAAAGCCGGAGGCTTTTCCGCAGCGCACTCCCGAGTGCCGCCTTATATGATGAAAAGGCGGTGCGCTCGACCGAAACTCCTGGATGCCTTGATCGGATTACCCGGACGGCTGACAGAAAATCCCAGACGGCTGACAGAAAAATCTGTCAGTGCGATAGGTTTTCCTGTCGTACTGACCGTTCAAACAAGCCCCCTTTTATGTGATGCCTCATGACCGGGAGGTTTGTGGCAGTGGCAAAAAAAACGTAACTTTGTGGCGGAATAAAACAATCAGAAGACCGAAGAGCGTATGAAGTACGGCTTTGTTAAAGTAGCGGCCGCTGTCCCGCACGTGCGGGTGGCCGACTGCAAATATAATACGGAACAGATTGAAAATCTGATGGCGCAGGCCGAGGGGCAGGGCGTTGAAGTGTTGTGCTTTCCGGAGTTAAGTGTGACAGCCTATACCTGTCAGGACTTGTTTCACCAGCAATTGCTACTTGAAGAGACTGAGGCAGCTTTGCTCAAACTGATGGCATTCAGCCATTCGCTGAACGTCGTGACCATCGTGGGCGCCCCGTTGAGCCTGGACGGCACGTTGTTCAACTGCGCAGTAGTCATACACCGCGGGAAAATAGTCGGAGTAGTCCCGAAGACTTATTTGCCAGATTACAATGAATACTACGAGCAACGCTGGTTTGCTTCGGCTTCGGTGACCGGCGATGTCGTGTTGCGGTTCTGCGGGCAAAGCGTCCCGATGGGGGCTCACCTCCTTTTCGACACGGGCCACTGCACGTTCGGCGTTGAGATCTGCGAGGATCTTTGGGCGCCCATCCCTCCCAGTTCGCACCTGACCCTGCATGGCGCGGAAGTGGTGTTCAACCTCAGTGCGAGCAATGAGGTCGTCGGCAAGAGCGCCTATACGCGCAGTCTTGTGGCCAGCCAAAGTGCGCGTAGCCTTTCGGGCTATGTCTATGCCGGTGCCGGCTTTGGCGAGAGTACGCAAGACTTGGTCTTCTCCGGTCGGGCCTACGTGGCTGAAAATGGCCGCATCATGGCCGAAGGCCAGCGTTTCAGGTTTGACGATCAGCTCGTGGTGAGCGAGATTGACGTGGAAAGCCTGCGCCATGAACGCCGGCACAACACCACGTTTGCCCACGCAAAGCAGTTGATGTGCCCGTCGCAGTCCTATCGTGTCGTGGAGTTGGAGCCAGTGAGCATTCCCGAAGAACGGCAACAGGGGCTGAGCCGGACCGTCAATCCGCGACCGTTTGTTCCCGAAGGTGCAGAGCTCGACGCCCGTTGTGAAGAAATCCTGAGCATACAGGCTACGGGACTGGCCCAGCGCGTTGCGCACACCAAGGCCAAAACGATAGTTGTCGGCATCAGCGGAGGCTTGGATTCGACACTCGCGCTCCTTGTCTGCGTGTACGCTTTCGACCGCTTGGGACGCGACCGCCGTGACATCGTCGGCGTCACGATGCCCGGGTTCGGCACGACGGGGCGGACGTATGCCAATGCGCTCAGCCTGATGCGCAGCTTGGGGGTGACGGTGCGCGAAATCAGCATTAAGGCTGCCTGCTTGCAACACTTTGATGACCTCGGACACGACCCTGAAGTCCACGATGTGACTTACGAGAACAGCCAGGCGCGTGAGCGGACACAGGTTCTCATGGATGTGGCCAACCAGACGGGGGGCTTCGTCGTCGGAACAGGCGACCTGAGTGAGCTGGCGTTAGGTTGGGCCACCTACAACGGCGACCACATGAGCATGTACGGCGTCAATGTGTCTGTGCCTAAGACGCTGGTGAAGCATCTTGTGCTTTGGGTGGCAAACAATGTGGCGGACGAAATGAGCCGCGCTACGCTGCTTGACATCGTGGCCACTCCGATCAGTCCGGAACTTATCCCGGCAGACAGTGAAGGGCACATCACGCAAAAGACCGAAGACCTCGTCGGTCCTTATGAACTGCACGACTTTTTCCTTTATTATTTCTTGCGCTACGGTTTCCGTCCGGCCAAAATCTATTATCTCGCCCGCCATGCTTTTGCCGGCACTTACGACGACGAATGTATCAAAAAATGGCTGACAACGTTTTTCCGTCGTTTCTTCTCCCAACAATTCAAGCGCAGTTGCTTGCCCGATGGTCCCAAGGTGGGCAGTTGTTCGTTGAGTCCGCGTGGCGATTGGCGTATGCCGAGTGATGCGTCATCAGCGTTGTGGCTGGCTGAATGCGAGAACCTTTAACGAAGGGCGGTCATGTGGCGAAGACTGACATTGTGGATGCTGACGGCTTGCATGGCCTTGGCTGTGGGATCGAAGGACAGGACGGACGGGGATTTCTTCGTGCGTGCAGAGTGTCGGAACAGTGATGTAATTGTAGGCGACAGTTGTCTGGTCGTTTTCCGTCTCTATTCCCGTTACCCGGTGCACCGTGTCGAAAGAGCCGAGTCGCCCAAAGTGAAAGGGTGCCGGGTGCGTCGTGTTTCAGTACGCCGCGCCTCGCAGCGCGTGCGGCTTGACGGGCAGGTCTATTATGCAGTGCCGTGGGATGCCTATTATGTTGTGCCCGAGAAAGTAGGCGATTATAAGGTGCCTGAGTGCAAGTATGAAGTCGTGCTGAGCCGCGGAATTCCCAGTCAGGATCCCTTCGAGCGCTTTTGGGGGCGCATGGAGCGCTATGAGGCTTTGGAACGTACTGCAAAGAGTGGCACGCTGACCGTGACGGCTAAAAAAAATCCTCCGCGAAGCACGGAGGAGATGTTGAGGTCAGGCGCAAAGGTCTTCTGACGGCTTTTCAACGTTCTACCCAAGTTTCCGAGATTTCTTTCCGCTTTTTGGCCGGTGTGTCTTCATCCGCAGGATAACCCATCGGGATGATCGCAACAGGGATGACACCGTAAGGCAGGTCAAGGGCTTTGCGGCAAATCTCGACGTCAAAGTTGCAGACCCAGCATGTGCCGATGCCCTTTTCTGCGGCAGCCAGGCAGAGGTGCTCCACTGCGATGGCCACGTCGATGTCGCCGTGTGGTTTTTGGTCTGCTTCGCGCTTCCATTCTTCGGCAGTCAGTTTGCAGGCTACTACGCAGACGGGCGCCTCGCGGAACCACGTGCGGTCGTAGCAGGGGTAGAGCAGTTCGAGCGTAGAGGCTTCACGGATGAGGTAGAACTTCCACGGCTGGCGGTTAACCGCCGAGGGAGCCAAGCGTGTGCATGCCTGGATGTATTTCAACACTTCCTGAGGTATTGGGGTGTCCTTGTATTTCCTTACGGAGTATCGTTGTGCGCAGAGGTCAAGAAAGTCTTTCATTGTACAAGGCGGTTGGTGTTTGAGTCGGGGAATATGATTTTCGGCTTGAAGCTTTTGGCCTCTTCAAAGTCCATGGTGGCGTAGGCCATGATAATGACAATGTCGCCCACTTGCACTTTCCGGGCCGCAGCGCCGTTCAGGCAGATGCAGCCAGAGCCGCGCTCGCCTTTGATGATGTAGGTGTCCATTCGCTCACCGTTGTTGTTGTTGACGATGAACACGCGTTCGCCCGCGATGAGGCCTGCGGCGTCCATCAGGTCTTCGTCGATGGTGATGCTGCCCATGTAGTGGAGATTGGCTTCCGTTACTCGGGCACAGTGAATTTTGGACTTCAAGACTTCGATCAGCATGTGACCTTGTATTTGATGTTATCGATCAGGCGCACGGGGCGGCCGCCGCAGAAGACGGTGATGCAGCCGACGACGTAGGGTGCGTCGTTCCAATCACTGATGGCTTGCAGGGTGTCGCCGTTCACAATCTCGTAGTATTCAACCCGTAGACCGTCGATGGCGTTGAGGGCGTCGGTCACGTGTCTCTGGGTCTCGGACACGCTGTGTGTTTGGGCGTAACCGACACTTTCTTTAAGTGTGCGTGAGATGTTGACTGCAAGTTCTCTTTCAGCTTCGGTCAACAGTGTGTTCCGGCTGCTGAGCGCCAGTCCGCTTGCTTCGCGGACGATGGGACAGGCGCATATCTCGACGGGCAGTTCGAGGTCGGCGACCATCGCTTTGATGACGGCGATTTGCTGGAAATCCTTTTCTCCGAAATAAGCCCTGACCGGTTTTACCAGCATAAACAATTTGCTCACAATCTGACACACGCCATTGAAGTGGCCTGGCCGGCGGCTTCCCTCCATGACCGTGTCGGTCGGCGGGTAGCTGAAATGCCGGGTGTCGGGTTCGGGGTACATCGTGTCGACCGACGGGGCGAATGCGATTGTCGCACCGGCTTTTTCGAGCAGGGCGCAGTCTGCTTCCAACGTACGAGGGTAGTTGGCGAGGTCTGTCTTATCGTTAAATTGTGTAGGGTTGACAAAAATGCTGACGACTGTGACGTCGTTTTCCGCTATGGCGCGTTCCACGAGCGACAGGTGGCCAGCGTGGAGTGCGCCCATCGTCGGCACGAGGCCAATGCTGCGGTTTTCAGCCCTTGCGGCTGACAGTTCTGCGTCTAATTCAGAAATAGTAGTGATAACTTTCATGGGATCAATCTCCTATATACTAATACCTATCGGCCTGCAAATTAACAGCTTTTTTACCATATAGGGAAACATTATAGCTATAAAAGTCCCCAGATGTGCGGTGGAGGCCATTCGTTGCCCATTTGTAAGGCCTGTTTGCCGATTTTTTCGTACCTTTGCCTCGACAGAAACTTATATCGGTAAACATGAACGTCAAAAAGGTTTTATTTATAACCCAAGAGATAGTCCCTTACGTTTCAGAAAGCGCGATGTCAAATGCCGGGCGTCACCTGCCGCAGGCCATCCAAGAAAGCGGGCGCGAGATTCGTACGTTTATGCCACGATGGGGCGGGATAAACGAACGCCGTAACCAGCTGCACGAGGTGATCAGGCTGTCGGGAATGAACATCATAATCGACGATACGGACCATCCGCTTATCATCAAAGTCGCGTCTATACAAGCAGCGCGAATGCAGGTTTATTTTATTGATAATGATGACTACTTCCACAAACGCCAGATGCTCGTGGATGAGAACGGAGAGGAATACCCCGACAACGTGGAGAGAGCCATATTCTACGCCCGCGGTGTACTTGAGACCGTAAAGAAACTCCGGTGGTGTCCTGACGTCATTCATTGTTTCGGTTGGATGTCTGCTGTCGCTCCGTTGTATATCAAAACCGCATATAAGGACGACCCTCCATTCGCTAACGCCAAGGTGGTTTATTCCGCATATAACGAGATGCCTTCATCGCTATCGGTGGACGACTTCAAACGCTGTTTGGCTTTCCGCTGTGTGGATGATGCGTTTTTGGACGGACTGGACGTTGACTATTCCAGCCCCGACGTGTTGAACCGTTTGGCCGTCGCTTTCTCTGATGGCTTGGTGCAGGCTGAGGAAGGCGCTTGTCCGGATTTGATGGATTTCGCGGCAGCGCGCAACCTCCCCGTCCTGACGTATCCCGGCGCTGACAGCTTGGCGGAAACCTATGGCGAATTTTACGAAAGGGTTTTTTCAGAAGTCCAAAAGTAGACTCTCTCATTTCAGAAGAAGTATGTCTTTCCAGAGTAAGTTATTTTCGATGGTCATAAGCGCCGTCGCGTTCTTTTCGGTGGCTGTCTGCGTTTCATGTGACGAAGATACGGCGACTATCGGTACGGGCGTGATGCCCAGCGGCGACGGCATGACTGTCAATTCGGATACGTTCGACGTGGCCAGTCGCTCTTTGGTGGTCGACTCGGTGCTTGCGACGACAAACGACTGCCGTCTTGGGCGCATCGTTGACCCGGAGACGCAGACATTGACGACGTGCGGGTTTCTGGCTCAGTTCCACATCATGGACAACTATTCTTTTCCAAAAAAGGAAAAAATGATTGTGGAAAACGGGAGGGTCATTGCAGACTCCTGCGATATCCGCGTTTTCATCCGCTCGTATTACGGTGACTCGCTGAATACGATGAAAATCCGCGTCCAAGAACTTGACACGGCTAACGTTATGGAAGAGACCGACGTCTACTACACGAACATCGACCCGTCGCAGTATGTGAACCAGAAGTCGCCCTATAAGAAAGAACTGACATTTGCTGTCAAGGATTTGACCGTAGCGGACAGTCTGCTTAATTCGAGCAGTTATTACCAGCAGATCCGCGTCAAGTTGCCGGCTTCCTATGCCACGGAAATCCTGAACAAGTACTATGACCATCCGAGTTATTTCACGGATTCTTATGAGTTCATCCGCCACGTGTGTCCCGGCTTTTCTTTCGAGACAATCGGTGGTATCGGAACCATGATTAACGTTGATGTGTCGACGCTCAACATCTATTTCCGCTATCATACCACCCAGAGCGACGGCTCAGACACGATTGTCGACGGTATGCAGCGAATGGGGGCGACTGCCGAAGTCATTCAGAGCACGCACGTGGACAACACGGGGCTCAGCGCCCTCGTGCAGGACGGTCAAGATGCATACACGTACATCAAGACCCCTTCCGGCATTTTCACCGAGGTCGAACTCCCGATCAGTGACGTTGTGGCCGGCACCCATTATACGGACACGATCAATAGCGCCCGAATTGATTTCGTTCGTCGCAACAACGAGGTGAATTCGAAATACAGCCTGTCTTTGCCTTCTACGCTCCTGATGGTTCGGAAGAGTGAGATGTTCAAGTTCTTCGAAGAGGGAAAAGTTCCTGACGAAATAACTTCGTTCTTAGCCAGTTATTCCTCGACCACGAACGCCTATTCGTTTACGAACATCGCTCGACTCGTTTCCTATTGCCGCACTTTGCGCGACAAGGAAGCCGGCGTCATGCCGGGTGAGAGTGAGACCGTGCGCGCAGAAAAGTACGCAGCGTGGGAGGCTGACAATCCAGATTGGAACAAGGTCGTCCTGATTCCGGTTCAGGCTGTGTACACGACCACAACGAGCAGTTACGGAACTTCGACAAAGGAACTGCTGCGAGTCAATAACGACATGAGCCTTTCCACAACCCGACTTGTCGGTGGTTCTGAGGGCGGCATCAAACTTACGGTGATTTACAGCAAATTCGCCCAGTAAGAATGATGTTCCACGTGCGGCGGAACGAGCATCAGACCACAATGATGTGGCTTACGCGAACGGAGAGGAACAACTTTATCAAGTGAAACATTACGAGCCAGCGGCTCCGGTTTGTTCCGGAGCCGCTGGCTTTGTTGTATGTGCCGTTGACTCGTAGCGGTGCGAGCGGACTTCGTGCTTCCACGTTGAACTACGAACTGCACTGTCCACGTAGGCGGAAACTATGGGCCGGGCGGGAGTGGCACGTGTCGGCTGACAGAAAAACCGGGATGGCTGACAGGAATTTCTGTCAGAGCGACAGTCTTTTCTGTCACTGCGACAGAAGTACCGTGCTGAAGACCTTGTCTGTTTTTGCGTCGACAGGCGGACTTTCCGGCTGTCGGACGCAAATTTCCTACGCTGCAAGCTCGGTTTTGTATAGGGAAGTTATTTTTCTTTCTTCAATTTGTCGTCAGGGACTTCCGCCTAATAGTCAGCTGCGCCCTGCGATTGGGCAAGCAAGAGGCCATACGTGTGGCCTTACGACTGTGCACGACTTTATGAATGAGCCGTGTATGTTTTTATGTACATCGAAGATTGGCCGGACTGACTGGTCCGGCGTGTAGGGGATTGCTCCTATTGTCCCATGGACCGGTCGCCGAAGTGGCGGGGCTGGTTTAGGCCAAGCGGGGCTTTCTGTAAGGCTTCGGTCTTTGCGGGGTGTGCTGCGTTGCCGGCCGTCAGTTGTGGAATGTCCACGAGATGCCGAACTTGATGGTCATCGGGTTGATGGGATAGTGCGGGACGAGGAATGATTCGCCCGTCATGAATGTCTCGTTCAGGTGTGAAGCCATGACATAAAGGCGGCAGCGTTGCAGGTGTAGGTTGGCGTAAAGGTTGATGATAGGATAGTTTCCAACCTTAACCCTGTCGCCCGCTGCATCCTGTGTGGCAAACGTGCCGCTCAGTGGAGAGTAGGTTGGAGCATAGTATTTTGTGAAATAGCGGACGTCGGCGCCGAACTCCACTCCCAACACTTTGGCAATGCGGAACGAGAGGTAGAGGTTGCTGTAAGCCGAGAAGGCCGGAACGGACAGGACGTCTTGGTCCGAGCTGGCCTGATAGGTGAGCTCGTTGTCCCAGTGGAAAATTCCGAACGCCAAATCTTGTTTCAGCGTGGCCGAGAACAGCTGGATGTTTTTACTGCTCTGGCGCACGCCGACGGCGTGCCGGTACGTGCTGATGCCTTCTGATGTACTCACAGGAGTGCTCAATGCGGCGAAGTAAGCATAGTTCTGAATGGTCTCGGCGTTGATGCTCAGCCTTGTGTTTTTGAAAACGAGGTCTCCTCCCACACGGGTGCGGAAGATGTCGTTGAGGCCGCCGTTGTCCCACCATGCGAATTGTGAGTGGTAGTGCTCATAGTAGAACGACGGCTGTTCGTTGGCGATGCGTCCGTGAGCTGTCACTCGGAGTGTGTCTTTGAACATCGGGATATTGAAGTTGATGTTTCCTTCGACGTTAAAGATACCCCAGTGTTTGCCCGTGGTGGTCAGTTCTCCCAGAACGTCGTAGTGGAAAATGCGCCCCTCGCGTTTCATCAGTTGCGCGCCCACGGTGAAGTAGTTGCGGACATATTTCTGAGTGGCCAGTGAGAACGGGCCGTGGGTCTGAGCCCATGTGACGCCGGGCACGGAGTCGGGGAGGGTGTATCGCTCGAACTCGTGCATAGCGTAGAGCCTGAGACCTGATTTGACCCAAGAGTTGAACCCCTCGTGCAATTCAATGGCCACGGTGTTGGCAATACGCATATAGTCAGTCTTGTTCACGGACGAGTCCCCCGGCAGGAAGCGTTCGGTAAAGAAGTTATTGGGGTCGTCGTTGATGGTCAGGCGGCGGTCGTGTTTGTCAATTTGAAGTGTATGGATGAGGCTCGTGACGGGGATGTATTCCGTACGGTAGCGCACACTGTCTTGCTTGTCGTCGTGGGGAGCAGCCAGCGAAAGGCGTGCACTGCTGTCGGCTGTGGCGAGTAGCGCAGTCGTGTCGTTGAGGGCGGGGAGCGAGTCGGATTTCACAATTCCCCGGAGCTGGCTGTTTTGCTCTTCGGAGGTGATTTTGACGATGTTACCATCCTCATCATAATTGCGTTCGAAGCCCAAACTGTATCGGTGGGTGAGGTAGAACGTGTTTACGTTGAGCCTGTTCCACACTTTTGAGAGTCGGGTGGGCATGTCTGACGAGCCATAGCGCGTGGGGAACGCCTCGGGGTTGGTGATGTATGTGTCGTTTTCGATTCCGCCGTTTTCGCGTGTTTTCAGGTGGTTGGCCGTGTAGTAGGCGTGCAACTGGTATTGGCGCCCTATGTATGAGCCGAATAGTGTTCCGCCGAAATGAGCTGTTGACTGGTTGGCATAGTAGCCACGGCCATACAGGTAGTCAAGATCGAAGCCGACACCGAGGCGCTTGTTGACATTGACGGCAAAGTAGGCCTGTATGCGGTCTTCGCCTGTGCTCTTGTTTCCACATTTGTCGTAGGTGATGTTAGTGACGGGCGACTTGGTGTTGAAATAGAACATCTGTTCCGGCTTTTTCAGAAAGAAGTCGTAGGGTTTGGCGAAGATGAAAGAGGAGTGCGTCATGCGTTCGTCGCGTTCGAAGTATAAGCGGCTGATGCGCGGTGCTCCCATGTTGCCCAAAAAGTTGTACGTGCCGTTGAGCCCGTCGGTCAGGTTGGCGTTCTGAAACCAGTGGGGGAGGGTATCGGGCGTAGCGGGCACGACATCGCCAAAGCGTGGACTGACGTGCCAGACGTAGTAGCCCACGGGAATGTCGGTTTTCTTGACTGTATCGCTTTGGAGGTCGGCATCAGAGCGTCGGCCTGAGTTCATGTCATCACCTAACGGGGCGAATACGTTGTTGTCGCCCAACGTGATTTGCGCGTGTGCTGCTGCCCCTAAGGTAAGCAGGAGAAACAGGAGGAAAGTGATTCTTTTCATGCGCGGCAAAGTTAGCGAAAAAAAACGTAAGGGGCGAACGCTCTGTAGCTTTGTGCGGGCGGTGGGATGCTTTGATGCACCTTTAATAAGAAATCCTCGCCCGGAGGAAGTCTGGGCGAGGATTTCATGATGAGGTTTGTCTGGCTATTGTTTATCCTTTGCTTTTTGCGGACGCTTTGCTCGTTGCGCTTTTCTTGGGAGCAGCAGGCGCGGCTTTTTCTTCGGGATTGTTTTCCAGACGTTTGAGCATTTGACGGAGCTTGGTGATTTCTTTGTCCTTGATGCCCAATTCTTTGTCTTGGTTCTTGATGGTGGTGAGCAGGGCGTTGAGCTCTTCGAGGTCCATGTCGGCCGGATACAGGTTGTTGACGCGGGTGATGAAGTCGCCGAGGATGTTCATGTAGTTGGTGAACGCGTCATACGGGGAGTCGTAGATACCCCTGTAGCTACCGTAGCTGTTGGGCTTGGTACTCATGAAGCGCAGGTTGTTGGAGGCTTGCAGGTAGGCCCAGTCTTGTTTGATGCGGCGGTTGTTGCAGATCCTTACACGGTCGGCTATGCTGTAAAGCTTGTTGAATGCTTCTTTCTGCATGTCGTTGCCGAGCCATGGACTGATGTCTCTTTCTTCGTCGACCCACGACGTGGGGTAGGCTACGTCGAGCGGTCCTGCTGATTTCATCTTGGCACAGATTTCAGACGGTGTCGAGAAGATGATTCCGCGTTGCTTCAATTGATCGGGCAGGGCTTTCATGAATTCGAGTATGTTGCTCGACAGGGGCTGGAAGATGCCCAAGGCGCAAAGCTCCATGAAAATATTGATGATTTGCTCTTCTTCGGGCAGGTGGGCAATCCAGTCGGCGTAGGTGTCGGCAAAGAGCGGATACTCGCTCCAATTGGAATCGTTGAAGCGGAGGCTGATGTCTTCTGACAGGCGATAGTCGCGGAGAAGCAGTTTGAGGTCAGGATTGCGGTTGCTGTTATAAAGGAAGTGTGGGCTCTTCCAGCCGAGGATGTGGCGAGCGCCTTCGGCCAGCATTCCCTTGAAGCCCATTTGCGCAACGAGGTCACCGATGTCGTCAGAGTAGATAAGGCAGGAGTTGCGGAATATCTTTGGGTCTTGTCCGAAGAGCGACTTGACTTTCTTGCAGAGTTGGGTGACTTCTTCTTTGAAACACTCTGGGTTCGCCAGCGACGAGAAACCGTGGGAGTAGGGTTCTGCCAAGAACTCGACGCATCCGGTCTCATTCAGTTCCTGCAGCAGTTCGATGACTTGCGGCGAATGGTTTTCAAGAAGTTCTATGGCGCTTCCCGACAGCGAGAATGCACATTTGAAATAGCCGGGATGCTTTTTGGCCATCTCAATCAAGGCATTGAGCGCGGGGACGTAAGAGTGGTCTGCCGTCTCCGTGATTGACCGTTCGTTCTCGTAGTCGTCGTAGTAGTAGTGGTCTGTTCCTATGTCGAAGAACCGGTACCTTTTGAGGTGGATGTTCTGGTGTATCTCAAAGTATAAACAGATTGTTTTCATAGCGGTGGTGTTTATCTATTGCTGAGGAGTTTTTGGTAATGATTATAGATGCGCTCGCCGACTTTTTCCCAAGTGATTTGTGCCACTTCGTTTCGTCCTTCTTCGCGCAGATAGTTGTAAAGGGAGTCGTTGGTGCAGATCGAGTAGATGGCGTCCGCCATGGCATAGATGTCCCAATAATCGATCTTGATGCACTTGTCGAGGATTTCAGCACAGCCACTTTGTTTGCTGATAATGGACGGGACGCCGCACTGCATGGCTTCAAGTGGCGAGATGCCAAATGGTTCTGACACGGAAGGCATGACATAGACGTTGCTGGCGCGGAAAGCTTCAAAAACCTGTCGGCCTTTCATGAAACCGGGGAAGTGGAAACGGTCGGCAATGCCGCGGCGGGCTACAAGCTCGATCATGCTGTTCATCATGTCGCCTGAACCAGCCATGCAGAAACGTATGTTGTGCGTGCGTTGCAGTACGAGGGCTGCCGCTTCGACGAAGTATTCGGGACCTTTCTGCATCGTGATTCGCCCTAAGAACGTGACGACTTTTTCGTGGAAATCGTTGAACGGCTTCTTTTGGTTGACGAAATCAAGAACGTCCGGCGAAAGCGGGTATACAGCGTTGTGCATGGCGAAACACTTGGCCGGATCTTGGTGATAGTGGTTGATGACGGTCTGGCGCGTAAGTTCGCTCACGCACATGATGCAGTCGGCGTGGTCCATACCGTCCTTTTCAATGTTGTATACAGTGGGGTTAGGTTTTCCACGGCTGCGGTCGAACTCTGTGGCATGGACATGGATCACCATCGGTTTGCCTGACACTTGCTTGGCGTGGATGCCGGCTGGATAGGTAAGCCAATCGTGGGCATGGATAATGTCGTATTGTTGTTGGCGAGCCACGACGCCGGCTACGATGGAATAGTTGTTGATTTCATCGTAAAGATTGTCAGGGTAGCGACCCGAGAACTCAATGCATCCGAGGTCGTCTGTCAGACGATAGCGGAAGTCGGCGTAAATATGGTCGCGCAAGTTGAAATAGAGTTGCGGATCCATCTTGTCGCCGATGCGTTGTTTGACGTAATCGTAGGATACGTCTTTCCAGACGATGGGCACCTCGCTTAGGCCGATTATGTCCATGAACGAGGTGTCCTCATCGCCCCATGGCCGTGGCAGGCAGAATGTAATGTGCATATCGGGCTGAACGGACAAGCCTTTGGTGATTCCGTAGCTTGCCGTGCCCAAGCCTCCTAAGATGTGTGGGGGAAACTCCCAACCAAACATTAATACTTTCATAGATTGTCTCCCTCCTTTGAGTTAGTCTTCAATTTTGTTCCGTTCATACAGGCGTATTGCTCTCAGAATGCCGCTCACGTTCATAGCAAAGGAAATGGCGCCGCGGCCGCTGAACGGAGGATTGCCGTCAAACAGTTCGGGGATTGTTCCGATGCAGTGATAAAACAGCTCTTCCTCAAAGCCGATAAGCTGGCGTTCAATGTAGCCAAGGCCACTCATCTTATATATTCTGAGGTAAGCTTCCAAATAGAAACCGGTGAGCCATGGCCATGCCGTTCCCTGGTGGTAGGCTTGGTCGCGCTGGCTTTGCGGGCCGACGTACATGGGGGTGTAGCCACCGCTTTTTGGTGAGAGAGAACGGATACCCTTGGGAGTTACAAGTTCTTTGGTGCAGATGTCCAATACTTTCTTGCGTTCTTTGAGGTCCAAGGGTGAGAAGTCGAGCGCAATGGCAAAAATCTGGTTCGGCCTGACGCTCCAGTCCATCATTGGTCCGTCCACGTAGTCGAGCAGGTAGCCGTACTCGTTCAGGAAAACTTTTTTGAAAGATTGGCTGACTTCTTCGGCTTCATGCTCATACTCTTGCGCTTTCTGCCGGTTCTCTTCGCTTCCTGTCTCTGTTAGCAGCAACGCGTAGAAGCGTAGCGCGTTGTACCAGAGGGCATTGAATTCTACAATGTATCCCGAGCGTGGGATGATTGGCCGGCCGTTTGCCGTTGAGTTCATCCATGTGATCGGAGTGTTGCGGCCGTTGCTGTATAAAAGGTGATTTTCATGCACGGCAAGGTTTGCGTGTTGTCCGTCGCGGATGAACGCAATGATGTCGCCTATGAGTTGGCCATAACGTTCGTAACATTTCTTCCGGGAGGTGTCCTTCGCATATTGTTGGAGGCACCAGATGGCCCACAGCAAGGTGTCGGGCTGTTCCATCTCATAGATCTGGACGTCTATGGGCTGCTTGTGGATGTATTGGTTGATTGCTTTTTCCGCTGTGGCCATATATTGGTCGAACCGCTCTTCTTCGCCAATTGACAGGGTCAGTCCGGGGAGCGAGATGAACGTGTCGCGTGCACGGCACTTGAACCATGGATAACCGGCCAAGATATAGTGCATACCTTCTTTCTCTATGTCGAACTGATGGGCAGCATTGACAAGGCAATGGTAGAAACTGTCGTATTTCGGCGCTTTGCTGATTTCGTCTTCCATCTGTTGTGGGAGTTGCGCGGGAACGCCAGCCTCGACCGAGGCCGAGAATACGATGGTCTCTCCTTTCTTGATCGGCATTTCGAAATACCCCGGGACGAGCAAGTCTTCGGATGATTCATATCCACGTTCGCGCTCTTTGGGATAGTCGAGTCCCTTGTACCAGTTGGGCTCGTAGACGAAGGAGTTTTTCTTATTTACCTGCATGTACAGGTCTGGGTAGCCTGCATAAAGGTTCATTTTGATACCGTTTGCTATCTCTTCATAGCTCTTGTCGGCAACGCCGTTTTCATGTGTCCACTGGCGGACACTGCGGAATGCCAAGTAAGGCCGCAGGCGGAGAGTTGTCGGGGAGTGGGCTTCTTCAAGTGTGTAGCGGATGAACAGCCGTTGTGCTTTATGGTGGAAAGCTATCTCTTTTTTGAGGATAACTCCCCCAATCCGGTAGTACGTCGTCGGAATTTTATCCCACTCGAAACCGATGATGTACTTATGGCCTTTTGGGCTGAAATTCTCGCCTTGGTATTTGTGGATTCCGAGGTTGAATTCCGCTCCGTGCTGGATGACAGTCTCGTCAAGCGAGGCGAGGAGAACATGATTCTCATCGTCCAGATTAGGTACCGGTGTCACCAAAAGGCCATGATACTTGCGGATGTTGCATCCTACCAGCGTCGTACAACAGTATGCGCCCAAATCGTTTGTCAGCAGCATCTCTTTATACAAAGAGTCCTGCAAATTGGTCATTTCAGTCTTGTCGAATCGTAGGTAGCACATGCTTCTAGATATTAAGGTTATATAGTTTTTCTGTTCGTACTTATTTTTATTTCCAAAAATAGGGAAAAGAAAAATAATAGAAAAGTTTTTTTCGAGAAAAATACGGATAAGCTATCCAATTTGTATCACGGAGTTATTTTTAACAAGATTCGCGCGTTTAGTCAGTGCGACAGGAATTTTTTCTGTATCCTTTGCTTGTGTTTTAGCTGTGGCTGATTTGATAGATAGTCTGCCGGGAATAACTGAATAATTTGTCAAAAAGTTTCGCTTGGCCTGCGCGCGAGATTTGGCAGTCTCGCAGAGTTTATCTACTTTTGTAATCCGAAACAGTGTTGTATAACATATTTATGGAGACTTCGAACTGCTTATCCAAAGAGGAGGCTATCGCGCGTATTTCGGGTTTGTGGAATCTTTTGACGGAGGATGAACGAGCTGCGTTTGCCGCGCATTTGGAGGTGCGCTCATTCAAGAAGAACGAACCGATTTACCGTGAAGGCGAGCGCCCTGATTCTTTGATTTGCCTGCTTTCCGGTAAGGTCAAGATCTACCGAGACGGAGTCGGCGGCCGCAGCCAGATTATCCGAGTGATTAAGCCGGTGGAGTATTTCGGCTATCGGGCCTATTTGGCCAGTGAGCCCTATGTGACGGCCGCGGCAGCTTTCGAGGCTTCGGTCATGTGTTTTATTCCGATGCACTTGGTTGAGGAAACGATGACGCATAACAACGCTTTGGCAATCTTCTTTGTGCGTCAACTGGCTATCGATTTGGGAATTTCGGACAAACGCACCGTCAATCTGACGCAGAAACATATCCGCGGGCGACTGGCGGAGTCTCTCTTGTTCCTGAAAGACTGTTACGGATTGGAGGAGGACAAGTCCACGCTGAGCATATACTTGTCGCGGGAGGATTTGGCCAGTTTGTCGAACATGACGACGTCGAACGCCATCCGGACGTTGTCTAATTTTGCGGCCGAGAAGATCATTGCCATTGACGGCCGGAAAATCAAGTTGATCGACGAGGATAAATTAAATCAGATTTCAAGAATCGGCTGACGCTTTCCTGCAGGCTTCAAAATGCCGTTTCCTCATTCCGGGCTTATTGCGGAATGAGGAATTCAATCGCTTCAGGTTGCAGAACGACGTCCATGCTTTTCACTGTGTAGTGGA
Organism: Candidatus Caccomonas pullistercoris; assembly: GCA_018714085.1. Taxonomy (GTDB): domain Bacteria; phylum Bacteroidota; class Bacteroidia; order Bacteroidales; family Bacteroidaceae; genus Alloprevotella; species Alloprevotella pullistercoris. The sequence goes on from DVNY01000147.1 coordinate 31,624, forward strand.
GCCTGTGGCCGTCTATGGCGATGGGGGCTTTGTCCGTTGCGACGAAATTCACGTGTTTCGTGCGCCATGATTTCACGTTGTCTGATTTCAGAAAGCGTCCGGCGAAAAGAAGCCGCAGGCCATAGAACAGTTGTGTCAGTTTCGGGTGAGTCGTGGTCGTGACGTCGAGCTGGCCGTTATAGGGGACGGCGCTGGGCGTCTGCCCGTAGCCTGTTGATGAGCCCACACAAGCATTCATGACGTGTGCGGCCTTTTCTTCGCTGTTCAGGCGGAACGTGATGTGATAGGTCATGCGCTGGAAGACGAGCCACAACGCCGAGCACAGATATGAAAGCGTGTTGAAGCCAAGGAATGAATGGGTCTTGCGCCGGATGCCCATAATGGCTGCGCCTACGCCGATGCTGATGCAGTTCAGGAAGTAACGAGTCTCGTGTCCCTGTTCGTTTTCGATGTCGGCCCGGCCGACGTCCACGCGCCGCGTGCGCCGCAGGCGGAGCCAACTGATGGTCTGTTTGTAGTCGTCCTCATCGAAGCCCCAATAGTGGGCAAAGTCGTTGCCGAATCCATTGGGTATGACGCCGAGTGCCGGTCGTTGTGTGGTGTGTGGCGTCCGCTCCATGATGCCGTTCAGGGCGTCACAGAGGGCGGCGTCGCCGCCTACGACGACGATGGTGCGGTAGCCGTTGTCGGTCATCATGGCTGCCAGGCGTTTGACGGATCCGGCGCCTTCGCTTTGTACGAAGTCGAATGCCACACCCTGTTCCGTCAGGCAGCGGCGTATCTTGTTCCATCGTCTGTGCGTCTTGCCCGATCCTTCTTTCGGGCAGTAAATCACGCCCCATTTGTGTTGCGTCGAGTTCATTCTTTCATGGGATTTGTGGCTTCCTGTGCCTGCCACATTTGTTTTATTTGTTTTATCTTCTCAGCCTCAGGCAGTGCGTAGTCCAACCATTGTATATGGACGCCGCGCCGCTCCATCCCCCTGAACCACGTCATCTGCCGCTTGGCGAACTGGTGGATGGCTATTTCGAGTTGTCTGGTCATCGTGTCGGCGTCGATGCTCCCTGTGACGAACAGGGTGACGTATTTGTATTCCAGTCCGTAGTAGATGAGGTCCTCTGGCGCCAGTCCTTTGTGGAGCAGGCGGCGGACTTCATCGGCCATCCCCTCGGCCATTCGTTCGCGGAGTCGGCGGCTGATGTTCTCGCGCCGTTGCTCGCGGCTGATACTGACTCCCAACGTCAGGCTGCGCAGGCAGGGGAATGTGCGGCTTTCAACCGGTTGCCGGCGATAGTATTCTTCGATTTCGATGGCGCGGATGGCCCGTTTGGGTGTGTCTACGTCTGTCGTGTTGTGCAGGGTCTTGTAGCTGGCAAGGATTTCCGTGAGTTCAGCCAGGCTTTTCGTGCTCAACTGTTCCCGGAGTTCGGGATTCTCCGGGACGGGAATAAGTCTGAACCCCCGAAGGACACTTTCGAGATAGAGCCCCGTTCCCCCGCAAAGGATGGGAACGTGCCTGCGGCTTCGGATGGACTCATAGGCGGCGAGGAAGTCGCGTTGGAACTCGAACACATTATATTTATAGCCGGGTTCGGCGATGTCTATCAGGTGATAAGGGACTGTCCTTCCGTCGACTACGTAGTCGGAGAGGTCTTTTCCTGTGCCGATGTCCATTCCGCGGTAGACCTGGCGGCTGTCGGCGCTGATGATTTCCCCACCGATGGAGTCGGCCAGCCGGGCTGCCAGCCTGGTCTTCCCCGAAGCGGTGGGGCCTAAAATCGTGATGAGGTCGTAGGGCGCTGTCATGACGTGCGAACTTACAACTTTTTTTTGACGTGTGGAAGCGATTACGTTTTTCAGCGCAACATTTCCTGTTTTATGACTGCTTGTCTCTCGTTTCGTGCTCCTTGTGTAGAAATCTCAGTCGCCGACCCGTAAATCCTAATCGCCGATCCGTAAATCTTAGTCGCCGACCTGTTGAAATTGCCAGCCGTCACTGTTCGGCAGGGTTGCCTACCAGTTGTTGAACAGACAGATGGAAAATTTTGCGCCGAAGCCGAAGCCCGCCCCATTGGCCATGCTGACAAAGGCCGCTGCGTTGAACAGGTGTGTCGATAAGCCGTAGCCGATTTCGGCATAGGGTTGGAGGGCGTGGACAGACAGCAGGTTACAGTAGACGTGCTCCTTCTGGATATAGTTGGACAGGTATTTGATGCGTGAGAGCAGGAGCATCGGGCTTTCATAAGCGGTGCAGAGGCGGACGTAGTATGGCGATTCGTTGTACCAGCGTGAGTCGAGGAGCTGGAATTGTCCTGACATCTCGTCGTCCCAGCCTTCGGGCATGTTGTTGTCGCGGAAGTTGTCGAAGTCGACGAAGTAGACAGAGTTCTGGTTCGTATACAAACCGCCGCCCAGCCGGAAATAGAGTTTGCGCAGGGCATACAGGCGCAACTGGTAGGAGATGTCGGCTTCCCAGCGTTCATATTCTGTCTTGCATTTTCCCCATTTGACGCCGCGTTCGTAGTCAATGGTGAATGTGGGCCAGTGTGAATAGACGGGGATGCGCCGTCGCTGGTCGCGATAGTAGTAGGTGCCGGGTGTCCATTCGGCGCGGAGATGGGGAGCCACGCTCCTGATGTGCTGCGCCATGCCGCTGGCCTCGGCCAGTGCGTTCCAGTTTTGCAGCGTCCGGTCATGAAATCGCATGCCGACGGTGAGGTTCAGTCCGGCAAGGGGCTCGAAGTAGGCGTTTCCTTGTACGTAGAAGTCTTTGTAGTATTGGAAGTCGAATTGGTCGAACACGTGCAGGAGGCTGTCATACTGTGTGACACCTTCGAGAGCGTTGCGGACGGCGTCAGCCTGCTCGCTGTTATAGATGATGTTGCCGTTGCCGACTTCGACGTGCAGCCTGCCGTTCAGTTCCGGCGCAAACAGGAAAGTGAGTGGCACGCGCCAGTAGAGTTGCCGTTGTTTGAACGTGTATCCGACCCGGACGTCAGCGCCCAAATGGTAGTCTGTCCCTATCGGAAAGTGGGCCGTGAAGCGCGTTTGCAGGCTGATGCCTTTCTGGTGGCTCCATTGGAACATCGACGGGGTGATGATGGGGGGCAGGTGCAGCGAGCCCCTGTTCTGGAAGTCAATGTTGTGGTTCCCGAAGAGGACGTCTTCGGTCCGGCGGCTGAGAAGGCGCCGCCTGGGGTGCTTGGCGACTGTGTCGGTGGATGGACGCAAGGTGTCGGCGTAGAGGGCGGCTTCGGCTTCGCGCAGCGGGTAGGGGCGGATGCTGTCGAAAAACGCGCGGTCGGTGCGCATGTGGCTCGTGTCAGTTTTGAGGCGGTTGGCTTCGGTCAGGTCGTAGCCTTGTGCAGGCGACCCGTTGGCTGTGGAGTCGGGTTGGGTCTGGATGTGTCCGTATTTGATCTGTGCGTCGAAGCGGCTTCTGATCTTATTGCCGACGAGGTTGAGCCGCGTCGTGAAGTGCAGTTCTTCGGGGACGAGCGATGCTGCCCCCTGCATGCCGAGTTGGCCGGCCACGTGCAGGCGGATGAAGTCGTAGTACGACGCGAAGTCGAACCGTCGCACTCCTCCTGTTTTTTTCAATACTTCAATATATCCCTGCACAAGCTGGGTGTTGTGGAAACGGGGGATCACTTCAATGTGGTGGAGCGTGTCGCCTGTCGATGAGGTGTAGTCGTACGTGTGGCGGTACTTATAGAATTTCCGGTTGCGAGGATTGACCGGGGAGAGAATGCGCCCTGTGAGCAACGTCGCGTTATAGAGTGATACGTTCACGTTGTCCGTGATGCGTGGGGCCAGGTTGTCGAGGGGCGGGAGGGTACTGTGGAGCGCCACGACTTTCTGATTGATCGTCCCTGGTTGGCTGAATTGTGAATGGAGCAGTGCTTCGCCGACATATTGGTGCTCTCCACGTTCCAAGGGGAAAAGCCCGGGAATGTATTTGCAGATGAAGTTGCGCCGCTTGGTGGAGATTTGGAATCTCAGGTAGCTTTCAGATGAAAAGGCATACAGGCGGAGGCCTTGACGCTCGGGATAGGTGAAAACCTTGTCAATGATAGAGTCTGTCTTGACTGCTGCGGCACGGCAAACAGCCCCGCCGCCCAGAAACAGGGCGGCGGCCAAAGCGAGTAGGCTGGCTGCGGCGAAACGGTGCATGGCGGCGTGAGCGCGGTGTGGGGGTTAGCTGCGCGTCACGGCTTTGACTCCTTTGACGGTGCGCAGTTTCTTGATGAGTGCGGTCAGGACACGGGTGTCGTCCACCATGACGGTCAGGATGCCCGAGAAGAGGCCGTCGTTCGAGTCGATGCTGATGGAGCGGAGGCTGACGTTTGCTTCCTTGCTGATGATCGACGTGATGTTGTTGACGATGCCCAAATCATCGTGTCCGACTACGTGCAGCGTGATGGCGTATTGGCTACTTCCTTTTCCGGCCCAGCGTGCCTTGACGATGCGGTAGCCGAAGCGTTCGCGCAGGGCTTGGGCGTTAGGACAGTTGGTCCGGTGTATCTTTATGCCGCCGTTGACGGTGACAAAACCGAAGATGTCGTCGCCGTAGACCGGCCGGCAACAGCGTGCCAGCTGGAAGTCGATCCCTTTGAGGTTCTGGTCAATGACGAGGACGTCGTCGTCGCCTTGCGCCTTGTGCTGGCCGTTGGCTTCGAACGTGAATTCTTCGGCGCTACGCGCGGCCTGACGCTCGAGCAGGTTGTTCTCGTGGCGGTAAAGTTCGACGTAGGTGTCGATGAGTTCGTTGATGCTCAGGCGTTCTTCGGCAAGGGCTTTGTAGAATTCACTGGCTTCCTTGAACCCCGTCTTGCGCACCAATGCGCTGATGGCGCTCTCGTCCCATTCGATCTTGCGGTTTTTCAGCTTGCGTTCGAGGAGTTCGCGTGCCATGAGGCCCTCTTTGGCCTGCTCCTCTTTGACCGACTGGCGGATTTTCGCCTTGGCGCGTCCTGTGGCCACGTATTTTGTCCATTCGAGCTTGGGGTGTTGTGTGTTTGACGTCAGCACCTCGATGGTGTCGCCGCTGACGAGGGCCTGACGCATGGGGACGTTGCGGCCATTGATGCGGCCGCCGACGCATCGGTTGCCTACGTTCGTGTGTATGTGGTAGGCGAAATCGAGCACGGTGGCGCCTTTGGGGAATTTGAGCAGGTCGCCCTTCGGTGTGAACACGTAGACCTCGTCTTCGGTCAAGCCGGTTTTGAATTGGTCCATCAGCTGGAGGTCGTCGCCTGTTTCGAGTGCTGAACGGATGTTGGCCAACCATTCGTCCACGGAACTGTCGCCGGCGCGCACGCCCTTGTAGCGCCAGTGTGCGGCCAGCCCGTGTTCGGCTATCTCGTCCATGCGCTCGGTGCGGATCTGGACTTCGACCCATTTGTTCTCAGGACCGAGCACGGTGATGTGCAGGCTTTCGTATCCGTTGCTCTTCGGGATGCTCAGCCAGTCGCGGAGGCGTTTGGGGTTGGGCTGGTAGCGGTCTGTGATGAGGCTGTATGCCTGCCAGCATTGCTGTTTCTCTTTCTCGCGGGGGGCATCAATGATGATACGTATGGCGAAGAGGTCATAGACACCCTCGAAGGGGCAATGCTGCTTCTTCATCTTTTGCCAGATGGAGTGGATGCTTTTTGTCCGGCCTTTGATGTGGAAACGCAGGCCGGCGTGTGTGAGCATGTCCTGTATGGGGGCAATGAATCTTTCTATGTAGGCGTCGCGAGTGGCTTTGGTAGCGTTGAGCTTGTCCTTGATCATGTAGTACGCATCGTGTTCAAGGTATTTCAGGGACAAGTCTTCGAGTTCGCTTTTGAGCTGGTAGAGGCCCAGCTTGTGTGCCAAGGGAGCATAGAGGTAAGATGCTTCGGTGGCGGCGCTGCGGACGGCTTCCTGGTTGGGGTTATTCTTGATGTGACGCATGAGGTTGACGCGGCTGGCTATAATGAGGAGTACGACGCGCATGTCCTCGGCGAACGACACAAGCAGGTTGCGGAAATTGTCACTTTGGATGCTGGGAGTCTTGGCGTAGAGCTGGCTGACTCGGCGGAGGCCGTGAAGCACGGTGGCCACACCCTGGCCGAATGTTTCTCCGACGGGGGCAAGGTCGGCGTCAGGGGGGAGGCTGGGCTGGACAAGGCATGCGGTCAGGGCGTCGCCCCGCATTCCGATTTCGCTGGCGGCCAGAATGGCTGTTTGCAGCGAAGTGATGACGGGGTTGAGTCCAAATGTGTCGCGTGACAGCGTGCAGCCTCGGGCCGACTGCTCGATGCGGTCGCGCAGCAGGCGATAGTTCTTACGGGCGAAGAGGTCGGCGTCGGCTTGACGCAATGTGCGGAACAGGGATAGCAGTTCAGCGTGTTCTTCGGGGGTGAAGAAAGGTTTTTCAGCAGTCATAGGCCTAACGTTTTGGACAAAAGTACGTTTTTCCGGTGATATGATAGACCTTGTTGTACGAAAAAAAGTGAACCCGTGTTTTTCGTGTTATTCAGACAGCTGGATTCGTGTTCAGGAGAGGCGGATGGTTGGGATTTGTGCGGCGCTTGGAGTCTCGGGGGAAGTGTGGCGTGTGGGGGGAGACGCTTGTGGATGTGCGGATGCGGTGACACTGGTTCTGCGCGTGGCAGCATGTGGAGTGCCGGTGTCGGTCGGGCTTTTTGTCTGTCGTTTGCGGTCTTGACAGCGAAGTGTCGGATTTTTCCTGTCGCCCTGACCGTGATTTCTGTCGCCCTGACGGAAAAAACTGTCAGCCGTCCCGGTTTTCCTGTCTGCCGTCCCGTGTTTTCAGTCACCTTGCCTGTGTTTGCGCGGAGGAGGCGGGTAAGTGCATAAAAAGAGCGCCCCGCCGGCCGTTTGGTTGCACGGTGGCGGGACGCTTTGAGGGTTTAGGCGAACAGCCTGTTTAGTTCGGGAGCGTGACTTTGAAGAGTTCGCTCTCGGTGTGCTGTTCGCGGATGATTGACTTCATCTGGTTCAGGATGGCGCTGTTGCTTCCCGAGACGTCGTTGTCCTCGTGGAGGTCATTGGCCAAGTCATACAAGCGGCAGTTGCCGTTCTGCACGACGAGTTTCCAGTTGCCCATACGGACGCCCAGCATGTTCGTCTCGTGGAACTCCCAGTAGAGGAAGTCGTGCTTCTCTTGTTTGTCTGCCTCGCCCATGAGGGTGGGATAGAACGAAATGCCGTCGAAGTAGTCGTTCTCGATTTCGGGATTTTTGAAGGCGTCGGGGAAGCCCGTGATGCCGGCTACGTCGCAGAACGTGGGCATCAGGTCATAGAAGGCGAGCTGATGGTCGGACACGGAGCCGGCTTGGATCTTGCCCGGCCAGCGCACGATGAACGGCACGCGGATGCCGCCTTCGTAGGTGCTGCGCTTCTTGCCCTGCAAAAGGCCGTCGCGGTTGAAGAAGTCGGGATCGGCGCCGCCTTCCTCATGCGGGCCGTTGTCAGAGGTGAAGATGACGAGCGTGTTCTCATCGAGCCCTTTCTCTTTGAGCTTGGCAAGTATCTGTCCGACGTAGGCATCGAGGCGCGTGATCATGGCCGCGAATTGGGCGTGCGCGTTGTCCGTGGGGGCATAACGCGAGCCAGCGTCGCCGTTATACGTCTTCTCTTGGCAGAAGTAACCGGCGTAGGCTTGGAGAATGGAGTCGTTGGGATTGATCAGCTCAGCGTGCGGCAGGGTGTAGGTGAAGATGCCGAAGAAAGGCTTGTCGGCGCTTTGCTTGTCGAGCCAATTCATGGCCTTTTCGTGGATGAGGTCGGCAGAATACTCCTTGCGGTTGAAGTAGTCGTCGCCCGAGAGCTGGTGTTGCGTGTTCTGCTTGAGCTCGACACGCTGTACGCCATCGTCACCCCGCGTGCGGCTGTACTCATTCAGGAAGTTGGGATAGTAAGCGTGAGCTTGGAACTGGCAGATGAAACCGTAGTATTCGTCGATGCCGCGCTTGTCGGGCGTCGATTCAGAGCCCTCGTAGCCGCCGGCCCACTTGCCGAACATACCCGTGGTGTAGCCGTTCTTCTTCATGATTTCGGGCAGGATGATGTGGTCAGGGTCATAGGGTTCCTGGCCGACGAGATCATAGTCTTGGCTGACGCCGTATTGGATCATGGGACGGTTCCGCCAGTATTCCTTGTTACCGCGGACGTGTGTATGTCCTGAGTGCTGTCCGGTCATGAACGTGGCGCGCGAAGGAGCCGAGACGGGGCTTCCGGCGTAAGCCTGTGTGAAGCGCATGCCTTCGGCGGCCATGCGGTCGATGTTAGGAGTGGAGATGAACATTTGGCCATAGCAGCCGAGGTCTCCGTAGCCCATGTCGTCACACATTATATATATAATGTTGGGCTTGGTGTTTTGTGCTTGTGCCGGTAAGGCTAAGGCTGCGAGGGCACTGCAACCGATGACGATGGTTTTCTTGTGATTGATGGTATGCATGGTTCTGTGATTTCTGAGGGTTAGCGGATTTGGATTTTGGCGGTTGAACTTTGGCTGTCAGTCGTGACATTGACGAGATATGTGCCTGTGGCGGCGCTTTTCAGCGAGACGTGGCTATCTGTTGTCTGGGTCACGAGGGCGCCTTTGGCGTCGAACACTTTCACCGATTTGATAGGGGCGTTGGCCGTTACTTCGATCTCGCGGTTGTCGTAGCTGACTTGTATGTCGATGCCGTCGTTCTGTGTGGCTTCGCCGATGCCGAGAGGCACGACGCGCGAGCTGGGTCTGAAATATGCCGTGAGGTCAACGTTGTGCTCGACGGTGAAGGTGTACTCGTCGTCCGTCGATACTACGTTGTTGCCATCGCGCCAGCAGACGAACCTGTTCATCGTGGCAATCGGGGTGGCCGTGACGGTGACGCTTGTGCCCGGTTCGTATGTCTCACTTTCAGGCGAGATGCTGACCGTGCCGCGGAACTCAGACGAGGTCTTGGCTGTAACGGTGTAGGCTTCCGGAGCTTCGACCGTGTAGACTACGAAGTCCTGAACTTGTCCGTGTGTGTCATCCTCAGCGCCGGTCAGTCCGTTGTCCGTCAGACGGATACGCATACGGGTGCTGCTGGCTGTTGCGTCGGTAGGCACGCTGACGTTGGCGGTGTATGCGTTTCCATCCTGAGTGAAGGGGATGGCAACTTCAAAGACACCGTCGCCGTTCCAGTCGAAGTAGGCGAACATTTCGTAGCCTTCGGGGTTGACGGGGTAGTAGGTCGTGCGCAGTGTGAACGACTTCCCACGTGCCAGCACAGCTCTGTCTTTGGTGAAGATGCTGAACACTGTCGACGGCTTAGTCACGGTGTGGAGGATGGTTCTTCCGTTGGTCGAGAGCGTGCCGATCGGGAAAGTGATAGGTCTTACGACGCCTTCGCCCTCCATAGAGAGCTCACGCAGATAGGTGTTGCTGATCGTGCCGCAGGGCAGGTTGTATACTTTGAGTGCCAGTTGGTATTTGCTGCGGCGCTGGCTGAATGTGAAGAGAGAGTCTCCGTCAACGGTCAACGCGTTGCCGAGTGCACCATGGTTTTCATAGGGACGGAATACGTAGTAAACGCTGCCGTCGACAGTCTGTTCGTAGACGCACCAGTGGGTTCCGCCGAGGCTGTCGGCCGCGAGGGTGTTGCCTTCGCCTATGGGGCGTTTCGTGTCGGTTGAGACGATGAGGTAGCCGTTCTCGGCATTCGATGTGCCGACGAAATACCACGACTGGTCGCTGCCGTTGTCAACAGGCTGGGCGCTGATGGCGCTGCCGTCTGCCGGATCCGTGAGTGCGTTGCCTTTCGAGTTTACGATGTCGTACTCCATGGCCACATTGTTGAAGAGGGCAGAACTGTTGAATGGGTGAACCTCGTAGAGGTATTCGCTTTCAACAATGTTCCAGTAGGAGTTGCCGCGGCCAGATCCGCACATGTAGGCCACAACGGTTGTTCCGCCTCCTCCGCGGTTGAGGCCGATGGTCTCATCGCTGACTTGGTCGAATACGTCGTTGTCTGTGGAACTCATGTACCAGTAGCCTTGGGTCGTGGCGCCCTCGGTGTTGTCTTGCCCGACGTAGAACTCAACAGCCTCCGAACCAGTGCTGACACGGACATTTTGTGCGACGTTAGACGACTGGATGTAGTTGCCCGTAGTCATATTGCGGATATAGTAGCGATTGGGTTCACCCGTCGGGACGAACTCCCAATAGCAGCGTGTGGCGGGATCGACCGATCCGATGCTCAATAAGCCGTCCGATTCTTCCTGAATGCAAGTTCCGGCGGCTTGACAAGGTTGCAGGGTGTAACACTGGCCGGCTTCGGGGAAAGCGGCGTCAGATGTGTCTTGACCCAGACAGATCTGTGGGATGGCGAGGCTAAGGCTTAGCAGAGCGCCAAATTTACTGATGTGTGTCATAGGTATGTGTTTAGGTTATTATGGTTTTGCAACGACTGTAAATCGTTTGTTTACTTTGATTTTGTAGATGAACAGCGACGCTGAGCATGAATAGGAGAAGCTGCCGTCCTGCGACGTGTTGGAGTAGGTGGCTCCATCCGACTGGCCAGAGATATTATAGCTGGCGTCAAGCGTGAGCGTATATGTTCCCGGCGTTTGAATGGTCAGCGTATCGGTCGGATTTTCTGAGGCGTATGGATAAATGACGAGGTCTTTGTAATTATGATTTGCTTCGACCGTCGAGCCGTTCTGGGATAGGCTCCATGCATACGTAGTCCGGTCGACAAGTGTCGCTTGGCGTGATTGCACGGCCGTAGCTACGAATGGTTCACCCGCATAGATTGTCTCTTTGTTAAACGTGACGTCCGAGAATATCGGCGGGTGCGACTGATATTGTTCTTCGTCATCGCACGATGTCAGTGACATGCCGGTTGCCATGACGCCGAGGAGTAAAAGTGACTTACTGATATGCATGATTGTGAGTATTTAAGTTGTTGCAGATTCTTTGGGGATGGTGACAAGCAGTTTGTCTACACGTTCTCCGTCCATGTCTATCACTTCAAAGTGGATGTGCCGATAGTCGAACGTGTCGCCGGGTTTGGGGATACGCCCGATGAAGAACATTGCCATGCCTCCCAGTGTGGTGAATCCTTCATCTTCGATGTCCTCGTAGTTGAGTACGTGAACTTCGTCCATGAAGTCGTCGAGGTTCATTGAGGCGTCGACAAGCAGGGAGCCGTCGTTACGGTGAACGACCTCGTGTTCTTCCGCTTCGTTCTCTTCGAGGATGTCGCCGAAGATGCTTTCCGTCAGATCGTGTAGGGTGATGATGCCTTCTGTGCCTCCGTACTCATTAACGATGATGGCGAACTTTGTTTTGTTGTTTTTGAAAAGTTCGACAACTCGCTTGGCGTCGAGTGTTTCCGGTATGAACAGTGCCGGGCGCGCTATGCGCTTCAAGTCGAATGGTTCGTTGCTGTTTAGCAGCAGAATCATGTCTTTCACTGAAACGACGCCGACTACTTCGTCTTTATCGTCGTCAATCAGGGGGTATTTGCTGAAATTGTTTTCTTGGATGGTAAGCAGGACTTTTTCCTTGTCATCGTTTGTGTCAAGGGCAACGACATCTGGGCGCGGTGTCATGAGCTCGTTGACGCGTTTGTCTGAAAAACGGAACACGTCGCGCAGCATTTCTGTCTCGTGTTTGTCAATGACGCCTTGTTCGGAACTTTGGTGTAAGATTACTTTCAGCTCTTCCTGCGTAATGGGGCGGTCGTCGCTTCCTGAGACTCCCAGCGCGTGATTGACGAGGCGCGTGGTGATACTTAGTATCCACACGACGGGATAGGCGATCCACATCAGCACCCGCATGATCGGCGACATGCCCACGGCCCAGCGCTCCGGCCGGCTTAGGGCTATCGATTTCGGGACAAGTTCACCAATAATGAGCGACAGGAACGTGATGATGACAATGGTGAGCGCCATCGCTAACCGTTCGGCGTGAGGAGCCAAAGCCGGGAACGCTTGTATCAGGGGGACGAAATCGTCGGCGACCGAAGTTCCGCCGTATGCACCCGATATGATGCCTACGAGGGTGATGCCGATCTGGATTGTCGAGAGGGTTTTTTCTGGATTTTTCTGTTGATCGAGCAGTTTTTGCGCAGACTTGCTGCCTCCGCTCGCCATGGATTCAAGGCGAACCTTGCTTGCGGAAACGAAGGCCATTTCGTAGAGCGCAAATAGACCGTTAATAATAAGTAATAAAAGGATTACTAAAAATTCCATGTATTAAGTTGAAGTTATTATTTAGCTGTACAGTTCGCCTTTTCCTTGGCGCAGAATGACGGGTTCGTCGCCGGTGCAGTCGACAACTGTCGAAACTTCGAGCGTTCCTATCCCACCGTCGACAACGAGGTCAACTTGTTTCCCGAATGCTTCGTTGATGAGTTCGGGGTCTGTGGCATATTCTGGTTCCATGTTGTCTGTCACGGGCAACGTCGTGGTCATGATGGGTGCGTCAAGCAGGCGAGCTATTTCGCGCAGGACCGGATGGTCTGGCATACGGATGCCGACTTCCTGTCCTTGGCGGTTGCGGAAAATTTTGGGCAGTTTGCTTAGGCCGGGCAGGACGAATGTGAACGGTCCGGGCAAGTTGCGCTTCATCAGTTTGAACACAGGTGTTGAGATACGGGCATACTCGCTGATGGAGCTGAGGTCGTAGCAAATGATGGAGAGGTGGCTTTTCGTCGGGTCTATGTTTTTTAATTTACATATGCGTTCAACGGCCCGTTCTTTGAGGGCGTGGCAACCGATGGCGTACATCGTGTCCGTCGGGTAGATGACGATTCCTCCGTCGGCCAGGATGTCAACGATGCGTTGCAGGTCGCGCGGGTCGTTGTTCTTGTTATAAAGTTTCAGCAGCATGGCTGTCAGAATTTTTTCAGTACATTATAAAGACGTTGTACGGGTAGCCCCATCACGTTGAAGTAGCTGCCGCGCAGCTCTTCGACTGCGACCATGCCAATCCACTCTTGAATGCCGTAGGCGCCGGCTTTGTCAAAAGGCAGGTAGTTATCGACGTAATAGTCGACTTCCTCGTCCGTGAGGTCGGCAAATTTGACTTGGCTCGTCACGGCAAAGTTCTCCATCCGGTCTTTTGTCATCACGGTGACCCCTGTGATGACTTGGTGGAACCGGCCGGACAGCTTGTGCAGCATGTCCTTGGCTTCTTGCGCGTCGTGCGGTTTTCCCAGCGTCCGGCCATCGAGGCATACCACAGTGTCGGCGGCAATGAGCAACTCGTCGTCAGCCATTGACGAACGGTAGGCTTCTGCCTTTTTCCGGGAAATGAAGCGTGGGATGTCTTCTCCGCGCAGGGTGTCGGGGTATTGCTCGTCAATGCCGAAGAGGGTGCGGACCTTGAATGTAAGTCCTAAGTTTTGCAGCAACTCTTTGCGGCGTGGCGAAGCGCTTACCAATACTATCTTGTATTTCTTTAAGTTGTCAAACATTTTTGTTCATGAGTTTGTTAAAGGTGTCAGGCCTGCCTTGCAGGGCTTGGGGCTTTTCTCTTGCCTCACCAGCCGAATGCGTGGGCGTCGGACATCCATTGTCCTTGTGCACGGAGCACTTGCTCGACCACGTCGCGCACGCAACCGCAGCCCCCCTTGTATTGGCTGACGTAGCGGGCGAGCGACTTGATTTCGGGCGCGGCATCAGCAGGGGCACAGGGGCAGCCCACGCGGCGCATGACTTCGTAGTCGGGGATGTCGTCGCCCATGTAGAGCACTTCTTCGTCGTGGAGGCCGTAGTCCGTGATCCAATCGTCGTAGGTCTCGATTTTGACGGCGCAGCCGAGAAAAACGTCCTTGATGCCCAGCCCCTCGTAGCGATGACGGACGGCTTCGGTGCGGCCTCCTGTGATGATGGCCAGATGTAGCCCGCGTTTCACGGCCAGTTGCAGGGCATATCCGTCCTTGATGTTGGCTGTGCGTTGCGGCTCACCGCCGGGATGCAGGGTGATGGTGCTGGCGCTCAGCACCCCGTCCACATCGAATGCCATGGCTTTTATTTGTGTGAGGTCGTAGTCAATCATTTTCTTGGGCGTATTGATAAATGTGCTGGCTCAGCAGTTCATAGATCCGTCGCAGTTCGGGATTGTCGGCCAGCATTCGTTCGTGGCGGTCGATGACGTTCCGGTCGAAACGGACGGCCGGACCCGTCTGTGCCTTGCATGCTGGGAGTTCATGGACCTTGGCTGCGGTTTCGTCGATGAGCGGAAGCAACGAGTCGGAGGGAATGCCTTCTTTTTCGAGCAAACGTGCCGCGATGTCGTAGCAGTGGTTTGAAAAATTGCAGGCGAACACTGCGGCCAAGTGCAGCCAGCGCCGGCGTTCGGATGGCAGGACATAGACTCGGTCGCTCACCGAGCGGGCCAGCTGTGTCACCTTGTCGAGCGTTTCCGGAGCATTGGCTTCGATGAAACAGGGGATGGCGTGGAAGTCCACCTGTCGCGTCTTGCTGAAAGTCTGCATGGGATAGAGCACACCGTAGTTTTCCACTTTCCCTTCGAAGATGTCCATCGGCACACTGCCAGCGGTGTGCAGGCAGAAGCTGTCGGGATGCAGCGCGCCCCACCGGGCGGCAAGGCTGGGCAGGGCGTCGTCTTTTACAGCAAAGAGGCAACAGTCCGCCTCAGGGAGGGCTTCGAGATGGTCGGTGGCGTCACAGTGCAGGGTTCCGGCTAAGGCTTGTGCGGCTGCCAGTGTGCGACTGAACACTCCGTTGATCCGGTAGCCGGCCTTGGCCAGTGCGTGGCCGATGTGGGTCGCTACGTTGCCCGATCCGATGAGGCTGATAGTCTCCATGTTATTGCGCGTCGTTAGCAGGGCTGTACTCGTTCAGGTGGATTTTCTCCCAAAGGAGCTTTTCGTCGTTCTGCGGTTTGCGTTCCATGCCTTTATGGCCTACGGCGACGATGGCCACAGGTTCCAAGACTTCGGGCAGGTTGAGCAGTTCTCTGACGATTTTTGCCGATGGTGTCCCGTCGTCCTGTGAGCGGCCGCGCACCTGCACCCAGCAGGCACCCAGCCCCATGTCTTCGGCTTGGAGGAGGAGCATGGTGGCGGCCACCGAGGCATCCTCAACCCACATGTCGCTGACCGTCCTGTCCGCGACGACCACGATGGCTAACGGGGCTTCGGCCACCATGGCGGCACCGCTTGGCTTGCACTCTGAAAGCTGGTGGAGCAGGTCTGCGTTGTCCACAAGGACGAACTCCCAAGCCCGCAGTCCTTTTGACGAAGGTGCGAACAGGGCTGCTTTCATCAGTTCGACGACTTGGTCTTCGCTGAGTTTTTCAGGCGTGAATTTACGTATGCTTCGGCGTTTTCGCGCCAAGTCTGTAAAGTTTTGCATCTGTCTTTGTCTGCAATGTCGCAGCAAACTTACGAATTAAATGTGACACGGACAATTTCGGCGCCATGAAAAGCGATGCAAATGTCAAGTTGGGATGTCCGGGCACATTGTGGAGCCTCCCGTGCAGGACGTTTCGACGGGGCGGCCAGGCGGTCGGGCGAGTCAGGAAGCAGCAGCGGAGCAGGCGGCGTCTGACAGCAGAAACGGAGGCCGTGACAGGAAAAACAGTCACTGCTTCCGTCCGTTCTGTCACTGCGACCGTTTTCCCTGTCAGCCGTCACGTCGTTCCGTGGCGGAGCAATGGCTTTTTTCGGTGCTCAATTCTTTCGTCGTGCGGAAAAGTTTGTTACTTTTGCATAGCCATATGTTTAGACAGGCGTAAAGTTGAGAAAGATTGAGCTTACAGTACAGGAAATCTCCAAAGGTGTCACGTATCGCGGCATCTACATCCTGCTTTTGGAAGAGAAGGACGGCACCCGCAAACTGCCCGTCATGCTGGGCATGGCCGACGCCCACGCATTGCTGCGCAAGCTCCACCCCGAACAGACCGGCGGTGGGCGCGACGTGGCAGACGTGATGGCATCTGTGACCGGACTGTATGACATTCAGGCCGAAGAAGTGCTGATTTACCGCATAGAGCGGGGAGAGTTCATGGCTTTCTTGTTTTTCAGCCAAAACAATGTGGTGCGGCATACCATAGCGCGTGCTGTCGACGCAGTCCTCGTCGCGCTTACGTATCACTGCCCCATCTATATCAATGCAGAGCTTTTCGAGCGCCAATACCTGCGCGAGTTGGGCAATGGTGTCGTTTCGTTCCCATTGAACGTGCTGAGTCTCGAATTGCTTGAAGACGTGTTGCGGACGGCCGTCGAAAACGAAAATTATGAACTGGCTTCGCAAATACGTGATGAGATAAACCGCCGCAAATGAAAGAAGTACGCTATTTTTATGCGCCTGACATTTCCGTCAGCCCGGTGCTTCCCGACGAAGAAGCCGCCCATGCAGTCCGCGTCTTGCGCCTGCAAGAGGGCGACGAACTCCTTGTGACCGACGGGCGGGGCGGCTTGTTCCGTTGTCATGTGGCATTGGCATCGGCCAAACATTGTTCCGTGACGGTCGACGAGGTCCTCCCTGCGTCGAAAGGCTGGCCGGGACAGGTCTGCTTGGCCGTGGCGCCGACCAAAAACATCGACCGGCTCGAATGGCTGGCCGAGAAAGCCACCGAAATCGGTTTCGACACCCTCTCGCTCCTGCTTTGCGACTTCTCAGAAAGGCGGGTGGTGAAGGCTGAACGTCTTGAGAAAATTCTTGTCGCTGCCATGAAACAGAGCCACAAGGCGTGGCTGCCCCGGCTCGAAGCGCCGGAACGTTTCAGC
>DVNY01000148.1 GCA_018714085.1 Candidatus Caccomonas pullistercoris
ACCGAAAAGAAAAGCGGACCGGCATTCAGCCTGGTGCCGGGCTCGCGGGTCGTCGCCGTCATGAGCCGCAACAAGGAAAAAGCGCGCTCATATGCCGAGCGCCACGGCATCCCCAAGTGGTACACCGACCCGCAAGAACTGGTGGACGACCCGGATGTCAATGCCATCTACATCGCCACGCCACCATCAACCCACGCCACCTTTGCCATCATGGCCATGAAAGCGGACAAGCCCGTCTACGTCGAAAAGCCATTGGCTTCAAACTACGAGGACTGTGCCCGCGTCAACCGCATTGCGGAAAAAACGGGCGTCCCGTGCTTCGTGGCCTACTACCGTCGCTATCTTCCTTATTTCCTGAAAGTCAAAGAACTGCTTCAAAACAATGCCATCGGCCACGTCATCAACGTCCAGATACGATTCGCCGTCCCGCCACGCGACTTGGACTACAACCGTACGAACCTGCCTTGGCGCGTGCAACCCGACATTGCCGGAGGAGGCTATTTCTATGATCTCGCGCCCCATCAGATAGACATGCTCCAACAGTTCTTCGGCCCGATCATAGAGGCCAAAGGATACAAAGACAACCGAGGCGGCCTCTATGAGACGGAAGACACCGTGAGTGCCTGCTTCCGCTTCGACTCGGGCCTGCCTGGATCCGGTTCGTGGTGTTTCGTGGCGCACGAGTCGGCCAAGGAAGACCGCATCGAAATTATCGGAGACCGTGGGATGCTCTGTTTCTCTGTTTTCAACTACGACCCCATCCTTTTGCAAACCGAACGCGGCCGCGAGGAAATCACCGTACCCAACCCAGAACACGTCCAACTTCCCCTAATCCGCCTTGTGGTGGAACACTTGCAGGGCCTGTCCGTCTGCACATGTGACAGCGTGAGCGCCACGCCCGTCAACTGGGTCGTCGACCGCATCCTCGGAAAACTCTGAAAACCCGCCGCCCATGCCGAGAGCGCTGTTTCACCTCATAATCGTCCTGACAATCAGCTTCTCCGCTACCCCGGCCGTGGCTGACACACCCGACGTGCCTCCGGACACCGCGACCGCCACCACCGGGAAGCAGCCACGGCGGCTCAGCCTCATCAAACGCTTTTTCCGCGAGTTCGACAACTACGACACCGCCTACGTCATGCCCAACCGCTACAACTTCACGGCCATGATGCAGACTTCCACGTCCTCGCAGAGCTGTCGTCTGGCGGGGTTCCCGCCCGACGGGCCGTCGCAGAGCCTCTCGATGTCCCCGCGGTCGAGCGTCAAAGTGGGTCCCTACTTTGGCTGGCGCTGGCTCTTCTTCGGCTACACTTTCGACGTCGGCCGTGTCGGCTCGGGGCAGACGCGCCGCGAATTCAACCTCAGTCTTTACAGCGCCATGCTGGGTTGCGACCTCATCTACGTCCGTGGCGACGGCGGCTACCGTCTGAAACGCGTCACCGGCTTCGACGGCATTGACGAAAAAGCCTATGCCCGGTACGATTTCCACGGACTTGAAACCACGACGATGGCCGTCAATGCCTACTACATCTTCAACCACCGCCGCTTCTCCTATCCGGCAGCGTTCAGCCAAAGCACCGTGCAGCGCCGAAGCGCCGGATCGTGGAAAGTGGGGTTCCAATACTGCCGCCACATGCTCCGTTTTTCACCCGAGATGCTGCCACAGCCCTTGCAGGCTGGCCTGATCGACCAGCTCCGCATCAGCGAGGTGCGCTACAATGATTACAGCCTCAACGTCGGGTACGCCTACAACTGGGTCTTTGCGCCCGGCTTCCTGCTGGCCGTCTCTGCCGCCCCCGCCGTCGGCTTCAAACAGTCTGTCGGCGAGGGGCAGCGCGAACGCCTGTTCCGTTTCCAAAACATCAACTTCGACGTCATCACCCGCTGCGGCCTGGTCTGGAACAGCGGCAAGTGGTTCGCCGGCGCCTCACTCGTCAGCCACGTCTATGCCTACCGCAAAAAGACCTTTTCGCTCACCAACACACTGGCCTACGGCTACATTTACGCAGGCTTCTATTTCCACAAGAAAAAACAACGCTAACCCCAACCCCTCATGACAGCCCCGCTCCCAATCGCCGAACCCCATCCGCTGCCTCCGTTCCTCCCCGAAAGGGCACGCCTGCTCATGCTGGGCAGTTTCCCGCCGCCACGCAAACGCTGGTCAATCGACTTCTTCTACCCCAACCTGCAAAACGACATGTGGCGCATACTGGGCTACGTTTTCTGCGGCGACAAGAACTGTTTTGTCGACGAGGCGGCCAAACGCTTCCGCCAGGACGAAATCATAGCCTTTGCCAAGCGCGTGGGGTTAGCCCTCTATGACACGGCGAGCGTTGTGCGCCGCCTGCAAGGCAACGCTTCGGACAAGTTTCTCGACGTCGTGGAGCCGACCGACATTGCCTCCCTGTTGCGCGAATTGCCCGACTGCCGCGCCGTGGTCACCACCGGGCAAAAGGCAACCGACACGCTCTGCGACCGATACGGCGCCACTCCGCCAGCCGTGGGCCAGAGCGTAGCCCTCACCATCGAGGGGCGCTCGCTCCGCTTCTACCGTATGCCCAGCAGCAGCCGGGCTTATCCCATGAAGGTAGAACGGAAAGCCGAATACTACCGCAAAATGTTCGAAGAGCTCGGGATGCTGCCCGCACAGCCATGACAACACACCCGCCGCGCCGTTCTCAAAACGGGCATCAAGCCTCGGGACACAGCCGCCGTCATCCGCCGCGACAGGTCGGCTGACAGGATTTTCCAGACGGCTGACAGGATTGCCGCCCAGGGCATCCGTCGGAACGGAAACGCCATCCACGCAGAAAGCCCGGCCTGCACGCGTCGCAGGCCGGGCTTTCTGCGTGTCACAAACGAAGAATGGCGCGTGTTTACTCCACTTGAAGGACGAGCCCTTTCAGGTATTCGCCTTCGGGATGATAGATGTTGACTGGATGATCAGCGGGCTGGTGCAGCTGATGAAGGATGCGCACATGCCGCCGGCTCTGCGCCGCCGCCGTGAAGACGGCCAGGCGGAACTGCTCCTTGCTGACGGCCTGCGAACAGCTGAACGTGAAAAGGATGCCGCCGGGACGGATCTTCTCGAAAGCCTTGGCGTTCAACCGCGTGTAGCCTTTGAGTGCATTGCGCAAGGCTTCCTTGTGTTTGGCAAAGGCCGGAGGGTCAAGAACGATGAGGTCATAATCGCTCCCCATGCGGTCGAGGAACTTGAAAGCATCCTCGGCATAAGCCTCATGACGATGGTCGACCGGGAAGTTCAGCGCCACGTTCGCCACAGTCAGGTCCACCGCCTTGTTGCTGCTGTCGACCGAATGCACGAGTTTGGCGCCGCCACGCAAGGCGTAGACGGAAAATCCACCGGTGTAACAGAACATGTTCAGGACGTGGCGGCCACGCGAGTATCGCTCCAAGAGACTGCGGTTCTCCCGCTGGTCAATGAAGAAGCCGGTCTTCTGCCCTTTCAGCCAGTCGATGTGGAAACGCAGTCCGTTCTCCGTAGCCACGTCGCTGGGATTGCCTCCACGGAGGAAACCGTCGTGCTGCCCCAGTCCGGCCTTGAACGGGAGGGTCGTCTCCGACTTGTAATACACGTTCGTGACCAATGCGCCCATCACTTCGAGCAGCGCGTCGGCAATGGCCTGCCGCTCGACGTGCATACCGACCGAATGCGCTTGCATGACGGCCGTCTCGCCGTACACGTCGATGACAAGACCGGGCAGGCGGTCGCCCTCGCCGTGGACAAGGCGGTAAATGTCGTTGTCGCCACGCCCCACGAGACCCAGCGCTTGGCGCAGGCGGAACGCCTCGGTCAGACGTTGTGTCCAAAACGCGGAATCGATTGTCACATCTTCGAACGAGAGCACCCGTACGGCAATCGAGCCGATCTGGTAGTGTCCGACGGCGAGGAAAGCGCCCGTCTCGTCGAGCACCCGCACGGTGTCGCCTTCGACGATGCCCGTATCTGTCCGGGCTATGGCGCCCGAGAATATCCAAGGATGAAAGCGCTTCAAGCTGTCGGCTTTTCCGCGCCGGAGGGTGATTGTCTTATAGGTCATAGGATTTGTTTTCATCAGGGACGAGACTGTAATTTCCGGTCGCTTTGAGCCGTTCGAGTTCTTCGTACAGCACGAGACACGCCCAAGCATCGATGGCCGCATACTGCTTCTGGCGGTCGGTCAGCACGTCGGCCTCCCAATTCGTCAGCTGCTGTGCCTTGCTGATGCGCTCCCCGAAGAGGTTCGCATAAAGCTTTTGCAGGCTCATGTCCTTGATGCCGAACGGCTTGACATACTGCTGGAGGTCGACAAAGTTGTTCAGGGGGACGGCGGCACGCTCGTGGAGCATCATGAAGTCGTCTTTCAGCGACAGGCCGACCTTGCGCGTGTGCTCGTCAGCCAGGAAGTCGCACACCGGTGCCGGAAGGCCAATCATATTGAGGCGGAAAAGGAAACAGAGGTCGTGCGTCGACACTTGCATCAGGGCGACCTTATGATTTTGTCCCCTTTTGAACGAAGGGCGTGTTTCGGTGTCGAATCCCACGAGGGGCTGCGTGCGCAGGAATGCTACGGCCCGCTCGGCCTCAGCGGCAGACTGCACGACGACTATGCGTCCGGCAAACGCCACAGTCGGCATCTGCTGCAACGCAGCCTTATCCATTTTTTCGTGAATAAATCTTGTGGTTGTCATCATACCTCTTCGGTTTGCGCTCCGAACTTCACGTCATGCAAGGCGCGCAGCGCGTTGAGCACATTCTGCCCCCAAGCCGTCTCAAACTGCTCCAAGACTTCGGCAAGGGCAACCTGCATGGCCTCGTCGTAACCTTGCCGGAACACTTCGACGAAGTTGCGCAACGCCTGGTAGGCATCGGCCAGATCCTCGCTTATCTGACGGCGTATGG
Source organism: Candidatus Caccomonas pullistercoris (assembly GCA_018714085.1). Classification (GTDB taxonomy): domain Bacteria; phylum Bacteroidota; class Bacteroidia; order Bacteroidales; family Bacteroidaceae; genus Alloprevotella; species Alloprevotella pullistercoris. The sequence continues at coordinate 4,904 of DVNY01000148.1, forward strand.
GAGTATCCGAGTATTTGAAGTCAGCCACGAAGACGTCCAGATAGTCGTCGAACGTACCCATGATGTCCGCCACTGACTGGCGCACATAGTCATAATCGTCTTCCGTGACAGGGTGTTCGACATAACCGTCGCACTCCCGCGAAGCCGTAACCATAGATGCTTTCAGGTAAAGCATAGGGATGAGTTTGCGTATTACGTCGACAAACTCAGCCTGCTCCGTACCCCGGCATTGTTCCAAGTACTTGCAAAACTCCGCCGCCACCGTCACGAAGTCCAGGACGGGGCGCGAATATATAGGATTAGAGCTATTCTCCATATTACAAAACTGCGGGGCAAAATTACGAAAAAAAGGAGAAATCCCGGCGCGTTTACCATAAATCGAGTAATTTTGCAAGACAATACGCCCTATATGCCCAAGAAAAAGACCAAAGAAAAAAGAGCCGGCATAAAAGACTTGGCCGAAGCCGGAGGCCTGAAAGAAATTCTCCAAGGCGAGACGTTGCGTTTCATCTGCGGTCTGCTCCTGCTGATCGTGGCACTGTTCATGTTGCTCGCGTTCAGTTCCAATTTCGTCACAGGAGCGGAAGACCAGAGCGGCGTCGAGGCCGGCCAGCTCCCCGAACCCGCCAACTACGGCGGCCGGGTAGGCGCTTATGTGGCCTATTATTTCATGCACGAGTGCTTTGGCATTCCGTCCTACTTCATACCCTTGTTTTTCCTCTTCGCCAGCATGAAGCTCATGAGCGCCTACAAGGTGCGCCTGTGGAAGTGGTTTCTCAACTTCACATTCCTGATGGTGTGGCTGTCCGTAACGCTGGCGTTTTTCATCCCCGACAACTGGGTGACGGGCTTGGCTTTCCTCCCGGGTGGTGGGCACGGCGACTACATCTGCCGCACACTCAGCGAACAGATTGGCCAAGTCGGACTCTTCATCCTGCTTGCCGCCTTGGCGATATGCTATCTCGTCTATGTCAGCCGCGAAACGATGCACGTCATCCAGCGTCTTCTCAACCCCACTGACTACCTGAAAAACAGGCGCCCTGCCAGGACGGGCACTCCGCTCCCGGCCCAAACCGCTCCGGACAGGGCCGATAACCCCGCGCAGACCGACGGGCCGGCCACGTACGAGGATCCGGCAACCGTCAGCCTCGACTTGAGCAACGAAACCGACGACGGGAAACAGCCCGCCCTCATCCTCGACACCACGATCGGTGCGACAGAAAAAACTGAAGCAGTGACAGAAAAACCTATCACTGCGACAGAAAAAACCGGACGGCTGGCAGGAAACGAAGCCACCCTGACCGTCACGTCAGGCGGAAAGGAAGAAAAAGCCACCGCCAAGAGCGTGGGCGAAGTCGGCGCGATGGCTCCCTACGACCCCAAGAAAGATTTGGAGAACTACCGCTACCCGACGCTCGACCTGCTCAAAAAGTACGCCGACAACGCACCCTCGATCGACATGGCCGAACAGAATGCGAACAAAGACCGCATCATCACCGTCCTGCGCAACTTCGGCGTTGAGATTTCAAGCATCAAAGCCACCATAGGTCCCACCGTGACGCTCTACGAGATAACCCCCGCACAGGGCGTGCGCATCAACAAGATCAAGAACCTCGAAGACGACATAGCACTCAGCCTGAGCGCACTCGGCATCCGTATCATCGCGCCGATTCCCGGTAAGGGGACAATCGGCATCGAAGTGCCCAACAAGAACCCGCACATCGTCTCGATGGAGAGCATCCTAAACAGTAAAAAGTTTCAGGAGACGACGTACGACCTGCCCATAGCCCTCGGAAAGACAATCACCAACGAGGTCTTCATGGTTGACCTGGCCAAAATGCCTCACCTGCTCGTGGCCGGCGCCACCGGACAGGGAAAATCTGTCGGACTGAACGCCATCATCACGTCCCTGCTCTACAAGAAACACCCCGCCGAACTCAAATTCGTCATGGTCGACCCCAAGAAAGTCGAGTTCAGCATCTATGCGCCCATCGAGAACCACTTCCTCGCCAAAATCCCCGGCGAGGACGACCCCATCATCACCGACGTCACCAAGGTCATCCAGACGTTGAAGAGTCTCTGCCAGCTGATGGATCACCGCTACGACCTTTTGAAGAAAGCCAAGGTCAGGAACATCAAGGAGTATAACGCCAAGTTCAAGAACCGTTTGCTCAATCCTGAAAACGGCCATGAGTTCATGCCCTATATCGTCGTGATCATCGACGAGTACGGCGACCTCATCATGACGGCCGGAAAAGAGATAGAATTGCCCATCGCCCGCATTGCGCAGCTGGCCCGCGCGGTCGGGATGCACATGGTCATCGCCACCCAACGCCCGACCACGAACATCATCACCGGCTCCATCAAAGCCAACTTCCCGGCCCGCATGGCGTTCAAGGTGATGTCGGGCATCGACAGCAAGACCATCCTCGATCGCACCGGCGCCAATCAGCTCGTCGGCAAGGGCGACATGCTCTTCCTCTGCGGCAATGACCCCGTCCGTGTCCAGTGCGCATTCGTCGACACCCCGGAAGTTGAACGGATCAACAGCCACATCAGCCAGCAACAGGGCTACCTCTCGGCATTCGCCCTGCCCGAAGTGGCCCCCGAGGGCGACGCCGACTTCGGAAGCGGCGCGTCGGCTCCGTTCGACACCAATCACCTCGACCCGCTCTTTGAAGAGGCCGCCCGCCTCATCGTCATTCATCAGCAAGGCTCCACCTCGCTCATCCAACGCAAGTTCGCCATCGGATATAACCGCGCCGGCCGCCTCATGGACCAACTCGAAAAAGCCGGCATCGTCGGTCCGACGCAGGGAAGCAAACCCCGCGACGTCCTCTGCATGGACGAGACGGACTTGGAAAACAAGATGTCCACCCTGAGATAACCACACATTGAATATGAAGAAGCTACTCTACCTCCTTTTCGCCCTCCTGACGTTCACGTCAGCCGCACAGGCCCAGACAGCCAAGCAAGTCCTTGACCAGACAGCAGCCAAACTGAAAAAAGGCGGCGGTCTGCAAGCCACGTTCAAGGTCGGCAACTTCACCGACGGCAAAGAGACTGGCAGCGGAAGCGGCACTATCTACGTCAAAGGCGACAGGTTCCACATCGACTCGCCCCAGATGAAAACATGGTTCGACGGCAAGACACAATGGAGCTACCTCGAAGGAAGCAACGAAGTCAACGTCAGCCATCCCACGCAGGCCGAACTGCAAAGCATGAACCCCTACACGTTCGTCAACCTCTACAAGCAAGGCTACACATACAGCCTCAGCACGGCGACCCTGCGCGGCAAGGCCTGCCATGAAGTCACCCTGACCGCCACAAGCCCGCGACAAGGCATCCGGAAGATGATCCTCGACATTGACAAAGGCTCGGGCTGGCCGCTGTGCATCCGCCTGACGCAAGGAGGAGGGCAATGGACGCGCATCAGCGTCTACGACCTCACCTCGGGACACCGATGGAACGACGCGTTCTTCCGCTTCAACAGCGAGGACTTCCCCCAGGCCGAAATCATTGACTTACGATAATCCCACACATTATATAATATAAACGCATTCACACTTATGGAAACAATACGTTGCCTCATCCTGGGCTCCGGCCCTGCCGGCTACACCGCTGCCATCTACGCCGCACGCGCCGGTCTCGCCCCCGTGATCTACGAAGGCCTGCAACCTGGCGGGCAGTTGACCACGACCACCGACGTCGACAACTTCCCGGGCTATCCCCAAGGCGTCGAGGGCAATCAAATGATGGAAGACATGCGAGAGCAAGCCGAGCGGTTCGGTACGGAGATACGCCCAGCCATCGCCGTAAAAGCGGATCTCTCCGCAGCACCCTACACGCTCACGTTCGACGACGGGAGCCAAGTGCAATGCCAAACACTCATCATCGCCACAGGCGCCACGGCTAAATACCTCGGGCTGGCAGACGAAGAGAAATACAAAGGACAAGGCGTCAGCGCCTGCGCCACATGCGACGGCTTCTTCTACCGCAAAAAGAACGTGGCCGTCGTGGGAGGCGGTGACACGGCCTGCGAAGAAGCGTCGTACCTGGCCGGACTGGCAGCCAAAGTCTACCTCATTGTGCGTAAACCGTTCCTCCGTGCGTCGAAAGCGATGCAGGAAAAGGTCATGACGAACCCCAAAATAGAAATCCTGTTTGAAACGAACACCGAAGGACTCTTCGGCACGGATGGAGTGGAAGGCGCACACGTCGTCTACCGGCGCGGCCTCCCCGACGAACGCCACTACGACATCGCTATCGACGGTTTCTTCCTCGCCATTGGCCACCACCCGAACAGTGAGCTGTTCATGCCTTGGGTAAAGACAGACGAGTCTGGCTACATCCTCACAGAAGGCGCCACGCCTCGCACGGGCGTGCCGGGCGTCTTCGCGGCGGGCGACGTGGCCGACCCACACTATCGCCAGGCCATCACTGCCGCAGCCAGCGGATGCAAGGCTGCCATTGAGGCCGAACGCTATTTGTCGGAACACGGACTATGACCCCAACTGCCCATGACCGTCTCACAGTGTGCCGGGAAAGGCCACGCGCCAGCCTCCTGCGCATCGGTCTTTTGTGCATGGCGGCAGCCACGCTCTGCCTGACGTCGTGCTCCGGCACCCGCCGCATCGCGCACATCGACTTCCGCGAACTGGCCCACGCCGGCCGTGTGCTGGGAATGGACATTGCATACAAAGACAATCACCGCCTCTACGTGGAGGCCGCCAAATGGATTGGCACTCCCTACCGCTACGGCGGGAACACGAAAAGCGGTGTGGACTGCTCCGGCCTGACCACGCAGATCTACCGCACCTGCTATCACGTAGGACTTCCCCGGCAGAGCCAGGCACAGTATGACCAATGCGACCGTCGGGTGCGCAAGCGCCGGCTGAAAGAGGGCGATCTCGTTTTCTTCAACCAAGGCCGGAAACGGCGCCTGCGCCGCCGCGTGGGGCACGTCGGCATCTACCTGAAAGACGGGAAATTCCTACACGCAAGCAGTTCGCGCGGCGTGATGGTGAGCCGTCTCGACGATCCGTATTGGGACAAACGATGGCTCAAAGGCGGACGCTATAAGAAATGGGAAGCGAAACCATGAGGCCAGCGGGCACGAGCTGAAACGCCTGCACCTTGTCCGCCCGACTGGGGCTGCCTTTCAGCCAATCCGGACGCATTCCGGAAAACATCAAAACAGCATTTTGTGCCCTTCGAGCGCGGCCAGCCACATCCACCACCCGGCTCCGCGCTCGAAGGGCACTTTCTCTCAACTCCGGCCGACAGGCAAGAAACACGCCCCGGCTGACCGGAAATCCTGTCGCTGCGATAGAAATGTCTGTCACTGCGACAGGATTTCCCGTCACTACGCCTGTTTTCCGGACAGCATGGATGAGGGACATCCCCAGCCGGACTGCCACAGCTTACAATCACACCATGGAAAAAAACAGTAAGATTTCAGAAAATTCGAGCCAGAGTGTGGAAAGCCCCAGCCAGTAGAAATAGATTCGGACTACTGGAAACTATGGTGAAGCTGGCTCGGCAAGTCCGGTAGTCCGCAAAATGCCGACGGCGTGACTGTCCTCACCCAAAAACAGAAGATGTCATTTCGCCGCAGAAGAACGGGACACCGCCCCCACACCATCGGAAAGAGCGTGCAGTTCGATGCGGAACGTTGTCCCGACACCGAGCTCACTGTTCTTGACAAAGATATGCCCCTTGTGATACTCTTCGACAATGCGTTTGGCCAACGAGAGGCCCAACCCCCACCCTCGTTTTTTGGTGGTATACCCCGGGGAGAACACCGTCTTGAAATGGCGTTTGCTGATGCCCTTGCCCGTGTCGCTCACCTCTATGACAATGTGCGCCGTCTCCTGACGCAACCTGATGGTGATGCTCCCCTTTCCCGACATCGCATCGATGGCATTCTTGCACAGGTTCTCGACCACCCACTCGAATAGCGGCGCGCAGACGTCGGCGTCGACCGACACTTTGGGCATGTCGCACGTCACAACCACCTTGTCCGACGAACGGCGCCGGATGTAGTCGGCCGTCCGCACAAGCAAGGGGCGCAAGTCTTCTCGGGCGACTTCGGGTTGCGAGCCGATTTTCGAAAAACGGTCGGCAATGAGTTCAAGACGCTTCACGTCCTTGTCCATTTCGGGAATAAGCTCATCTTCGGGATAGGCTTCGCGCAAGATAGCCGTCCACGCCATGAGCGACGAAATCGGCGTACCCAACTGATGCGCCGTCTCCTTTGACAGCCCGACCCACACACGGTTCTGCTCCGCCCGTTTGGACGACAATAAGGCAAAAATCGCCACCACGACAAACAGCCCAACTACGCCAAGCTGCACGTAAGGATAAGAGGCCAGCCGCCGCAGCATGGACGACTCCTCGTAACAGATGACCAGATAATCGTCGCCCGGTCTCACGTCCTGTCCCGCGTCGGTCAGGTTCAGGTCAATGGCATAACCGGCCTGACGCATGGCCTCGGCTCGCTGTTGAAGGTAGCGAAGTGTGTCGGCAGCCGTCTCGGCCTTAATGGTGATGTTGCGATAGGTCTCCACGTTGCCCTGCGCGTCAAGCACAATGACGGGGATGGTGTTGTTGCCGTCAATCACCTTCAACGCGAGGTAGATGTCCGTGTTTTCATCAGCCCGGCTCAATGAACGCATGGCCTCGGCCCAGACCACCATCCGGTTCCGCTCCTCGTGCGAAAGGTCGCGGACCAGCAGATACGAGATGACCAGCGACACCGCCGCTATGACCACGGCGCTCACCAGCAACACAATCTTAACCTGTCGGATGCGATCGGTCCACTGCATACGGCTTCATCTTTTCGGGCCACCTGCCGGGCTAAACCTCCCCGGAAGCCAGAGAACGGTTGACAGCGTCGATGTAATCCAAGATGTCGTCCCGTCCCTGCGCCTTGGCGCTGCTCGTCACGAAATGGGGCGGCAGTTCTTCCCACTGCTCCGCCAGTTGGGCCAGGTAGGCCGACACGTTCTTGCTGACCTCGGCCTTCGACACCTTGTCGGCTTTGGTGAACACCAGCGCGAAGGGGACGCCGTTCTCGCCCAGCCACTCAATGAACTGCATGTCCACCCGTTGCGGGGCATGGCGCACGTCGATCAGGACGAACAGGCTCGTCAGCTGGGGACGGAGGAGGACATAATCCCGTATGATACGCGACAGGCGGTCCTGTTCGCGCTTACTGCGTTTGGCGTAGCCGTAACCGGGCAAATCGACAAGGTGCCACGACTTATTGATCAGGAAATGGTTGATGAGCAAGGTCTTTCCGGGCGTGGCTGATGTCATGGCCAGTTTGCTCCGGCCGGTCAGCATGTTGATCAGGCTGCTTTTGCCCACATTGCTCCGCCCGATAAAAGCATACTCGGGCAGACTGCTGTCAGGACATTTGGCGACCTGTGTGTTGCTCACCACAAATTCGGCAGACTTGATATCCATCTGAGAAAATTTTCAGGAACAAGGAAGTTTTCAAACGGTCTTCTGCCTCTCCATTCACATGCGAGAAACGAGAAAACCGAAGCAAAGGTAAGTTTTTTCAGGGACATTTGATTAACTTTGCCTGCAATAATCAGGGCCATGAACGAACAATACCCGTCCAAACTCTTAGAAAAAGCCGTCAACGAGTTCTCGAAACTGCCGGGCATCGGCCACCGGACCGCCCTGCGCCTGGTGCTCCACCTGCTCAAACAAGACACGGAAGCCGTCAGGCAGTTCGGCGAAAGCATCATCCGGTTGAAGGAAGAAGTGAAATACTGTCAGGTTTGCCACAACATCTCGGACACGGATCTCTGCGACTTATGCGCCAACCCGGACCGCGACCGGACGACGATCTGCGTCGTGGAAAACATCCGCAACGTCATGTCGATTGAAGACACCGGACAGTTTCACGGCCTTTACCACGTTTTGGGAGGGGTCATCTCGCCGATGGACGGCGTCGGTCCGGGCGACATCGAACTGGCCTCACTCGTAGACCGCGTGGCAGCCGGAGGCATCAGCGAGGTCATCCTGGCTCTCAGCCCCACCATGGAGGGCGACACGACGAACTTCTACATCTCACGTCGCCTTGCACCGTTCGACGTCAAGCTGACCGTTCTGGCCCGAGGCGTGAACATCGGCGACGAACTGGAATACACCGACGAGATCACCTTGGGCCGCTCCATCGTCAACCGCGTGAACTTCAACAGCTATCAGACACAGAAATAGGAAATCACCCCGCTCATGACAAGAACTTGGATTCAATTGAAAACCGCCTACTTTGCCGTCTGGATTGTCGGCGGCGTGCTGGCTTGTTGTTTCGACTATGAAATCCTCCCCACCGGCTTCGTCACGGACGAACGCACGCGCTATTTCCTCTCATTGGGTGCCATCGTCTGCACGCTGGGCGGTGTCTACGTGGCATTGAAGCTCTTCCATTTCCCTACGGTCAAAGCAGCAATTGAGAAATCCGGTTCGCCCGCAAGATGCGAAAGCAAGTGGCAGGCTTACCGCCTCGGCCTCATGTCCCTGCTTCTCTGGGGGAACGTGGCCGCCTACTTCGCCACCCTCGACACGCAAGGCGGATTTTGCGCCCTCATCACGGCGCTGGCCCTTGTGTTCTGCTGGCCCCGCCCAATGTCCCGACCCTAAACCGACACGGAAGCCATGACGCTGTCTATCATCATTGTCAACTATAACGTCAAATCATACCTCGAACAATGCTTGCGCTCCGTATGGAAAGCGGTGGAAGGAATTGAGGCCGAAGTGTTCGTTGTCGACAACCATTCGACCGACGGCAGCATCCCGTACTTGAAAAGCCTGTTTCCCCCGGAAGCATATCCCGGCCTGCACTTCATCTGCAACTCGCGCAACATGGGCTTTGGCCGTGCAAACAACCAGGCCGTCCGCATGGCTACGGGACGTTACCTGCTGTTCCTCAACCCCGACACCGTCCTGACAGCACATACGCTCACCGACTGCCTCGCCTTTGCCGACGCCCATCCCGACATGGGCGCACTCGGCGTCAGGATGCTGAAAGCCGACGGCAGTTTTGCCTATGAGTCGCGCCGGGGCTTTCCTTCTCCATGGACCGCGTTCTGCAAGATGTGCGGCCTCTGCCACCTCTTCCCGAAATCACGCCTCTTCGGGCGCTACTACATGCGGTATCTCGACGACAATGTGCCCAACGAGATTGAAGTAGTGTCAGGAGCTTTCATGATGATACCTCGCGAAAAGATACAAGGAGGCAAAGCCTTCGACGAGGACTTCTTCATGTATGGCGAGGACATAGACCTCTCATACCGCCTGCTCAAAAACGGCAACACGAACTATTACCTGCCTACGCCCATCCTGCACTACAAGGGCGAAAGCACGCTGAAAAGTTCTTTCCGTTACGTCCACGTATTCTATCAGGCCATGCTGATTTTCTTCAACAAGCACTATCAGCACTACCGCTTCTGGCTTTCCATCCCTATCCGCACAGCCATCTACACCCGGGCCTTCGTCGCCCTCATCCAGCAGTCGGCCGAAAAGGCACGCGACATGCTAACCATAGGGAAAAAAGAGCCGGACATCAAAATCCTCTTCATGGGTAAGGCCGAACACATCACGCGGGCGCGGCAACTCAACGAGCAATGGATGTTCGACATGGACTACATACAGGCCGACAGGCAAAGCGCGCCGCAAGGTCACCTGCAAATGCCAACGACACAAAAAAGCTACCAATACGTCATTTACGACACCGCTGCATACAACTACGACGATGTTTTCCGCATTTTCGCCCAAAACAATCGTGCCGACCTCAAAATGGGTTTTTTCTTACCTGAAAGCGACCTCCTCATCACCGAATCCATGACCTACTCCGCATGATCCTGCAACACGAACTGATATCCCTGCGGGCGCTCGAACCAGAGGATCTCGACCTGCTCTATTCCATAGAAAACAACCGGAACAACTGGTCGGTAAGCTCAACCACTGCCCCTTACTCGCGCTATGCGCTGAAACAACACATAGCCATGCAGCCGCAAGACATCTATCAAAGCGGCGAACTGCGCCTCGTCATCTGCTCAACGGAGGAAAAGGCCGTCGGACTGATTGATTTGTTCAACTTCGACCCCTACAACATGAGGGCTGAAATCGGCATCGCCCTTTTGGAAGAAGCCCGCGGGCACGGGTACGCCCAAGCCGCCCTGCAAACCATCGAAGCCTACGCCCGCCACGTCCTTCACATCCGCCTGCTCTATGCCCACGTTTCGCGCGACAACAATCCAGACAGCAAGCACCTGTTTGCCAAACAAGGCTATGAAGAAATCGCCGTCCTGCCGCAATGGCACCTCTTCCGGAACAAATTCGAGGACATCTCCGTCTTTTGCAAGTTCCTGATAAAATAACGCACGAAACGTTTGGACAATTAAAAATAAGTGCATATCTTTGCACCGCTTTTGAGAGAAAAGGCAGTCCAAAGAAAAGCCATCAGGTGCGTTAGTTCAGCTGGTTAGAATACATGCCTGTCACGCATGGGGTCACGGGTTCGAGTCCCGTACGCACCGCAATCCACTTCGGACATGAGTTCCGGGGTGGATTTTTGTATTAAGTCGAAATTATTTTATCCAGCCATACAGGCCTCACAGTGGCAATCAACGATGGACTGAACTCACCGTGCTTCGCCAATGCAGCAGGTAACAGCGTGGAGATGGTTGAGCGGCACTATCATAACGGAAATTGCGCCATGAACCGTGAAATGCTTACCTCCGTATTGATGAGAGTGGAATTTTGATTTATATACTACCTTCTGCGATGGTATAATCCATTGCTGCGACCTAACCCCACTACGAAGGAATTCGTCATGACACTGCCGTCATCCTACACTTGTTCGCCAAAAAATCCAAAGAAAAATCCCGAAAAGTATAGCTGAGAGGCTGAAAGACGAAAATTTCGCAAATAACTGATTATTAGCAACATCCGAAAGTGCGCGTGAATTTTTCGGACTACAAGCGTGAATTTTTCGGACTACTAAGTGGTCGAAAGCTACCGTCGAAAGCCGTATTCGTGTTACCTTTGCAAAAGTTCACAAAGGCGCCCGCTTACAACTAAGCAGCGATGAGACAATGACACAACACGGACACATACCATCTCAACAACTACCGGTGCAACTGTGTGGCGGACATAGCCACACGGGCTGGATGACAGTGTCGTCACTGGCTCAAAACATTGCGCACAAAATCTTCCTCAAAAATTTGCGCATGTGTGTTTCTTGTATAAACACACACACACACACACACACACACAC